>CAYWFP010000024.1:0-41293 GCA_964457365.1 uncultured Planctomycetaceae bacterium
TCGGCCATCTCGGTCACGCACATGAAGAAGATGATCAGCAGGAACGTCACGTCGATCATCGGCGTCATGTCGAAACCGCCGCCTTCGCTCGCTTCCGCGGGATCGCCGCGTACTTTCTTCTTGGCCATGGTGCCGCCTCCTCGCCGCGTCCGTTCCGCGCGGAACCGCGGCCTTGCACATCGTTGTCGCTAGGCGCCTTCCTCGGGGACGGGGCGGAAGCGGTCGAGAATCTCGCCCACGATGATCCCCATCACCATCAGGATCTTGACCACGCGCCCGCGGAAGAAGGTGAAGCCCACCGTGGACGGAATCGCCACGATCAGCCCCAGCAGCGTGGTCATCAGCGCCACGTAAATACCGGCCGCGAGGTCGGCCGCCGTCGCCGAGGGATTGCGGGCGATCTCGCCGAACGCCGTGATCATACCGCCCACCGTCCCCAGCAGGCCCATCATCGGCGCGGTACCGGCGATCAGGTTCAGGTACCCCAGCTTCTGGTGCAGCAGCGTCGCCTGGGCGTCGGCCTCCTCGGCCATCGCCTCTTCCATGCGCTCGAAGCCGTTGGCCATCTTGCTCAGGCCCGCGCCGAGAATGCGCGTCATCATGCAGTCCTCGGCCTGACAGATGTCGAGCGCCTCCTCGTACTGCCCCTCGTCGAGCGCGCCCTCGATATCCGCCAGCAGATCGTCCGGCATCAGCTTCTCGCGCTTGACCGCCATCAGGTTTTCGATCATCAGGCCAAGGGCCACGATACTGAGAATGCAGATCAGCCAGCCGATGACGCCCGAAGCGATGATCATGCCGATCGGCCCCTCGGGCAACTCGTTGGCGGGTTCCGTTCCCTCGCCGCACTGCGCCTGCGGCGCCGACACCGCCGTCACCGCGGCGAACCCCACTCCGGTCAGCGCCAGCACGCAAAACAGGAGACGAAACAGACGACCGTTCACCATAGCCACACCCTTTCACTGATGATCATGATCTCGGAACCCCGCTCGGTTTGTCCGTCTGCGGAAGAAGTAAACTATACATGATTCGGCGAGGCTTGAAAAGCCTAAATTCGCCCTCGCGTCACCCCCAATCGGAAGAAACCACCACGCGTTACTCCGATACCTCCTGTCCGTGCATGTCAACCTTCGCCGTCGGCTTTATCTTCGGCCTTTTTCTCTTCGCCGTCTTCGGCCTGGATCATCTCGGCTTCTTTCTTCTTGATCTCCTGGATCTGCCGCCGGGCGCGGTCGGAGTACGGCGCCACGTCCGCGTCGCGCGCCTTGTAGAGACTGCGCTTGGCCCGCCGCAGATAGTCGTCGTCCTCGAAGAAGAGAAACAGCTCGCCCAGCCGGTAATACGCGCGCGCCAAGTCCTCCGTGCCGACGTTGCAGGTCAACGTCACGCGCAGATACTCGAAGCGTGCCCGCGTCGCCAGGTTCTTGACTTCCTCCTCGCCGGCGTCGTTCTTCTTGGCCGCCCCGTAGAGGCCCCAGTAGGCGTCGGCGCGATCCATATACATACCCGAGAGGAGCTCGCGTTCTCCGGTGTTGACCGCTTTGCGGATCGGCTTATCCAGCAGGTCGATCAGCTCCTGGTACCGCCCCAGCGCCTTCAGCCCCCCCGCGCGCACGCGCAGGAAACGCGCGTCGGTGTTCTCGTCGACGAACTTCTTGTTCTCGGCCTTGAGCTTCTCGAGCTCCGCCAGCATCTCCTCGAGACGCGCCCCGCCTTCGTCCTGCTTGATCATGTTGTTGATGCGGCAACGCAAGTGGCCGAACTTGGCGTCGAAGATATACTGGTCGGCCCAGGGCGCGCGCTTCTCCTTCTTGGGGAAATCGCTGAGCGCAAGGCCTTCGTAACGCGTGCCGGCGTCGGTCAACCGGCCCACCTTCTCCTGGCACATGACCTGCCCCAGGCGCGCGGCGAAGTAGTGCGCGGCGTTCTCGTCGTAGAGCGCGCGTTTGAAATAGGCGCTCGCCTCCTTCGGATCGCCCGCCTTGAGCAGACACTCGCCCATGTAGTAGTGGACGTGCTGGAGGATCGCCTCCTTCTGCGGGCGGTTCGCGGCGCTGCGCTCGACGTTGCGCAAGGCGTTGAACGCCTGCCGGTAACTTCCCTGCTCGTAAAGCTTCAGGGCCTTGATGAAATTGATGTAGTCCATCCCCTCGTAATAGACTTCGTACACCTGGTTCCGCGGGATGGGGTATTCGCCGCCCTTGGTCTTGATGGTGACGCCGGCGTAGTTGTCCTTGAGAATCTTGACCGGACCGGCCTGGATGCGGCCGCGGTTCTCGAACTTGATGTAGTCCGCTTTTCGCTGCATCACTCGCCCGACCTTCCGCGGATCGGAGAGGCCTTTGTCCTCCTTCTCGGCCGCCCGCACGCCCGGCAACCAGGCCAGGCACGCCGCCAGCACCGCGACCAGTCCCGAGCGGCCCGCATGTATTTCGATACGCCTCATTTCGTTTTATCCTCCTCTGGGTGGCTGATCGCTCCGGTATCCCGCTCGCGGCTCAGGCGCCGGGCGCGGGGGCTTCTTCGGCTTCTTCGATTTCGTCTGCCTCGTCCTCGTCGGCCTCAGGGCCTTCGTCGGCCGCTTCGTCCGCGGCGTCCGCGGCGTCCTCCTCTGTCACGATATCACCGCCGGCTTCGTCCGCGCCCACTGCCGGCTTCTCGGCGCCGGTTTCGCCGATTTCGTCCGCAGCGTCGCCTTCACCGTCTTCGGCAGCCTCCCGGGCTCGTTCCTCGGCTTCGCGCCGCATTTTGAGCTTGTCCTCGATCGGTTCGTCCGAGACCTTTTCGAGCAGCGCCTTCGCCTCCGCGGACTTCTTCTGCGCCTCCTCGGTCGGGAAGCCGACCTCGTTGAGCTGCGCCTTGTAATCCTCGATATCCTCGACCAGCCACGGCGGCGGCGGGGGATTATCCAGCGCGAGCGTGCGCTCGATGTCGATGATCAGTTTGTCGCCCTGCCGGATGTAATCGGGGGCTGTGCGCTTCACCTTCATCGTCTTGCCCCTGTGAACCTGCTCGATCTCGAATTCCGGTCGCTCCTTGCCGGCCTCGCCGGAGCGGTTGCGCGAGAGCACCTCCTGGGTCTGGTTGTAGAAGGACTCGTTCCAGCCCAGCCAGTAGACCTCGCTTCCGGGTTTGCTGCGGTTGATGATGTCGATGATCGTGAACCGCGCCTCCATGAAAAGCTGCGCCGCCTTGGCGTCGTAGGGACGCGGGTTGGCGCGGTCGCCAGCGGCCATCGCCGTCAGCACGCGCCCCAGGTCCAGCTTGATCGACGGGTCGTCCGGGAAGAACTCGGCCATCGTCTGGACGTAGGCCAGCGCCTGCTCGAACTTGCCGTTCATGACCATCGAACGGGCGTAGCTCTTCTTCGCCAGCAGCAGCGTCGCCTGCAACTCCAGCGCCTCGAGCAGTTGCTTCAGGTCCTTCTTGATCGGCAGGTCCACGCCGGCGGTGGGCAGGATGTTGCGGTCGACATTGATGAGCATCTTCACCGCCTGGGCGGCGCGGTTGTAGTCGCGCATCTCGATCTGCCCGGTCTTGGGGTTGGGCCGGCCGTAGAGCAGGTCCTCCAGCGGCATCTTCAGCCCCTGCAGGATCAGCGCCAGGCGCTGCTTCGTATTCTGGTCGGTGGCGTTCTCGAACGACGCCTCCAGTTCGTCCTTGTAACCCGGCTGATGCTCCTTGCCGATCGTCTTGCCGAAGATGATGTTCCCCAGGCGCCGCCCCTTGATCTCCTTGGGCTGCATCATCGCCAGCAGCAGCGCCTGCTTCTTCCGCCCCTCGTCGTCGCGATAGGCCGTCGACGTGCTCAGCGCTTTGACGATCTTGTCGTACGCAGGGCGCGGCGGCATGAGCGGCAGCGGCTCGGTCCGGAAAAGCACCTGCGGGAAGACGAACTCCACCAGGATCCGGTTGAGCCGGTGACGGTGCTCGCCCAGTTCGGCGTCGGCGCCGGCGATGTCGATCCAGTCCATGAGGCGCTTGGCCTCCTCGACACGCGCCAGCTCCTCGGGCTGGTTGAAGTAGAACTCCTCCAGCGCGGCCTGCATGCCGCGCAGAGCGTCCTTGTTCTTCTCGTACTCGGTCGACTGGATCATCGCGTTGAGCGCGGCCACGGCGACCTCGACGTTCTCCGCGCCGGTGACCTTCCCCGGTCCGAAGACGCCGGCATTGTCCTTGACAACATCGTTGACCTCCGCGCTCTTCAGATCGTCGAAGGTCTTCTTCCCCTGCATCAGGCTGTCGGGGGTGAAGAGCGACTCGCTCCAGAAGTGAATCACCCGGCGCAACACGTTCTCGGCGCGCTCGTACAGCTCCTGGTCGGTGTAGGTCTTGCCGATCAGCACCGCCAGGCTGGGCTTGAGATAGATCACCTCCTCGGCCAGGGCGAAGAGGTCGACCGCCTGGCGGCGGTACTTCGCGTCCTGCTGCTCCACGGCCGCCGTCGGCTCGCCCTCGGCCTTGAGCTGCTTGAGCTGGCGCGCGGTGCGGTTGGCCAGGGTCATGTACCCGTTGCCGAGCATCAGCGCGCTGTCGCTGAAGAACTGGCGCTCCTCGTCGGCGGCGACGAGCTTGTCGCGGATGGCGGCGGTGGCTTTCAGATTCTCCTCGGCCTTGGCGAACTCGTCCTTCTCGTAGTCGACGAGTTCGTACTGCGAGACCACCTGAAGCCAATACCCCTGGGCGAGGAACGTCTTGCGATCAGTCTCCGGCACCGACGTCTGCTCCGGCACCTGCTGGATGAACTGCCGGCAGAGCGGAATCGCCTCGGCGTACTTGCCCTCGGCCATCGCCAGGGAGATCGGGATAAGCATGGCGTTGAGCAGGTTCTTCCGCTCCTGCCCGCGCACGTTCTTGATCGCGTCGGAGACGAGGATCCCGTTGGCCTCGTCCTCCTGCCACTGCTTCAGCGCCTCCATATGCAGCTTGATGAAGAGCTTGGCGTACCCCTTCGCCGCCCGGCGCTGCTTGGCGATCTCCCCTTTCAAGGTCTCCGCTTTCTTCTCCAGTTCCTGGCGCTCCTCCTCCGAAAGCGGCTTCTTCTTCTCGTCTTCCTCTTCCGGCGGGGCAAGCTTCTCTTCCGCGCGCTCGAGCTTCCTCACCGCCCTGTCCATCAGCGTCTTGTGGATGCCCGCGGCCATGAGCTTGGTGATGCGGAAATACGGGTTGTCCTTCGGCACCGACTCGATGAATTCCGTGGCGGCTTCGTACTCGCCCATCGACTTGAGCGTATTGATCAACTGGACGTACTCGGTGCCGTCCTCGCTCGGGTTGGCGTAGACGTTCTCCTGGAGCGCCTGGACATAGAGCTCCTGGTCGAAACGGTCGTTCGACTGATTCATTTTGCTGAACGCGGCGTATTGCAGGTGCGCGGCCGCCTTGGGGTAATACTTCTTCGCCCCGCCGTAGATGTCCGGGGGATAGGCCGTCGGACGGAACTCGCGCGTTATGGCGTGGTTGGCCAGATAGGCCAGGCGATACTGCTCGGTCTTGATCGCGCAGATGCCGAGGTTGTAGAGCGCCTTGGGCAGCACCGAGTCGCGCCGCGTCTTGTCGCCGTAGTTGCGCACGCGGTCCAGCGCGTCCTGGTACAGATCCCCCGCCTCGCGGAAGAGTTCGTGGCTCTTGCGCGGGTCGCGAGTCGTGTAGGCGTCGCGCAAGGTCTCCTCGGCCTTGGCCAGAATCAACCCCACGCCCTGGCCGACTTCGAGGCCCTCCTTCTCGCCGAACTTGGTGATATTGACGAGGTAGATCTTCGCCGTCTCGCGCCAGGCGCCGTTGGAGCTGTTCTGCACCGGCGTGCACTGTTCGAGGGCCTTGTCGACCCACTCGCCGGCCTCCTCCATGTCCCCTGCTTTCTTGGCGCGCTCGGCCATGAAGAGCGAGTAGTCGACGCCGATCTCGAGCAGCGTCTTGAAACGGATCACCTCTGGCACCTCGCCGATGATCGAACTGGGCTTGGCCGCCTCTGCGATCCACTTCTCGGCCACGGCCTGGACTTCACGGGCGTAGGCGAGAAGTTGCTCCTTCTTCTGCGGATCCGGCTCCGCTTCGGCCAGGGCGAAGTGGAGCTTGGTGCAGTTGCTCAGCGCCATCGCTTGGTAAAAGAGCGCGCGGATGCGCCATTTCTGCACGAAGTCGTCGCCGACCGGGCCGTCGACGCCGGCGTGAATATACCACTCGAAGATCTTCTGAATGCGATCGGACGGGTAGAAGAAGCGCTCGAGATTGGTCTTCTCGTAGGCGATCTCTTCCTCGGTCAGTCCCTCGTCCTCGGGAATCGGCATGACGCGCGGCCGGGGCTTTCCTTCCCAGTCCTTGGCCCACATGTCCACCGGGACGTAGCTCTCCATGACCATCCAGTAGGAATAATGCTGTTTGTCGGCGGGCCAGACCGACATGTAATCCTCCATGTTCATCCCGAGCATGTTGATGGCTTGCTTGGCGACCTCCACGCGATCGGAATTGAGCAGCCCGTAATAGCCCGGCCAGGTGGCGTAGGCGAGCTCCATCTTGTGCTGCAGGTCCACCTTTTTCGGGGCGATGATATTGAGCGGCTTCAGCAGCTCCTGCATCCGCGCCTGGTCCTCCATCTCGCGCGCGTCGACGAACTCCCAGACCAGGGTGTCGTAGATGCCCATCCACTTTTCCCAGAGCGGGCGGGCCTTTTCCATGCCGTCCTTGTAGTACTTGCTGGCCATGCGCAACGCCCGGTCGTTCCACATCTTCGGCGTCATCTCGCCGGCCTTGCGGGCCTCATCCTCCTCCTTGAGGCGCTCATTGTACTCCTTGAGCGCCTTCTCCTGCTGCTCCTTCAGGCGCCGTATCTCCTCATCGAGCTTCCTCTGGTTGCGCTCGAGCGAGCCTTCGATCTCCTCGCCCGCCTCGTCGAAGTCGGGCTGGGCCTTGCGTACGGCCGCCAGGTTGGTGACGCTGGGCGGGCGGTAGCCCACGCCCAGCACCCTCGCCTCGCGCAGCGCGATGCGGCCGATGTGGTCGGCCAGATCGAAATAGATATCCACCAGGCCGACGGTGGCCTCGTCGTGGAGCGCGCTCCCCTCCTTCAGCGAGGCGAGAACGTTCTTGTACAGCTTGATCGCGTCCTCCGAGAGCTCCAGTTTCTCGGACATGGCGTCGACGCGCTTGACCCGGCTGGCGATCAGCTGCGCGGCCATCTTGTCGAGATAGTTCTTGTGATCCATGCTGAGGGGCTTGCCCTCGAGGTCGGTGCCGTCCTTGATAATCGAGAGGTACTGCTGCGCCAGGTTGTCGTATCCCTCGTTGCCCAGCGCCTGCACCAGCATCGCCTCCTCGTCCAGCCAGTCGGTATCGGCGGTCTTGGTGTTGAAGAGCGCCTCGACGTCTACCTGACCGCCCTGCTGCAGCATCTGTTCGGTCGTCAGCAGGCCGTAGGCGATGCTCAGTTGGCTGCGCAGGTTCGACAGCTTCCGCTCTGCCTCCGCGACCGCGTCGGCGAGCTGCTTCCGCTCGCGCGACCGTTGCGCCAGGGCCTCGGCCGCTTTCCGGACGAACTTCTCGTCCTGTTCCTTGAGATCTTCCTGCGCATCCTTCACCTCCTTTTGGGCGTCCTCGATCTGACCTTCGAAGGCTTTATCGACACTCTTGGTCGCCTCTTTGTAGGCGTCGCCCGACAAGCCGCGATTCTTGAGTTCCTTGAGGGAATCGGCCTTGCGCTTCTGGATCGTTCCCAATTTCCTGTTCGCCGCGCGGTAGTTCTTGATATACCTGCTGCTGTATTTGTCGCCGATCTGCTCGTTGATTTCCTTGATGATGCCATTGTACTTGGCGAGCTGGGCCTTCGCTTTCGCCGCGTTCTGCTCGTTCTTGCTCTTGGCGTCCGACTTAAGTTTATCGAGTTGATTGAGAAGCGCGCTCTTCTTCTGGATCTTTTTCTCCGCCTCATCCTTGGCCTTGATCAGAGGTTCGATCACCTTTTCGAATTCCTCGTGGGTGGCCTTCACCTCTTCCAACTTCTGTTTCGCCCGTTCGATCTGCGGCAGCAACGTCTTGGCCTTGGCCTTGTTCTCGTCGCTCAGATCCTCCGGCGGGTCGATCGTCTCCGGCGGCACCTCCTTCTCGGGCGCCAGGCCGGCGGCCATCGCGTCGGTAGCGAAGCAGGCCAGGAACATCAAGACGAAACTCGTCCAACCAGATATGCGGCGGGGAGTCATGGGCAAATCCTCCGGAAAAAATTAGCGATCCCGTGTCTGCCAATCCATCGCCAGTCCGGCTGCAGCGCGCGGAATCCGTTGTATGAGGTAAGAACGTCGCTAAGCATTAAAGGTTCGTTGTTTTGTACGGCAGGAATTTGACATTCAAATTTCCCTCTGAATCACAATTCGATTCTAACCTCATATTCATAAATATGCCAAGGGAAAATCCCGTCAAACCGCGGGAATTTGGCGTGCCGCAAAATCCGGTATTTCCCGACAAAAAAAACGACCGGCTCCCGAAGGAACCGGCCAGGAAAAATTTCGTCGTTCCAGCAGACGGTTACGGAGCCCGCGTCTGTTTGGCTTCTTCTTCGTCCAGCAGGATCATGCGCGCGTTGAGCAGCACATTGTAATTGCGTTTCTCTTTCTGATAGGCCCGGTTGCTGAAGATGTTGCCGACCATCGGCAAATCTTGCAGCAGGGGCACGCCGCGGCGCTGGCGCAGGTTGATGTTGATACCCAGGCCGTTCAGCAGCACCGCCCCGCCGTCGGGCACGATCGCCACGGTGTGCGTATCGTGGTAGAATATCTGCGGCAATTCGATCGGATACGTGGCGACCAGCTGCGGCCCGAACGGCGTCATGAAGAACTCTTGCATGACCCGCCTGTCCTGTGACGGCACCTCCGTCGCGCCCTGTCCGGGCGGGTTCAGGTCCTCGATCCGGGGATAGATGTCCACGGTGATGTATTTCTTGTCCGCACTCACCGTCGGCCGGACTTCGAGCGAAGAGCCCAGATGCAGCCATTGCCGCACCATCTCCAGGCCTTCGCCGGCAGCCGCGCGGCGCCACGTATAGATATACTGGATATGCCGTTTGATCCGGATCCACGCGTACCGGTTGTTGTACGTCACCAGGTGCGGCGTGAACATCAGGTCCGCTTTCTGCGACATCCGCACCGCCCGGATGAACCACTGGCTCTGCAGCGGCCCGAGCCAGCCGGTCTGCTTGACGTGGAACATGAAGCCCGCGTCGTCGCCGAAGTTCTGGCCGCCGCCCAGGTTCTGACCCAGGGTCGAGACCAGGCCGGTGCCGGAGAAGATGCCGTTGGTCATCGTGCCGCGCAGATCGTTGAAATGCCGCCCCGGATCGAAGAGCCGGTTCCCCCAGTGTTGTGCGTCTCCGAGCGAGGGTATGCCCGGTGTGCCGCCGTCGTTGAGTTCGAAGGCGGTCTTCCCGACCTGCGTGGGCCCCAGGAAGTCGGGCACGTCCGGCGCGCCGCCCAAGTGACGGCCCATGGCGTTGTTCATCGCCCCCCACTTGACCGGCGAGTTGTCCGAGACCCCGAATTCGAGTGCCGGGGTGTAATAGTTGTTGAAGTCGTAGAAATCGGAACTGAACTCTTCCCAGAAATCGTCCCGCAGGGTCAGGAAGCGTGCCGAGACGGACACCTGGATGGCCTGCGCCGCCCGCAACTTGCCCAGCAACTCCTTGAGGCGCCGATGCGCGTCGGGGGTGTTGCGGACGGTGAGCATGCCGCTGCCTTCCTCGAAAATGACTTCCGCGTCGTCGCTCATGAAGTCCTCGGACAGCACGCGGCGGACGATCTCGTCGAGAAAAATCCTGTCCATGTCGTCGAAATCGTCGTCGACGAAATCGTCGTCGTCGTCGTCCTCGGCCGGCATGGGCGAGGCGTCGGCCACGGCGAACGCGATGTCGCGCACGTCGTAAACTTCGGTCTCGATGGCGCCGCGCAGTCGATCAGGCTCGGTGATGAAGATCGCGCCGCGCCGGATATCGTAGGCCAGGCCGGTCTGGCGCATGATCCAGTAGAGGATGTTTTCCACCCGCGTGTTCTGGAAGCTGAGCGACACCTCCTGCTCGCGCACGTCTTCGTCGAGCGTGTTGTCGATCAGGATATCGATATTCGTCCGGGTGCGGAGGAAACTGATCACCTCCGTGAGTCGGTTGGCGTCGAACGTCACGTCGATGGCCTGCCCCAGCTTCTGGAGCACTTCCCGCGTGGGCTCGTCGACCATCTCGCCCTTTTCCTTGTCGAGCTGGCGCTTGCGGATCAGGGCGTCCCAGTCGCGCGGATAGCGGATCCGCTGCTCGGGGCTGACCTCGGCGATGGTGGCGCGCTCGATGTTCTGCATCGAGAGCCGGCGGCGTTCGGAGATGCGGTCGCGGATCACCTCCCAACGCTTGATCCGGTGGAGTCGCTGCACCTCGCGCAGCAATTGCTCGAGACGATCGTCGCCTGGATTCATCCGCTGCACTTCTTCGATGATCTTCTCGGCGCTCTTGTATTGCTGCAGATCGGAGAACTCCTGCGCGCGATCGAGCATCATCTTCTGCTTGCGCTCCTCGATCTCCTGGATCATCTTCTTCTGCCGTTCCTGCGCGCGCAGCGCCGCCTCTTGCTGGATCGTCTTCAACTGGTCCTGCAATTCCGGGATCCGCGTCCGCACCCGCGTGCGCAACTCCTGGATCTCGCCCTCGTAGGCCTGCACGTCGACGGTGGCGCTGATACTGGTCACGCGCAACTCCGCCTGCGTCAACGCCGTCTGGGCCTCGTCGAGCAGCGTCAGATAACGCGAGATCTGATCCGCGCGCGCCTCCAGCACCTCGCTGCGGACCGGCTGAAAGGCTTTCTCGACCCGTTCGCGCACCTGGGCCAGCTTCTGCTCGGCCTCGGCAATGCTGGATTTCTGTTCGATCGCGGCCTGCTGTTGCAGCCGTTCGATGATGGCGGCCTCGGGATCGGCGGCGAGATACTGCATGGCCTCCTTGTAGCCCATGCGCGCCTGCTCGTTCTCCGCATCGAGCAGCATCGCCTCCTTGAACGTGTCGCGCGCCAGCTCGTAGCGTTGCGTCTGGAGATACTTCTTGCCTTTCTCCGTGAGCACGAGGCTGCGACGCATGCGCTCCTCTTTGCGCAACTCCGCCTTGAGCAGTTCCTGTTCGATCTGGTCGCGCAGGTCTTCCTTGATCTTGCCGTCGTCCTCCGCCGGTTCGCCCGCGCGCGAGAGTCCGCTCGCGAACCAACTCGACGCGACGAGCCACCCGCCGACGACGAGAACGGCAACCAGCCTTCTGTTCAGGCGCACACTCATTTCCCGCCTCTCCTTTCTCCCCGGCCGCCCGTCTCCCGAAGACGGCGCCGGAAGGGTACGATCAATCCTGCAGTTCGACGATCCTCGCCGACAGCATGATCACCCGGTTCTGGCCGGTGCGCGAAGAGCGCTCGGTCCGGAAAAGCCGCCCCAACCCCGGCAGGCTCGAGAGCACCGGGATGCCGCTGACGCTCTCGGTCCGGTTGTCGCGGATCTCGCCACCGATCAAAACTGTACCGCCGTCGGGCACGGTCGCGTTGGTCTCGTAGTCGATCACCTCGGTCGTGCGCCACATGATCGGAATCTCCCAGATCACGATATTGGTGTCGTCGCCCGGGTGCGTGGTCACGCGCCGCCGCTCTTCGGCCTGCCCCAGCAGCGTCTCCAACCGCGGCCGCATGCGCACGGTAATGTACTTGCGGTCGAAGCTGATGACCGGCCGCACGTCCCAGGTCACGCCCTGGACGAACTGCCCGATCTCCGGCTGGACGTAGATGCCCTGCACGGTGTAATTGGTGATGTAGTTGGAGGTCACGCGCACGATGACGTAGGCATTCTTGCCATTGGCCACCAGCAGGCGCGGATTGTGCATGAGCGATCCCTGCCGGTTCATCTGCGCGGCATCCAGCACGGCGCCGATCTGGTAGCCTTTCAGGATCGGCAGCGCGATCACGCCGCCGGGATTCTGGAAGCTGTTGTTCAGCGCCGTGGTAGCGCCCGTCGCGTTCGCGACGCTCGGCGTGGGCGGCAGATTCGGGTTGTAGTGCGCGTCGAAACGGGCGTTGGCGTTGACCGTGCGCGCCAGGCGCGTGATCAAGCCGTACGGCTGCCGCAATGCGTTATTCGCCGTCTCGATCAGATTATTGGAGCGCGCCATGTTGTTGCCCGGCCGCACCGTCATGCCGGTGCGCACCTCGCGGTTCTGGCGCCGCTCCCACGTGAACAGATCCCACGAGACGCCGATCGATTCGTAGAACTCGTCGTCGACGCGCAGGAAGCGCCCTTCCACCAGCACCTGCTGCTTCGCCGCCTCGCGCAAGAGCTTCATGTATTGCGCGACCTTCTGGTGAACCTCCGGCGTCTGCATGATCATCAGGTTCTCTTGCCACATATCGATGGAGGTGCGGTCGTCTTCCCAGCTCTCCGGGTCGATCACCTCCTGGATCCGGTCCACGAGATTCACCGGTTCCGCGTCGACACCGAAATCGTCGTCGTCGTCGTCGCCCCAGATGTCGCTCTCGATCGAAGGCGCCGAGAAGTCGCGCGGCAACCGCAGCAGGTCCGCCACCGGGTACAACTGCAGGATCACGTCCCGCCCGGCCCGGCCGGCGGGCTGGATATAGATGGCCTGGTGCTCGATGCGGTAGTCCAGCCGGTACAGCTCCATGAGCCACTCCAGGACCCGCAGGTAACTCACGTCGCGCATCGTCAGATCGATCGGCGTTTCGCCTTCCACCTCCTGATCGAGAACGATATTGACGCCGCAGCGATGCTGCATCTGGTCGATGACGATGCTCAACGCCACGCCCTCGTACGCCGTGGAGGTGATCTGACTGTCGAGCCGGTCGAGGATACGCCGTTCCTCGGCGCTCATGTCCGTCTCCACGCGCCGCCGTGCCGAGCGCATGCGGATCTGATCCCAGTCCTTCGGATAGATCACCAGTTCGCGCGGCAGGATGCGGGCCTGCTCGATGTCCTGCGCCCAGTTGACCTCAGAATTCTCCATCTCCTGATCGATGTCGCGCTGGTTCTTGTTGTACCCGGAATTGCGGTAACTCTGGCGCAGATTCTTGGCCTTCTGGATGTTCGGATCGATCTCGATGATCTTCTCGATCAACTCGATGGCTTTGCCGTATTCCTTGCGCTTGTGGTAGAACTCCGCGCTCTCGAACAGGCTGTCCAGGCGTTTCTTGAGTTGCTCGTTGCTCTCCCGACGCGCTTCGCGTCTGGCCTCGTAGGCACGCTGGCGCTTGATCGTCTCCAGCTCGAGAGTCAATTCGCGTTGCAGCTTGAGCACCTGCGCCCGGAGCGCCTTCGCCCGCAAATCGAGGCGTTGCTCGGTATCGTGGGGGAAGCTCGCGCTCTGGCTGAGCTGCTGGGCGTCCCGGATCAGTTCCAGCGCGGACTCCAGCTCCTCCTTGCCCTGGGCGATCTGGCTGGCGCGGTCGAGCGCCTTGCGCGCGGAACTCGGGTTGCGCGCGGAGAGGAAGTTGCTCTCCGCCTCGTTGAGCTGCTTCTCGATCCGCAGCTTGAGTTCGGTCAGCATGTGGCTGGTCATGTTGGTGACCTTGTCGAGCGCGGCATCGATGTCGTCGCCGCTCTCGGGACGGCCGAGCATCTGGCGCGTGCGGCGCAGCAAATCGCGCGCCTCCGCCAACTCGGGATTCAGCCGCAGCGATTCTTCCAGCAACTGCCGCGCCTGATCGAACTGTCCCTGATCGAAGAACTGCTGCGCGGATTTGTACTTGGTCCGCGCCTCGAGTATGCGCGCGCGCTCGGTAATGATGAACATGCGCTCGAGTTCGGCCGCGCGCTTCTGCTCTTCGGTCATGGGTTCCTTGGGCTTCTCTTCCTCGGCTTTCTCGGCGGCCTCGGCCTCGGCGTCGGTCTCGACGAATTCGCCGTCGACAATCTCGCCCTCGACGACATCCTCCTCCATCGCTTCCGCTGCGGGCGTCCCCGGCGTCGGCGCGGTCGTTTCGCCCTCGGCCTCCGTTTCGCCCTCGCCCTCCGCGTCGCCCTCGCCATCGGCTTCCGGCGCGGCGGGGTCGTCGCCGTCGGCGATGAAGTCGTCTTCCTCGTCGATGCGCAGCAGCTCCGCCAGCAGCGGGTCGTCTTCGAGGCCGGGCACGTCCTCGACCGCATCCCCTGCGGCGTCATCCGCCCGTGCCGGCGCGTCCTCGATCTCGGCGCCGGGAATCGCGCGGAGCAGATCTTCGGGAATGCCGGGAATATCCTCGCTCAGCCGATACTCCGCGTCCTGGGCCTTCGCGGCGGCCTCGGTGTCGACGATCACCTCACCGTTCTGCCGATCGATCAGATCCTGCTCGACCGCCTCCTGATCGGCTTCCGCCGCCGACTTCTCCGGCTCTTTCTCCAGCATCGGCGGCGGCGTCTCCAACCGCGCCTCGGCGTCGGTATCGGCGATGGCCCCGTCGTTCACCGGCGGCAGGGGAAGCGCTTCTTCGGCGAGGTCCGCAAGGGCGTCGTCGTCATCGTCGTCGCCGGTCTCGTCCACAGGGGTCGCCGCCGTGGTCTCGCCCATCAGCGGCGGCGGCGGCAGGTCCTCGGCGCGCTCGTCGTTCCGGATCGCTTCGGCATGCCCGGTCTCCGGGCACGGCGCCTGCTCCGCCGCGCCTTCGGCCGGGGCTTCTTCGACAATCTCGACCGGGGCGTTGGGATTCTCCGAGGGTTCCTCGCGCTCGGTAATCGCCTCCTTGATCAGAAGGAATTCCTCCGCGTCCACCTCTTCGGGTTCGGTCGTCTCCGCCGATTTCTCTGCGTCCAGGTTCTCGGTCAACAGGATCTCGGCCATCGGAATGCCGGGGATATCGACCGGCTTTTCGGCCAGATCCGGCACCGCTTCGTCCACGCTCGTCTCCGACGCGGCCGGGCGCATCGCCTGCAACTCGCCGGCGGTATCCGCGCGCTCCTCCCCGGCGTCCTCGACCTGCTCGGACCAGATGCGCTCCTGCTGCGCGAGCATCTCCCGGTCAGCCGAAGCCGCTGGCCTCGGCGCGGGCACACGATCGGATTCGCGTTCCGCCGGGGCCTTCCTGTCAGGTTGTGCGGCATTGTCGACATCGCTGGCGGCGGCCGGAGTCTTCGCCTTGTCCTGCTCGGACTCGAGCGAGGAATCGGCACCGCCGCAACCACTCAGCAATACGGCGACTACCACCAGGATGCCAACCCATTTCGGCAAAACGTTGTGCACCGGGTCTCTCCTCGATTCTATTGAAGGACCGACTGACCGTTCGCTAACACCGAACAGAAGCCGAATACGCCATGATCGCTAACCGCTTATCGACACAGAAGCGTTTCCGCCTGCAGCATCATTTTCGGCAAAATCCCCCTAACTCCTTCGCTGACTTGCGGAAACAGACTCCTCTCCGTTGCTACAAATGCGCAGGCGCGGCCGAATGTTTCGCTTCCTCTCTCACTTTTATCCGGAAACACCCCCTGAAATCGGGCTATACACCACGTAATTCGCTTCAGCGTCCGATAAGTTCCCCCGCCAATCCGGTTTTCTTTTTTATCTGGCTGTCGAAAACCGCACGCGTCGAACCCGGGACCGCGCGCAGCCGACCGAACTCGGAAGGATTTTTTCCGCCAGCACCCAAAAAAAAGCGGCCGCCGAAGCAGCCGCCTGTATCGGATTCGATATCGCAGGAGGATCACCGCTCCCGTTTACGCTTTTCGCGCAGTTCCTTCAGGCGCCGCATCACCTTGGTCTCCACCTCCGGCTCCCAGACATAGTCGATTTCAAACCGGCGGCCGGGGCGTTCCTTGGGATCGGGGTCTTTCTTGAAAATCCGCTTGAAACGCCGCTCCTGGCCGACCGGGGTGCGCAGTTCGCCAACAACGATGCAGTACTTCTCCATATCGAAGGGCGGGCCCGTCTTCTCCCATTCGCCGTTCTCGTTCTGGCGATAGGTCGTGCGGCGGACAATATACGGGCGGACATCGACAAGCCCCCAGTTGGTCCGGAAGTCCCACTTCTCGCCGTCACGCTCGACGACATCGCCGATAGGCACCTTCTCCATCTCGCGCACGCCGATCTTGTTGTACACCTCCGTCGGCGACAGCACCTCGGGCGGCCACTTCAGCTTCTCGCCGCCCTCGCCGTCGTCTTCCTTGGCCAGCCAGTCGTGCCACTGGATCTGCCGGTTCAAACGCGGCGCATTGAGCATATACCCCTTCTCTTCCGTCTTGTCGCCCTGCACCATGGCCACGCGGATGGAGACCAGCGCCGGCTGTCCGTTCGCCGGCGGCAGGATCGAACGCAGCCGCAACCGCTTGGGCACCGGCACGAGCATCAGGTCGGAGTAGACGAAGTTGCTGCACACCGGATTCATCAACGCGTAGGCCTGGCCGCGAGCGGTCAGCTTGCCGCTGTTGGCCTTGGTCAGCGAACGCGGCATCTGCTTCACTTCCTTGCGGATATTGCCGTCCTCGGCGGTATACTCCACCTCGCGCATCTCGCGCGCGGTCGGCGGCGTCAGCCGAATGCCTTCGAAACCGATCGCCGGCTTCTCGGCCTTGAGCATGGTATCGACGAAACGCCACGGCTCGGCGAATCGGTCTTCATCGCCGGCGCCCTTGAGCGTGACGTACATGTCCCAGGTCGCGTGCTCCTCCTGGGAGAGCACCTCCTCGGGAGGAAGCTTGGGCTCGGCCACCAGCAGCAGGCGGTACCGGTAGAGCTGATTCTCCCGAACCTGGTCGTCGACGAAGATATAGGTGCGGCGCTGCCGTTCCTGGCCAGCCGTCTCCTCGGCCCTCTCCGCCGGGGCCTCTTCCTCGGCTTCCGAGCGGAACCGGCGGGAAGGGTCCAGTTCGTCGAAGATCGACCGCTCCTCCTCCGGCTTCTCCGCCTCCGTCTCATCCGTTTTTTCAGGCTCTTCCTTGACGGTTTCCTCGCGCGCCATCATGGCGGCTTCGAGCCCCTGGGAGAGGATCTTCTTGATCTCCTTGTCGCTCAACGGCTTGTCGAGGACGATCATCTTCTCGGCCAGGAGCTCCCATTCGGTCTTGGGGATCGCCGTCGGCGTGGCGACCTGCTTGAAATCGTTGAATACGCGGAACTCCTCGGCCTTGATCTGCTCCAGGTAGTTCCCCGACTTCGAGGTATCGGCATCCTCCTCGGCGTCGTCTTTCTCGACATTGCGGTAGAAGTTGAAGCCGTAGCCGCTATCGCCGCCGCTGTCGGTCTCGCCGGTATCCTCGCGCGTTTCCGGCGGCGGGCTGCCGCGCGGATACGACGGCTGGCGCGGCTCCTGCGGCGGCGTCTCCTCGGCCGGATTGATCCTCCCCGCGTCCACCTCGCGCAGGTATCCCTCCATCCTTTCGTTGTACTCGTCCATCTCCATGTCGTACTCTTCCCACGTCTTGCCCCTGCGGTTGGTGCGGGGCGTACGCGTGGGCTTCGCGGCTTCCCGCGGCGGGGGCATGGAGGCGGGATTCTTGGCCACGGTACGACTGCGCGGGGCCTGCTGCATCCGGTTGGCCACCTTGGTGTCCACCTCCTCCGAGGCGGTGCCGACAAGCTTGCGCCACAACATCACCCGCACCGAGCCCTGCTGCAGCCAGTTCAACTCGGGCGGATCCTCGCAGACGACGGCGATGCGTTCGGGCCCCACGCGAATCTGATAGTTCGCCGGCGCGGCGACGACCGAACGGACCTTGGCGGGGACGTCCTCCTGGGTGATGATCGGCTTGTAGTAGAGCTGCCGCACGCGCAGCACCGGTGGCTGGGTGTAATAGATCCAGTCGAGCAAGGCCTCCCGCTCGGGCAGCGCCTGCGGCGGCAGCCAGGATTTGGCGACCGCGAGGCTGACTTTCTCGAACGGATCGAAGGGCGTAACCCGCTCGTCCTTGTCCAGGTGTTTGCGGACCGTGGAGATCTTCTCCTCGAGTTCGGCCCGTTCCACCCGGATGGTCTTGCCGCTGGGCAGTTCCAGATCGCGGCGGTCGCGGGCGAGGCTCATGATGATCGAGAACAGACAGACCGCGACCACGACCCCCAGGCCCAGCTTCTCGCCGTGATTGAGCAGCAGTTGTTTTAGCGCAGCCACCTTGCATCCTCCACCAAGTCGTTTCTCGTACGCCGTCGGGGGCCTACCCGCGCCCGCCCTCCTGATTGGGCGTATCGGTAAAACGGAAGCGGTACACCCGATAGACCAGCGTCGCCCGCACCGGCGGCTCCCAGTAGAGCCCCGAGGTCTGCAGAATCTCCGCGGGCGGCTTGGTCTCGTAAAAGTCCGACGGTTGGGCCGGCCGCGGGCGGTAGTTCCGCGGAATCGGCGGCATCTCGTTGTAACCCATCGTCACCGTGTCGACATAGCGCTCGATCTCGGCGGCGATGGGGACATAGTAGAAATCGCGGCTGGCCACCATCTGGCGCATGAAATTGTCCACCACGCGGTTATGCGCCACCAGCTCGATGGTCAGCGTGAACGTGTCGTAGTAGCGCACCCCTTCCGGAGGCGTTTCCTTCAGCTCCGCCTCTTTCTCCGGCAGATCCGGCGCCGGCAGCACGCCGTTGCCGAGGATCGGCGTGCTGATCTCCACGCGCACGAGCCGCTCGACGAAGCGACGCCCGGCGACGGGCACGACGTCGAGCTGGATCTGCGCCGGCCAGAGATACCCGCGACGCCAGTTCTCGTCGAGGACGCGGCCGTCCTTCTCGTATTTGCGGACCCGGTACTCCACCTGCGCGTCGCTGTTGAGCAGCACGCGCCCCAGCACGTCCTGGAGGATCAGGTACCTCCGCCACGTCTCCCAGCGTTTCTCGCGCCGGGAGAAATCCTCGTCGACGCGCACGGGGATCAACTCGCTCGGCTGATAGATGTGCGCGTAATAGGAAGCGGCCTTCTCGCCGTTGAACTGGGCGTACTCCTCGATCTCCTCGGGGCGCTCCTCGGCGGTGACCGGCTTCTTCCCCGCGGCGATGCGGGAGAAGATGCCGACGAACTCCGGGCGCATCTTCTGCGCCAGCGCGTTCTCCATCCGGGCGCAGAGCGCGCGGTACTGGTCGATCATGAACTCGGAAAAGAGCAGCGGATCGACCGGCCTGCCGCTGGCGGGATCGATCACCTGCCCGTTCTCGAGCGAAGCGTTGAGCCCGTGGGTATAGCGATACCACATGTTGCCCGCCCGCAATCCCTCGGCGCGGATCTGCGCGAGATGCCCGGCGCCGCTGGCGAGATCCTTCGCCGTCGGAAAATCCTTGAGCTGCGTCACCAGACGGTTGATCTTCTTGCGCGCGCTGATCACGTCCTCGTGCTCCCTGCGCGCCCTCTCCTTCATCGCGCCGATGAAGAAGTAGTTGAAGAGCACCAGCGCCAGTATCGCCGCCCCGGCGATGAACCAGTTCGTATAGTCCTTGATCACCTGCATGCGACTTCACTCCTTGCGCTGTCCGCTCGCTGCGATTCTTATTGGTTGTCCTCGTCCTCCGCCGGCGCGGCGGGCTCCGTCGGCGTCGTCGCCGGGCTCGTTTCCGGTTCCGGCGCGGGTTCGGCCGGCTCGGCGACCAACTGCCGCGCCTCCTCCACCGCCCGCTCCACTTCCTTCTCCGGCGCGGGCAGGCTCGTCTCGGGGGGGATGTACAGGACATCGGCGCTGAACTCGATCACCGACTCCTCGGCGTACACGGCGTAATCGATCGGCCCCTCGTCGATGATGTCCTCGGGCTTGCCCTGGATCACCGCCCGGCGCCAGACGATCCGTTTGGGATTCTTCAGCGCCGGCAGATTCAGCTTGTTCTTCGGTACGTTGCTCCTGATGGAGAAGGAGTCGTTCAGGATGGTGAAGTGGCGCGCCTTGTTCAGGCTGTCGCGCAGGCTCACCGCCTCCGCGCCGGAGGAAGTGACGCAGAAGCCGCGCAGCGTGATCTTGACGCCGTCGGTCAACTCCTTGTCGTACGCCGGCACGGGGATGGCCTGCAACCCGCCCGTCTCGGCCGGCGCGCGCCGCGACCGGCCGTCGTTGCCGCTGCCGCTGGTGAGATTCACGGCCGGCTCGTCGGCGATCGTCCACTTCGGCACCTCGGGCGTGCCCTGGTTGCGCGCCTTGAGCACCTTGTAGATCTCCTGGTTGATGAAGAACAATCCCCGCCGGCGCAGGATCTGCCGCAGGCGGCGGTCGATCTGGACCTCCAGGTGCTTCTTCACCTCCGGATTCGGCTCGTCGCCGGGCGTCTCCTCGTCGATATAGACCCACGTCATCTCGTGCGGCTTGGTCTGCTCGAGACTGAAGCGCTCGATGGCGTCCTCGTAAAGCGTGGTTCTGAGCTCCCGCGTCAAAGGATAGTCGTCCACCTTCATGTTCTGGCTCAGACGCCGGCGCTCGATGTTGATCTGCTCGATCACCTGGCGCAATTCGTCGCAGGCGCGCGCCATGTAGCTGCGGGTGGACTCCACCTTGGTCAACGCCTCGTTGCGCTTCTTCTCCGGCGCGAAGCCCTGGCCGACCTGATGGAACGCCTTCTTCGCCTCCTGAGCCTTGCCCTCGATGCGCCGGATGTTCTCGATGGCGGCGACGAAGTGGGGCTTCTGGCTCTCGGTGCTGATGTAGTTCATGATGACCGCGACGAGTACGAACGCCGCGGCGATCCAGGCGTACTTCTCCTTCTTCCTGATCAGCTTCTTGAACCGGCGCTCCTCCGGCAGCAGCGTGATCTCGAACTGCGCCAGCCCCAGCCCCTGCAGCGCCAGGCCCGTGGCCGTGCCGAGTACCTGCCGGTTCTCCTCGATCATCTCGGTGTTCACCAGCGGCGCGACCTGGATGGTCTCGGGCAGCCCCAACGTGCGGGTGCCGTACCCGAGGTTGTCGGCCATGAACTGGTCCACGCCCTCCAGGAGGAAGGTGTTGCCCGCGCAGATCACCTCCTGCAGCGACGCGCCGCGGAAGCGGCTCTTGTAGAAGCCGATCGACCGGGTCACTTCGCCCGCGAGGCTGCGCAGGGTCGGCTCGACCACGCGAAAGACGCGGCCGGCCTGCTTGCTGTCGGCCATTCCCGCCTTCAGCGTCTCGGCCTCCTCGTAGGGAATGGAGAACTTGCTCATCAGCGCGCGCGTCAGGTCGGTGCCGGAGACGCTGATGCTGCGCAACCAGAACGAACCCTCGCTGAGAATGACGAAATCGGTGGTGCGCGCGCCGCAGTCGAGGATCAACGCCACGTCCTCCGGCGGCGTGTCGAAGAGGACGTAGTTGGCCAGCGCGATGGGGCCGACCTGCAGCGCCTCGACGTTGACGCCGGCCTCGTCCAGCGCCGCGAGCTGCCCGGCGATGATGTCGCGCCGGCAGCAGACCAGCGCGATCTCGATCTCGCCGGTCTCGTCGTCCTCGCGCAGGCGCATGAAGTCCCATTGCACCTCTTCCAGGGGATACGGAATAAGCTGCTTGGCCTCGTAGGAGACGATCTCGGCCAGGCGGCTGCCGCCCACCGCCGGCAGCGTGAACTCGCGGAAGAGCGTGGTGTACCCCGGCAGGGAGATCACCACCGGCGTCCGCCCCACCTTCTTCGAGGCGACGAAGAGCTGCAAGGCCTCGGCGACCTTGTCGTTGTAGGCGGGATCGTCGATATGGGTGTCCAGCGAGGCGAAGTACGCGTCGCTCAGGATCACCTCGCCGTTACCGCCCCGCTCGAGTTTGACCGCATGCAACGCGGCCTGGCCGATATCCAGTCCCCAAGCCACTGTTTCCGGCATTTGACAGGCTCCCAACCATCGTTTGTCAACAGGAATGAATCATCTTATACGCAGGCAACAGGAACGAAACGCGGCACCGCTGTCGTGAACTCTGTGCTTGTCTCTCCCTGTTTACTTATACTATATTCCGCATAAACGAAGTCAACGTAAATCTAATGCATCTACACAGATGCGCCACCCGTTCGTAACGGATCCGACCGCGGCCGACCGTGGTTGTCGGTCAAACCGCTGCCGCGATTCCCGCTTGCGCCTCTCACTTGCGGCAGCCACCTCACCTCTTTTGGAAAATCCGTCGGCCTCCTCGAGCATCCGATCCGCACGCAGACAACAGGAAACAGCCGCATGCCTCTACTCGTACTACGTCGGCAATCACCAAAGGTTCCGCCACGAAAGTAAATTTTTGCCTGCAACAACAAATGCATTTTGACAAATACGCGACAAATCGGACCCGCATCTTTAACTCGTTGCCGCATCTGGAGATATCGCGAATATCCCGGATATGACACTTCAAACGAGATACACTTTTGTTTCTTATCTTGTTTTCACAATAATCCTTTACGATAAGTATTCAACATTCACCGAATAACATGATGAAAATATAAATTTGCTTCTTTTTACATTTTTTTAATTCTTCATGGGTGAAAACAGGCGATATCCTGACGTATTGAAGGAGTCTGGTCCAAATCGCGCCGTTCGCGCCTGTGTTTTTCCACTGCCCGTAGAAATGAAAACTACCTCGATGACAAGGCAGAATCCGACGCCCCGGCCGGCCCACGATCAATCGCCCTTCTTTGCCGATGACGAGGCGATTCGCGGTCAGGACGGCGACCACACGCAGCAGCAGACCAGGGAGCCCACCCAGCTCGATCTGGATTTCATCGCCGCCAACCAGCGGGTGCTGATCGTCGAGGACAACGCGGCCACCGGCAAGATGCTCGCGCTTCACCGCGAACGTTTCGGTTCCGCCGCCGGCCGCGGCGCCGACGGCCTGCGTCTGCTGCAGAACGAATCGTTCGATCTGGTGCTGCTGGATCTGCACATGCCCGGGCCGGGCGGACTCGACATCCTCCGCGCGCTGCGGGAGAATCCGCCCTGCGGCGATCCGCTGCCGGTGGTGATGACCGGTTATCTCGATCCGCAGAAGGCGCAGACGTGTCGGGACTTGGGCGTGGCGCAGGTGCTGGAGAAACCGTTCTCCGCTTCGGCGCTGGTAAGCCGGCTCTCGGCGACGCTGCAGGAACACATCGCCATCGACCGCCCGTGATGTGTCCTCCGCGCCCCGTCTGCCGGGCCCGCACCCTGCCCCGACGATGCCCCGCCGCTTGATCGCATCGCCCCCGCCGGGCCGGATGATTTTGGCGTTGACTTCTCCCCTGCCGCTGTTAGAATTCCGTCAGTATCAAGCCGATAGCGCCGCATCGCATGCACACGGGAGAGGGGCGTTCCAATGGCCGAACCGGATTTCGTTATCGAAAAAGGCGTGCTGCAGATCAAGCGGGATCTGCGGCAGGATTTCGACCTCTCCTTCGACCAGGCCTGCAGCGATCTTCTTGAATCGGGCGAAGAAGAACTGGCCATCGACCTCAGCGCCGTCACCTACATAAACAGCACCTATATCGGCATGATCGCCGCCACCTATTTCCAGGCCCGCGCCGTCGGCAAGGGGCTCAAAATCATCGCGCCCAACGCGGTGTTGCAGATTCTGCGCGCGGCCGGTTTCGAAGGTTTCATCACGCTTGAAGCGGTCTAGCCCCGCGCCCTTCTCCTTCATCGACATCCTCGCCCCGGCGCTGGTCTTCTGCCTGGGACTGCTGCTGCTGCACCCGAGCCGGCTCGAACCTCCCCTGCGCCCAGGCACCGCCGGCACCAACAACGCCGCCTTCGCCAACTACTGCCGCAGCCTCCACCGCGCGCCGTGGACGCCCGAGGGGCTGCTGCCGGCGTACTTCCGCACGCCCGCGGGACGGGTCTTGAAACAACAGGACTACTACGTCTCCCAGCATGTCTGGCCCTACCAGCTCTGGGCCGGGCTGACCCGTTTCACCGGCGTCTCCACCCCCGCGGTCCGGGCGCTGGCGGCGTTGACCACCCTGATGGGCGCGGCGCTGCTGCATCTGCTCTGGCGGCGGCGCGGCGGGCCGGCGTTCGCCGTCGCCGGCGTCTTCCTCTACGCCACCAGCCCGCTCACGCTCGCCTTCGGCACCATGCTCGAGAACATGCTCCTCACCGGCATCGCCCTGCTGATCGCGGCCTGGGGCTACGGCAAGCGTATAGGCGACGCGGACGGACCGGCGCTGCCGCTGTGGCAGTTCACCCTCGCCTGCCTGCCGCTGCTGCTCGTCTCGATCCACATGGGCGCGTTCTTCATCGCCGCGGTCTTCTTCACCCATTGGCTGCTCGCACGCTCGCTGCGCGCGGCCGTGATCACCGCGCTGCCGCTGCTGCTGCTCTGGCTGGCCCTGACCGGCTTTCACCTCTGGCTGGCCCGGGGGGCGGATCTGCTGGACCTCTTCCGCGCGCGCGCGGAGCGCCGCAGCATCCTCGAGGCCTTCAGCGGCGGGGACAATCCGCTGCTGGACGTGCTCAAGCACTGGGTCGAGCGCATCGGCGTGCCGCTTCTGGTCTGCGCGGGGCTGGGCGCGTGGCTGGCGTTCCGTCGGCGCCGGGACGCGCCGCGCCGTTTCGCGTTCACCCTCGCGGTACTGCTGAGCTGCGGGCTCTACTGCCTGGTGCTGATGCAGTTGGTGGCGCATCACCGCTACATGCTCCAGGCCTGCCTGCCGCCGGTGGCCTTCCTCGCCGCGCCGGGGCTGGCCTGGCTCTGCCGCCGCGAAGGCGAGAACCGCCTGGCCACCCGCGCGCGCCATCTCGTCGCCGCGCTGGTGGTCGCGACCGGGCTGGGACTCGGGTTCCACCAGGTCCGCAAGCACGAATCCCCGACCCGCGCGCAGCAGGAACTGGCCTACGCCGCCTACCAGGCCGCCGAGCGCGTCGGCGAAGACGAGCGCGTGCTGCTGGTGCTCGCCGGCGACGCCTTCGGCCAACTCATGATCGTGCAGCACTACTGCTACCGCGCCCTCGACCTCGTCCGCCTCGACCGGGACGACTCCGATGCCAACGGCATCCGGGACTACGCCGCCCTGGCCGTCGCGCCGGCGCTCTCGAGCCAGACCGGCACGTACGGCCCGCTGCTGAACGTGTCGCGCCGCTGCGGCCACGCCATCGACCTCGCCCGCTTCGACCGCGACGATCCGGACATGCACGACCTGACCGGCTACGCCGCGGTCATTGGCGTCCAGGTCGCGCCGGCCGAGGTGGTGATCCCCCGCTTTCCCGCCACCGGTGCCGCGCGCGCGGAGGTGATCTTCGTCGGCACCACCGGTGCCTGGACGGCAATCCTGAAAGAGCCCCCAACGAAACGACGGCCGCCGCTGCGGGCGCGCGCGTTTCCATTGGACACGCCCGCGCGCTGAGGGTACAACCGCGACCCGTTATCTGCCGAAAGGATCCGCCATGGCCGAAGCCGCCGTCGTCGTCGACAAGGACTACGTTCTCTCCCCCGTCGATCCGCGCCTCTACGGCGGTTTCGCCGAACATCTCGGGCGGCATATCTACACCGGCCTCTACGAGCCGGACCACCCGCGCGCCGAGGAACACGGCTTCCGCACCGACGTGCTGGAGCTGGTGCGCGAGCTGGGCATGCCGGTGATCCGCTACCCCGGCGGCAACTTCGTTTCCGGCTACAACTGGGAGGACGGCGTCGGCCCGCGCGAGAAACGCCCGGTCCGGCTGGACCCGGCGTGGCAGACCACCGAGACCAACGCCTTCGGCACCGACGAATTCGTCGACTGGTGCCGCCTCGCCGGAGTCGCGCCGATGCTGGCGGTCAACCTCGGCACGCGCGGCCCCGACGAAGCGCGCGCGCTGGTGGAGTACTGCAACCACCCCGGCGGTACGGCCTGGAGCGACCGGCGCCGGGAGCACGGCTACGCCTCGCCGCACGGCGTGAAGCTCTGGTGCCTCGGCAACGAGATGGACGGCCCGTGGCAGATGGGGCACAAGACCGCCGCGGAGTACGGCCGCGTCGCCTGCGAGGCCGCGAAGCTGATGAAGTGGACCGACCCCGGCATCGAACTGATCGCCTGCGGCTCCAGCAACCGCGGCATGAGCACCTTCGGCGCGTGGGAGGACACGGTGCTGCAGCACGCCTTCGACCACGTCGACTACGTCTCCATCCATACCTATTACGAGAACGCCGACGGCGATACCGCGCGCTTTCTCGCCCGGCCCGACGAAATGGACGCCTTCATCGAGGAGGTGGCCGCCGTCTGCGACGCGGTCGCGGCGAAGAAGCATTCGCGCAAGCGCCTCATGCT
Source organism: uncultured Planctomycetaceae bacterium (assembly GCA_964457365.1). GTDB lineage: Bacteria > Planctomycetota > SZUA-567 > SZUA-567 > SZUA-567 > CAYWFP01. The sequence goes on from CAYWFP010000024.1 coordinate 26,099, forward strand.
CGGCTTCGACGAGTGGAACGTCTGGTACTCCTCGCGCCACCAGGGCAATCCCGAGCCGTGGTCGGTGGCGCCGCCGCTGCTGGAGGACAACTACACGCTCGCGGACGCGCTCTGCGTCGGCGGCATGCTGATCGCGCTGATCAACCACGCCGACCGCGTCAAGATCGGCTGCCTCGCGCAGGTGGTCAACGTCATCGCCCCCATCGTCGCCGAGGCCGGCGGCCCGGTCTGGAAGCAGACCATCTTCCACCCCTTCGCGCAGACCGCGCGCCACGGGCGGGGCACGGCGCTGCAGACGGTGGTGAAGAGCTCGCGCTACGAGGCCGAGCCGGGCATGGACACCGACCACCTCAAGCTCGCGGCCGTCGCCGGCGGGGACGGCTCGCTCAACCTCTTCGCGCTCAACCGCGACCTGCGCGAACCGCTGGCGTTGACGGTTGACCTGCGCGGTTTCGGCGAACTCCGCGTGGCGGCGTGGCGGGCCCTGCATGATGCGGACCTGAAGGCGGTCAACTCCGCGGCGCAGCCCGGGCGCGTCGGCCTCGTGGACAAGACCGGCGCCGCCCTCGCGCGCGGCACGCTCGCGGCGCAGCTCCCGCCGGCCTCGTGGAACCTGCTGCGGCTGGAGCCGACGCGGAGCTAATCCGCCGCCGACTCCGTCGCCAAGGCATCGCTCGACTCGCCCTTCTGCCGGGCCGATTCCTCGGCCTCGTAGGCTTTGTCGGCCGCGTCGATCTCCTTCCTGCCCCGCAGATACAGCGGCAGGCCGATCAGGCCCAGCAGGACCATGAGGAAACGCCAGACCAGAAAGATCTCGGCGCCGCCGTCGACGGCCTGCCCCCGGAGGCGGCACTGGCCGAGAAGGAAATCGAGCGCGTTCTCCCCCACGCCCAGACCGCCGCCGGGGACCGGCACGCTGTTGACCAGGAAAGACAGCGGCGCGGCAAAGAGGATATGCAGCAACTCCGGCCGCGGCGCCAGAGGCAGGGCGCGCGAGATCACGTACAAACTCCCGAGGTTGCACAGGTGCAGCCCCAGCGAGAGCAGGAAGCACAACGCGAGCGTGCGGCTGTGGTCGCGATACATCAGCACCGCCTGGATCAGCCGCATCAAATGCCGACCGCCGGGGACGTAGTGCAGCACGAACGACTCCAGCCGCCGCCCCGGCTGACAGCTCGGAAGCACCAGCAGGCTGAACAGGCCCGCGGCCAGCCCCAGGGCAATGCCCGCGGCGAGGCGCCCGCGCAGCAGCGCCGCGGCCTCCGCCTTGCCGGCCAGGGCCCACGGTTCATCCAGCGCGCCGCTGCCGACGACCGCCACGACGAGGGCCACCAGGGCCAGCAAGGCGCCCGCCCACTTGCGCCCCCGCACCAGCGCCAGCACGCCGACCAGCACCGCCACGCTGATGCCGAAGAGCAGCGCGAAGGTGACGACCGCGAGGTCGTGCAACTCCGGTGTCGCCATGACTTCGTGATAACTGAGCGCCATGGCCATGCCGCCGATGGCCATGATCGCCACCAGGCCGATGGCGCGATCGACCATGACGCTGGCCAGTGCCCCCGCGCGCTTGCCCGTCGACTTGATGACGTAGGCCACCTTGACCGCGTCGCCGCCGAGGCCGCCGAACATGAAGGTATTGAAGAAGTAGCCGATCAAGCCGATGCGCACGACCTCCTTCGGCGCCAGGTCGATCCCGACCCCGCCCAGAAGCAGGTAGTAGCGGAATATGCTGGCCAACATCACCGTCAGGAGCATGGACGCGGCCAGCGCGATCCAGGGGAGGTTGCCCGCCGAGATGCGCAGATCGCTCCAGTCCAGCTTCCCCGAGAAGATCAGATAGCCGAGCGCGCCGATGACGACGGCCCATTTGATCGCGGCGACGAGGATGCCTTTGACGCTCCGCTTCTCACCCATTCATTCGCTCCCCGCCTCGTCCCCGCGCAGGCGCGCCAGGGCCCAGCGGTAGACCAGCAGTATATCCGGCCGCAGCAGCAGCAGCAACAGCACCAGGCAGACGCCGCCGCCGACCAGCGAGCAGACCGCCAGCTGCAGCAGCACCCGCCCCAGCAGTTCCCCCGTCGTCGCCGCGTCGGTGATGTCGCCCATGAACTGCCGCAGCGTCCAGGCGCTCCAGCCGGTCAGTAGCGCGATGACGAACATCCGCCCGGCGAAGGAGAGCGTCTCCCGCGTCGGGAAGGCCGGGACGAAGCAGCGCAGATACCCCATCAGGCAGCCGACCTTCAGGATGCGCGAGACGGTGAACGCCGAGGCCACCGCCGCCAGCGCCCACAAGCCTTCCCATTTCAGCCCCAGGATCGCCCCGGCGGTCAGGCCCATGCTGAGCGCGCTGAAGCCGATGCCGATGGCGGTCACGGCCACCATCCGCCGGTTGGCGAAGAACGCCTGCATGAGCACGAACTCCAGCGCGTAGAAGGGCAGCACGACCGTGTAGCAGGCGTTGGCCACCGCCACCTGCGCGCAGGCGTCGTAGCCGAACTTGCCGGTCTGATACAGAAGCTGCGCCAGCGGCAGCGACAAGGCCACCACCAGCGCCGCCACCGGGGCGCACATGATCACGATCAGCCGCGCACTGCGGGTGATGGTCGCGCCCAGTTCCTCCCGGCGACCGCGGTCGACCATCTCGCACAGAAACGGCAGCATGGCGATGCTCACCGCGTAGGGCACGATGCTGCCGACGGCCTGGTAGATCTTCCGCCCCCAGACGTTGCCGGCGACGAGCCCCTCCTCGGGAACGTAGCTGAGGATATAGAGCTGGTTGAAGATGTCGCGGAACTTGGCGAAGAGGATCCCCAGCAGCAGCGGCGCGACCAGCCAGCAGAAACGCCTGAACGCCGCGTCGCTGACACTCGCCTCGCCCTCGCGCCGGCACCAGAGGAAGGGCAGCTTGTCGGGCATGCCCAGCAGGTGCACCCCGAGCTTGCAGAAGCTGCCGAGGACCACCCCGCCGGCGAGCACCGGCAGGTACGCCCCGTCGAGCCCGCCGCGCCAGACCACCGCTCCGACCAGCACCGCCAGGAGCCCGAGCTTGACCGCGGCGTCGCCGAAGGCGGCGCAGAAGAAACGCTTGTAGCCGTTGAGCAGCATGTAGGTGGTCGAGCCGAGGCTGAGCCCGAAGAGCCCGAAGGCCATCCAGCGCGCGTAGCGCGGCCCCTGCTCGAGATAGATCGACTCGACCTCCGCCGCGTCCCAGAACGTCAGCCAGCGCAGCAAAACCCCCGGATACAGCGCCACCAGCGCCACGGCGGCGGCGATGACCAGCGACTGAATGGCGAGGACCCGGCGCGCGAACCGCCACGCCGCCGGCTCGCTCCGTTTCTCCTTCTCCTCCATGAAGACCGGCAGGAACGCCGGCCCGATCGACTCCTCCCCGATGAAGAAGAGGATGCCCAGGACGTACTCGTAGCCGAAGCTGAACAGGTCGCGCGTGACGTCGTCGCAGTAATGCCCGATGAAACGGTACTGCACGATGCCGAGCAGCTTGAAGACCAGGTGCGCGACCAGGATCAGCGCGCTGGCGCGGAGGATGCGGTCGGCGAGCGGGCGTTTCTCTGCGGTCTCGTCCATGTCCTGCTCTCGTCGGCGCGCCTCAGCGCGCGAAGGCCGGCGGCGCGTTCCCCCGGCGAAGATAGACCGGTTGCAGCGCCAGCGGCTCGTCCGCCTCGACGCGGCGCCGCGCGAGCCGCCCCACCGCCGCGGCCGTCGGCGCGCGCGGATCGGCCTGCAGCGTCACCGAAGCGGGCAGGCCGGCGGCGAAAAGATCATGATACGTCGTCGTCGCCGTGCCCACAACCGCGCACGCCGCCGGGACGAACTTCGCCACCTCCTCGGGCGCGAGGGCGATATCCGCCACCAGCGCGCGCGGACGGTCGCCGGCGACGTCGTAGACGCCGAGGTAAACCTCGTCGCGCCGCGCGTCCTGCACCGCCGCCACCACCGGCGCCGATGCGCGCGCGCGCCATGCCAGCGCCGCCAGGCTCGAGATTCCGTATAGCGGCTTGCCGATGCCGTAGGCGAGCGCCTTGGCCGACATCACCCCGATGCGCGTGCCGGTATACGAGCCCGGGCCGATGCCCACCGCCACCGCGCCCAGTTGCCGCGCCGCCAGGTTCGCCGCGCGCAACAGCGCTTCCGCCGCGGGCAGCAGGTCCCTGTCGCCCTTCTGCGCCGGGTCGAGTTCGCGGCTCTCGATCACCTCGCTCCCGGCCAGCAGCGCCACGCCGCTCCAGGCGGTGGAGGTCTCGAACGCCAGCATACGCTCGTCGGTCGCGCTCATCGTCGTTTCATCCCCGCGCGGCGGCCGGCACCGCCGCGTGCCGCGTGCGTTCGGCGCCGTAGATCGCTTCGGCCAGCAGCAGCAGCACCACCACCGCCAGCAGCGGCCCGCCCAGGTGCCACCCCGTGCTCGCCCGCCGGCGCGCGGCCAGCAACGCCTGGGCCGAATCCGCGCGATACGCCTGCCCCAGCCGGCGACAGGCCTCGGTCAAAACGCCTGCGTCGATGCGGGCCAGGTTGCCCTCCTCCCCGGCGGGATTGACCGCCACGCTCGCGGGCGGCAGTTCGGGCTCGCGGAACTCGAGGCCATACAGCCCCGCCCGCCACGTCTGCGCAAACGTCGGCGGCGCTTCCGCGTCGGCGACGGTTTCGATCTCCTCGGTCCCGCCGTGCGGCATCGCGACCGTCAATGCGAGCGCTTGACCCGCCGGCAACGGCAGCGGGCCGCCGCACGGGATCGACGGATCGTCGGTGACCGCCAGCCCCAGGTAGACGTGGGCGTGCATCAGCGGCACGAAGACCGGGCGGTCCTGCAGCCGCATCCAGCCCGGGCGCGGCGGGGCGGCCCAGAGCACCACCTGCCCCGCGCCGCAGGTCTTGCTCACCACCACCGGGTTCTCGTCCACCAGTTGCAGCGCCACGCGCGCGGCGGGATGGCCCTCCACGGACAGACCGTAGCCCCGGCGCATGCGCGCGCGCCGCAGCGCCGCCTGTACCGACGCCGCGAACGGCGCCAGCAGCGGATGGCCCGTGTCGGCCGGGCGGATCGGCATCTCTGCCTCGTCCGGCATCGTCCAGGCCCTGGCCGGGCCGATCGTCGCCGGCAACAGACCCTCGCCCGCCGCGGTCGGGCCGCCGAGGCGCCGATTCCACGCGTCCGCGTCCGCGCCTTCGCCAGGCATCAGCACCAGCGTCCCGCCGAGGTGAACGTACCGCGCCAGCCGCGCCACCGTCTCCGGTTCCGGCGCCGGCGCGTCGATCCAGAAGACCGCGTCGTACGCGGCGAAATCCAGCCCGCGGACATCGCCCGGCGTGACCGTCCGCGGCCGCAGCGGCAGGAACGCCCCGGGCCGCAGCGCCGCGGCGATGTAGAAGCTCGCGCGGTCGCGCGCCAGGGCCGCCTGCAGACCGTCGACCAGCAGCACGTCGGCGTGCTCGCGCACCGGCAGGGCGAAGAACCGCCGGTTGTCCGGCTCGCACCGGTCGGACTCGATCTGGACGAAACCGGCGAGCGTCCCCGCGCGCACGAACGGCAGTTCCAAGAGCGCCGCCTGCTCGGCATTCGCCGGGACGGTCAGCGCCTGCCGCGTCAGGGTCCGGCCCTGCGCCACCAGCGCCAGGCTCGTCCGCGCCTCGCGCCGGCCGTGATTGGCCACCACCGCCTCGAGTCGCCCGGTCTCGCCCCGCAGGGGCGCGCGCGCGCGTAGCGTCAGCTTCCGCACCGAAAGGTTCGGCCCGCCGGTGCCGGCGGGCGCGTGGAAGTAGACCGTCAGCCGCCCCGGCCTCTCCACCTCCGCCAGCGCCGTTTTCAACTCGTTCCAGGAGCGCGCCTGCTCGTCGGAGAAGACGTACAGCTCCTTGCCGCGGCCGGTCTCCTTCGCCAGCGCCTGCACGCATGCGCGCAGCGTCCGGGCCATGTCCGCCTGCGCATCGGTCCGGACGGCTTCGGCCAGCGCCTCCTTCGCGGCCTCGGATGCGCGCACTTCCGGCCGCCTCAGCGGCGCGTCCTCGGCTTGTCCGCACGGCAGCCACAGCGCCCAGCGCGTGCCGCGCGGCAGCGCGCCCAGCACCCGCCCCGCGGCTTCGCGCGCGCGCTCGAACGCGGGGCGCCCGGCCGCGTTCTGGGCCATGCTGAGGGAGTTGTCCAGCAGCAGCACCGCCGAGGTTTCCGCGCCGAACCACGCCCCGCCCGCGGGCACCAGCGGCGCGGCCAGCGCCACGGCCGCCAGGCCCAGCGCCGCCGCGCGCAGCAGCAGCAGGATCAACTCCTCCAGCCGCCGCCGGCTGCTCGTGCGTTCGCTCGTGCGGCGCAGGAAACGCAGCGACGGGAAGGGGATCGACTTGGCGCGTCGGCGCGAAAGCAGGTGGATCGCCACCGGGATCGCCGCCGCGGCGATGCCGGCCAGGAAGAGCGGTTGCGCGAACAAGCCCAGCAATGCGCTCATGCCGACCAATCCTCGTGCTGCTTGCCGCGCCGGAGACCTGCGGGCGTCCCGACCGCGACCGGCCGTGAAAACGCCCCGCCAGTCAAACGCTGCCGGGGCGGTGAGTTCTGGAGGCGACGCCCGGATTCGAACCGGGGAATGAGGGTTTTGCAAACCCTTGCCTTGCCACTTGGCTACGTCGCCGAACGCGAATGACTTACTTTAACCCAACACACATTTCCGTCAAGGGAAAACAGGAGGAATACAGGCCCGGGTCACGGACACCCCTGCGCCGGGGCGGCAGTCGCGGTTCGTGCCGGACTCGCAATCGCGCTGACGCGGCGGCGAGCGGGCCTGGAGGCGAATATTCTTTTTGTTGCCTCCCTTCCCCCTTTTTTTCATGAGCCATAAACACTTTCCCAAAAAGACTCTATGATCTTTCTTCGGCGCCGGTTTACGAATAGCGGTAAATTTTTCTACCTATTTACGCTTGACAACGAGCCGGGCCTGGTACATACTTGGCGGTAGCATATGATTAACGATAACGAGTAGGTGGACTGCCGTTGTCGCTCGGTCCGAAGCCGTGAAAGGGGAGACGATGATGCTGGGTGGAGTCGTGGTGATTATCCCGCCGGAGGTGCCGGCGGGTCAGTCGAGCACGCGGACGAAGGCGCCGCGCGGTTTGAGCCAGGCGCAGGTGCGGTCGAGTACCGCCACCGGGACGATGCCGAGGGCCAGGCCGAGCGCGCCGCCGACCGCGACCGCGCTGCCGGCCTGCGCGAAGAGCCAGGCGCCGAGTACGCCGCCGATGACCGCCAGCGCCAGCGGGATGCCGAAGACGACGGCCGCGACCAGCGCCAGGTTCGGCAGTTCCACCTCGGCCTCGACGCGGTCGCCGGGCGCGAGCGCCGGCGCGTCGGCCAGCGTCAGCCTGACCGCCGCGGGTTGTCGCTTCCCGCCGCAGCCGCCGCACTTGGTGCAGGTTCCGCAGGCCGCGTCGACCGCCACGCGCACCACCGCGCCGGCGGAATTGACCTCGGTGACCACCGCTTCCTTGCGCATTTCTCCTCCGCGTGGTATTGTAGGCGAAAATCGTGTTTCCGGCAACCGGCCGCTCCGCCGCGCCGCGCGGTGGGCCGCGCCGCCGGACCGGTCCGCAGGGGGAGAACCCGATGAACGAATTCGCGTCCCTGGTGCGCCGCGCGCGCAGCATCCGCCGCTTCGACGAGGCCGACCGCATCGACGAGGCCGCGCTGCGGCACCTGGTCGACCTGGCCCGCGTGACCCCCAGCGGCGCGAACAACCAGCCGCTGCGCTACCGCCTGGTGCACGCGCCGGCGGCGTGCGCCACGGTCTTCGCGCACCTGGCCTGGGCGGGGTATCTGCGCACCTGGGACGGCCCGGCCGCGGGCGAGCGCCCGACGGGGTACGTGGTGCTGCTCTCCAAGGCCGCCAGCGGACCGCCCGAGTGCGACCTGGGCATCGCCATGCAGACGATGCAACTCGGCGCCCACGCCGCCGGCTGGGGCTGCTGCATGTTCGGCTCGATCAAGCGCGAGGCGCTGCACCGGGCGCTGGCGCTGCCGGAGGAGCTGGCCATCCGCTACGTCATGGCCTTCGGCCGCCCCGCGGAGACGGTGGCGCTCGAGGACCTGCGCGCGCCCGAGGACATCGAGTACTGGCGCGACGAGGATGGCGTCCACCACGTCCCCAAGCGCGCGCTCGAGGATATCCTCGTCTGACCATGCCGATCGATCCGTCCAAACCGTTCGACCTGCGCTACCGCGTGGACCCGACCTGGGCGGACATGCGCCTCGACCGGTACGTCAAGGCCATGGTGCCGGCGATGTCGCGCACCAGGATCCAGAAATACGTCCGCGACGAGCGCGTCGAGGTCAACGGCGAGGCGCGGCCGGCGAACTGGCGCGTCCGCCTCGGCGACGAGGTGGTGCTGCGCTGCCGCGCGCCCGCGGGCGCGAACGAAACGGCCCGGCGCATCCCGCTGGCGATCCTGTACGAGGACGAGGACGTCGTCGCCATCGACAAGCAGCCCGGGCTGGTGGTCCACCCGGTGGCGCTGCACCGGCACGACACGCTGCTGAACGCGCTGTACTGGCGCTACAAGGAGACATTGCCCGCCGAGCAGGAGGTCAGCCTCGCCAACCGCCTCGACCGCTACACCAGCGGCGTGATCCTGGTGGCCAAGCACACCGCGAGCAAGCAGGCGCTGCAGCCGCAGTTCGAGCGCCGCACCACGCGCAAGGTCTACCGCGCGCTCTGCGAGGGGCTCGTCCACGAGGACGCCGGCGTGATCGACCTGCCGATCGGCCCCGGCGAGGGCACCGACCGCTGCAAGATGGCGATCCGCGACACGGGCAAGCCCTCGCGCACGAGCTTCCGCGTGCTCGAGCGCTTCGCCGCGGCGGCCGGGCGGCCGGAGTTCACCCTGGTCGAACTCGAACCGCACACCGGCCGGCAGCACCAGCTCCGGCTGCATCTGGCCGCCACCGGGCACCCGCTGGTCTGCGACGACCGCTACGGCGATCCGCGCGGCCTGCTCGTCACCACCGGCGGCGACGAACATGCGCTGGCGCGCTACGCCCTGCACGCGGCCGCGCTGACCTTCGCGCATCCCGCCAGCGGCGAACCGACGACCGTCACCGCGCCGCTGGCGAGCGACCTGGCGGGCGTGGCCGAGGGGCTGCGCGCGGGCGGCACGCCCCGCCGCGAGGCGCTGCCCCCGCCGGAACTTCTGCCGGCGTGAGCGGTGAATTTGGAGAGAACAAACGCCAGGGCCAGTTGTATTTGACCCTCTTTCCTCTCTTTTCCCGAGCGGCGCGCGAACGGCGTTGCCTCCCGGGGGCGGGCGGTTATAATGCGGACCGGAGCCCGGCGGTGGCAGTGTGCGCCCCCGACAACATGGAGGAACAGATGCCCATTGCCGAAAACGACATGAAGACGCTCCGGGGACTCGCATGGCGCTACGCCGAGATCGCCAACGCCGATGTCACGCAGGAGAGGCTGGAGCGCTACAAGAAGACGGTCGCCGGGGAGAAGGTCCGTCCCGTCGTGCTGATCGCCGAGGTACCGTGGGGCGAGATCGACGACGACGCGCTGGCCTGTACCTGTGCGCAGGAGGCGCAGTGGATCGAGCGGCAGATGAGGATGGCCCTGTTCCAATGGGACCACTTCCAGGTCGATACCGTCATCCTCCCCGAATTCCGGGTGCAGAAGCGCAGCCGGTCGACGGGTATCGGTCTCCAGGCCCACGACACCGCGCTGAGGGGGGAGACCGGAACGCACATCGCCGCGCACGAGTACGAGGACCTGCTCAAGACGGAGGCGGATCTGGAGAAGCTGCGGATCCCCACCATCGAGGCGGATCCCGAAGCGACCGCGTTCGCACTGGAGCAGGCTTCGTCGGTATTCGACGGCATCCTGCCGGTGAAGGCCGTCGGCCAGGGCCTGCACTACAACCTCTGGGACGTTATCTCCCGCTACCGGGGCGTCGATGCGCTCCTGATGGATCTGGCCCTGCGCCCGGAATTCATGCACAAGACGGTCCAGAAGTTCGCCGATATCGCGGAAGCGCAGTTTTCGCAGATCGAGGAACTGGGGCTGCTGGATCCGGATACGCTGCTGGTTCACTGCACCGTCGGAGCCACCGACGAACTGCCCGCCGCGGACTACGCGGGCAAAGCGAGGCGCAAAGACGTATGGGGGCGGTGCGCCGCGCAGATCTTCGGCTCGGTGTCGCCGGCGATGCACGACGAATTCGACCTGGCGTACAACGAGAAGCTCTTCGGCGATTGCGGGCTCGTCTACTACGGGTGCTGCGAGCCGATGGACACGAAGATCGACCTGCTGCGCAAGCGGTTCAAGAACCTGCGCAAGGTCTCGATCACGCCCTGGGCCGACCCGATGCGGGCGGCCGAGGCGATGGGCGGCGACCTGGTCATGGCGGCCAAGCCCAACCCGGCCTTCGTAGCCTCCCCGGACTTCAACCCGCAGCCGGTGGAGGACGAGATGACGCGTTATATCGAGGCATGCAAGCAGCACGGCACGACCTGCGAGTTCGTCCTCAAGGACATCAGCACGATCGCGAACAAGGTCGAGAACCTGACCCGGTGGGCCCAGACCGCGGCAGCGGTGATCGACAGGCATTACGGGTAGGGATCCGGCCCATACCAAGTCGAGCGGGAGCGGGCCTGCCCCATCCGCTCACGCGCGGGGAATCGGGCATGGCGCCCCCGGGGCTCGGTCCTACCCCCGCCGCTGCCGGAAGAACTCCTTCAGGATCGCGCCGCACTCGTCTTCCAGGACGCCCGCTGCGAGCTCCGGCCGGTGGTTGAGCCTGTCGCAGGCGAGGACGTTCAGCACCGAGCCGCAGGCGCCGGCCTTCGGATCCCACGCGCCGAAGACCACGCGGTCGATGCGCGCGAGCACGATCGCGCCCGCGCACATCGCGCACGGCTCGAGGGTGACGTAGAGCGTGCAGCCCTCGAGGCGCCAGCTCTCCAGCGCCGCGGCCGCCTGGGTGATGGCCAGAATCTCCGCGTGCGCGGTCGGATCCCGCAGGGTCTCGCGCTGGTTGTGCGCCTTGCCGAGCAGTTCCTCGCCGCAGTAGATCACCGCGCCGACGGGCACCTCGCCCGCTTCGCAGGCGGTCTGCGCCTGCTTCAGCGCCAGGCGCATGCGGGATTCGTCCGAGGCAGCCGGCATGACTCGCTTCCGGAAAAGGATAATCGCCAGGGGATTCGTTTTCCCAAAACCGTTGACAGGTATTTCTATAGCCTTTATATTCTAAAGCTTACGCGCGTCAAGTCGCGACGGCGCGCAGGCGTGAGGGCCGGGCCCGGCAATGCCGAGGCGGCGAACCGAGTCAGGCCGGGAACGGAGCAGCTCTAAGCTGACTTCGACATGTGGCGGCAACCCGACCCTCGCTCCTGCGCACCGGCGCGCTTCTTTATGGCCTGCCTGCACGTTTCGGGAATCCCGCGATGGCGATCTACCAAGCCATGGCCCGCCGCTACCGCCCGGTCGTCTTCGACGAGGTGATCGGCCAGGAGCACGTCGCCCAGACGCTCAAGAACGCCATCGCCGCCGACCGCGTGGCCCACGCCTACCTCTTCTGCGGGCCCCACGGCTGCGGCAAGACCTCCATGGCGCGCATCTTCGCCAAGGCGCTGGTCTGTCCCGAAGGCGAGCCCGGCGTGCCGTGCAACGCGTGCGACCTCTGCCGCGACATCATGCGCGGCCTGGACGTCGACGTCCAGGAGATCGACGGCGCGAGCAACAACGGCGTCGAGCAGGTGCGCCAACTGCGCGAGCAGGCCGGCTACGTCCCCACCCGCGCGCGCTTCAAGATCTACATCATCGACGAGGTGCACATGCTCTCGATCGCGGCGTTCAACGCCTTGCTGAAGACGCTGGAGGAGCCGCCCGGGCACGTCAAGTTCATCCTCGCCACCACCGACCCGCACAAGCTGCCCGAGACGGTACTCTCGCGCACGCAGCGCTTCGACTTCCGCCTGGTGCCCCCCGCGCGCCTGGCGGCCTACCTCAAGAAGATCGTCGCGCGCGAGAAGGCCGCGGTGCAGGACGAGGCGGTGGCGGCGGTGGCGGCGTTCAGCGGCGGGTCGGTCCGCGACGCGCTGGTGCTGCTGGACCAGCTCCTGGGATACGCGCAGGGCGAGGTGACGCGCGCGGACGTCGAGCGCGTCCGCGGCGTCGCCGGCGCCGAGGCGGTGGCCGGGATCTACGAAACCGTCGTCGCGCACGAGGTGCAGGCGGCGCTGCGGATCGTCGACGAGGTGGCCCAGACGGGGACCAACGTCGGCGATTTTCTCGATCAACTCATCGCGTTCGGGCGCGACCTGATGCTCTGGATCGCCACGGGCGGGGACGAGCACCTCTCGGCCTACGGCCCCGCGCGCGAGGCGCTGGGGCGGCTGAAAGACGCGGTGGCGCTCGAGCACGCGCTCTTGATGCTGGATATCTTCGCGCAGGCCAGGACGCGCGTGCGGCAGCGGGCGCTGAGCAATCCGCTGGTGCCGCTGGAGATGGCCGTGGCGCGGCTGGCGGGGCTCGAGTCGCTTCAGGGCGTCGGCGCGGCGGTGCAGAAGCTCGACGCCCTGGCCCGCGGCGCGCCGCTGCCGGAACCGAAGCCGGTCGCCCCCCCGCCCGCGCGGACGCCGCAACCGGAGAAGAAGCCGGAACCGCCGCCCCCGGCGGCGAGCGAAACGACGGCCGGAGCGCCCCCCGCCACGGAAGAAGCGAAGCAAACCGAGCCGGCCTGGCCCGGCGCGACCGGCGACACGCCGGCGCCGACGAGCGCGATGGTACGCGCGGCGTGGCCGCGGATCGTCGAGACGCTGACGCAGCGCCGGCCCGCGGACGCGCGTTACCTGCACGCGGTGGGCGTGCACGCCTGGGAGCAGGGGGTGCTGATTCTCTCGGTCCCGGGCGGCGGGTCGTTCCTCTTCGAGCAGATCGAGGACAGCCACCGCAAAGGCCGCATCGCCGCGGCGGCCGAGGAGGCGCTGGGCGTGCCGGTGACGGTGCGCATCCACCTGCGCGAGGGCGCGGACGCGCCGGCACCGAAGCCGCGCGCGGAGGGCGACACGCAGCAGGACCCCACCGTCCGCCGCATCCTCCAGGCCTTCGACGGCCAGGTCATCAACGTGGAGCGCGAATGAGAAAGCTGCGCGCCTGCGCCGAGGGCGTCGAGGCCGGGCTGGCCGCGGCGTTCCTGAGCGCCCACGATATCCCCGCCATCGCCGAGGAAGCGAGCGGCGGCTGGTCGGTCTGGGTGCACGACGAGGACCAGATCCCCGCGGCGATCGACCTGCTCGAGGAATTGCGCGTGCCGGACGACCCGGAGGAGCGCGAGCGCCTGCTGCAGCAGTACGGCCAGGTCGCGCGCGAGAAGGCCGAGGCCGCGCAGGGCGACAACATCATCCCGATGCAACAGGCCTGGCGCGACGTCTCGCACCTGCCCGCGCCGCTGGTCTGGGGGGTGATGGCCGTCTGCGTGGGGCTCTTCGTCCTGGAGATGTGGGCGAATAACAACGACAGCGTCGACGCCGACCGCATCCAGGCGGTGATTCAAGACATGAACATCACCGACCGGGCGAACATCGTCGTGGTCGATCCCGACGGGCCGGGCGGGCCGGTGGGGCGGCGGCAGCAGTATCCCTGGATCCCGCCCGAGATCGCCGCGGGCGAGGTCTGGCGGCTGATCACGCCGATCCTGCTGCACGTCGGCTTGATCCACATCCTCTTCAACATGATGGTGCTCTGGAGCATCGGCCCGCCGATCGAGCGGCGCATCGGTTCGCTGCACCTGCTGGCGATGATCGTGGTCGTCGCCGTGCTCAGCAACGCGGCGGGCTATTACCTCAAGCTGGACCTGGTCACCCTCTTCAGCCCGGACCGTTCGATCCTCTGGCCGCACCGAGGCGTCGGCTTCTCCGGCGTGATCTTCGGCTTCTTCGGCTACGTCTGGATCCGCGGGAAGTACGATCCGCTCTTCGGCATGCGCATGCCGCGCGACGGGCTGATCGAGCTGCTCGTCTTCCAGGCGTTCTGCTTCATCGGCCTGCTGCCGATCGGGAACACCGCGCACGTGGTCGGGCTGCTGACGGGGATGGCGTGGGGGTACGTCGCCTCCGGGCGCTGGCGGCGGCGGGCGCGGGCGACGAATTCGTAATCCACAGCGACAGGAGAACACGCGATGGACATGAGCGAGATGATGAAGCGCGTGCAGCAGATGACCGGCCGCGTCGGCGCGATGCAGAACGAGCTCAAGCAGAAGACCGTCGAGGGGATGGCCGGCGGGGGCATGGTCAAGGCGAAGATGAACGGCGCGGGCGACCTGATCGGGCTGGAGATCGAGAAGGACGTCGTCGATCCGGAGGACCCGGAGATGCTCGCCGACCTGATCCTCGCCGCCGTCGGCGCCGCGCGCAAGCAGGTGCAGGACCTGCGCGCCGAGCAGATGAAGCAGATGACCGGCGGGCTGGACCTCTCGAGCCTGGGCATCGACCTGCCGGACATGGGCTGAACCGCGGGGCGGCTTGACAGTCCGCGGCCGCCGGGATAAATGTATAGCGTTTCGTTCTGGCAGGAGCCGGCCGTGCCGTTCGCGCCGATCGAGGACATCTTCGAGGACCTGCGCCGCGGGCGCATGATCGTGCTCGTCGACGACGAGAGCCGCGAGAACGAGGGCGACCTCGTCGCGCCGGGCTACAGCGTCAGCGCCGAGACGATCAACTTCATGGCCCGCGAGGGGCGCGGCTGGATCTGCCTGGCGCTCAGCGGCGAGGCCTGCGACCGGCTGAACCTGCCGCAGATGGTGCAGGAGAACCGCTCGACCTTCCAGACCGCCTTCACCGTCACCGCCGAGGCGCGCGAGCACATCACCACCGGCATCAGCGCCGCGGAGCGCGCGCACACCATCCGCGTGGCCTCCGACCCGCAGTCGAGCGCGGCCGACCTGGTGCGCCCGGGGCACGTCCAGCCCATCCGCGCGCGCGAGGGCGGGGTGCTGGTGCGCACCGGGCAGACCGAGGGCTCGGTGGACCTGATGCGCCTGGCGGGGCTGCCGCCGGCGGGGGTGATCTGCGAGATCATGAAGGACGACGGCACCATGGCCCGGCTGCCGGACCTGGAAGCCTTCTGCGAGCAACACGGGCTGAAGCTCTGCAGCGTGGCGCAGATCATCGAGTACCGCCGCCGGCACGAGAAGCTGATCCGC
>CAYWFP010000025.1:0-40031 GCA_964457365.1 uncultured Planctomycetaceae bacterium
GTAGCTTATGATGTAGAATGAGCAATGCAGTTGGCCGCCCTGTCAGGTTCCACCGAGGAGCCGGGGCAGTCACTCAAGGCTTACGGGAGCCATGCGCCTTGTGAATCCCGTGAACGCTTACGTTCTCTTTACATAAAGGAGATGGTATCGCTCTTTTTCATCCAGTTCGTTTTCCCATGCCAGTCACTTCGCCCTCGCAAGCTGCGGTTTGCGGGGCTTTTTGTTGGGCGGTGAAGTTGTTGGCGCTACAGGTGTTGCCGGAAAATGCCGGCGAGTTCGCCGCTTCGTGCTGGCATGTTATAGTCCCGCAGGCAGCGCGCCTGCCCCGCTGCGGCAACGCGCTCACGCTCCGCCGGGTGATCGAGGTAATGCCGGATCTTCTCCATCAATTCCTCGGGGCTGGCAAAGCTGTCCAGTTCTTTCCCTGGGACGAAAAGATCCGCCAGGTTCGGCTGATGTTCAGTCAGTACGAACCGCCCGACGCCGGTCGACTCGAAGAGACGCATGTTGCCGGCCTCGCCCTTGGCCAGATCGATTTCGGCGTTGAGGACGATGCGTCCGGAACGAAGCGCGCGGTACATTTCAAGGCCCCAGCGCGCGCGGCGGTTGCACGCCTGCACGGCCGGCGGGAGTGAGCCGTAGTGGGCGAGATAATACGCCGGCGTATAGGGACGGGGTGCGCGGTCGGCCATCTCCGCGACGTAGAGCAGCATGCGATTGCGATCGCCATGCTCGCTCGTCCACTGGCCGCTGAAGACGACATCGTCGACGGTCTCTGTGCCGGCGACGCGTTCGGCCAGAAACGACGGGAAGCCGGGTCGGAACGGAAGCGCTTTCTTCGCGCCCAGGCGCAGCGCCACTTCGCGGCAGGGGCTCAAGTGCGAAAGAATCAGGTCGAACGAGGACCAGTCCGTTTCCCGCGGAATCGAAGCGGCGCGCCAACCGACGACGAGAGGCGGTTTCTTGTTCAGGTAGCGGACGAAACGGCTGTCGAAGGGAATCGGATCCGAGAGCAGAAGAACGTCCGGATCGTCCCGCCGGATCATGGCCTTGATAATATCCATCGGGCGGGCTTGGGGCGAAACGCCGTATTCGCGGGCGAAGGCCTGCAGCAAGGGCAGGCAGTTGCCGATCACTACGCGCGCGTCCCAGCCGCCTTCGGGTTGGTAGAGGCCGAACATGTGCCCGCCCGAGAAACCGTCCTGGCGAAAGGCGTTGAGTTGCTCTTCCGCCGCCGCTTCCAGAAGGTGCGGTTGCCGGGTATAGAATTCCTGCAGGTAGGCGGGATAAAAAGTCAGGATCTGAAAGATGCGCATGCGAACAGGCTTTCGGCGTTTCGGCCGCGAAAGAGAACTCGATTCTATTATCGGATTGCATCGCTTTGCGGCAATCGTTTTTTTGGACAATCGGCCGGGTTCGCGCGATTCTTCGGCCTGGACGAAACAGCGACTCGGAGTTGAATTGCCCCGGGCAAACGGATACACTCATTGCAGCCTTTTGGGCAATCGGCGGATCGGAAGGGCGAGGTGGGCGAAGAGCGCGACTCGCGTTCTGCGTCATCGAACCGCAGCGGTCCTGTGCGATGCGAGAACAAGCCTCCTTTCATGGAGCCGGTATGAACGCGTTTCACCAAGCCGACACACTCGATCATGCTATCGAGCGGTTGAACCAGGGCGATATCGACGCGGCGATGACGTTGTTCGCACAGGCGGCCTCGCAGGGCGCCGATGCCGACACGGTGGCGTTCGGAGAAGCCATCTGCCTCGGGCGGCTGGGAAAGATCGATGAAGCGGTGGGTTCGGTCGAAAAGGCATTGCGCCGATTTCCAGGTCACGCGCCGTCGATGCGATTGCGGGAGGAATTGCATTCCGCGCAGCAACAAGCGCACGGCGCGTTGTCGACAACCGCCACCAAGCCGTTTTCTTCGCCAAGTGCGGAGGATGCGGAAACCGGCCTGGCCAGTGCATTGCTGGAATCTGGGCGCGAGTTTCTGAAACGGAACGAGTTGGACAACGCCGCGGATCTGTTGGCCAAGGCCAAGGGGCGGCGTACACCAATCCGGAATCTCGACCGGACGCGCGCGACGGTATTTCTGTGCCAGGGAAAGCTGCTTGACGCGGTGAGCGCATTGCGGGAAGAGCTGAACCACTTTACCGACAACGAAGAGGCCCGTACCGAACTGGACGCTTTACTGAAGCAGTATCCGCAGATCCGGGAGACAAAGGTCGAGGATCCCGAATTTCGAGAACTGTATCAGGTCGTGGGGCGGTACACGATGGTGCCGGAGTCCCGTCTCTACTCGTTGTATCGACTGGCGAAGCATGTGTGCGAAAGCGATCTGCCGGGGCAGTTCGTCGAATGCGGCGTGGCCGCTGGCGGTTCGACGGCGTTGATCGCGACCGTGCTGCAACGCTACTCGCGCCGCCAGCGACTGCTCTATGCGTTCGATTCTTTCGAAGGCATGCCCGATCCGGGCGAGTACGACGTGGTCTCGTTCACGCAGGCTGCGGCCAATGCCTCCGGGTGGGGCGCCGGCACCTGTGCTGCGCCCGAGAGCAGCGTGCGGGAAGTATGCGAGACGCTCGGAGTGTGGGGGCATGTCCGCACGGTCAAGGGCCTGTTCGAAGACACGTTGCCCCGGCTGCGCGATGAAATCGGCCAGATCGCTTTTCTCCATATGGACGGCGACTGGTACTCTTCGACGAAGGCCATTCTCGATAATCTCTATGACCTACTCGTTCCGAAAGCGGTGGTCCAGGTCGACGACTTCGGACACTGGATGGGCTGCCGCAAGGCTTTCGAGGAGTTTGTCGGCCGACGCAACCTGACGATTGAAATGAAACAGATCGATGTCGCCGGCGTCTGGTTTCACAAAGTGTGATCGCATCGCTTCCGAGGAGGGCGCATGCCCGAACCCGATCGAGAGAGTAGCAGATTATGGGCCCCGTTGGCGCGGTCGGATTTTCCGGGGCCTGTCGCAAAGCCGCGACCGGTCACGGCACGGCCGCGAAAGCCGTTGAAAATACTGCATCTGTCCAGCCTGGACCACGGCGGTGCCGGCAACTCCGCGTATCGTCTCTACCTCGGCCAGCGCCGGCTGGGTATCGACGCGCACATGATGGTGCTCGGGCGCCGGTCGGGCGATCAGCAGGTGATCGAATTGCGCGGGGAGGTGGAGCAGGCCGACGGATCGCGGCAAGCCGTGGATTTCTGGACGCATATGTTGCGGCGCTGGCAATCCGTTCTGGCGCAGTTTCCCAATCGCCCCGGCCATCTGGAGATGTTCACTACGCCCGAATGCGCCGTCGGGTTCGACAAGATGGGATTGCTGCAGGACATCGACGTTATCAACCTCCACTGGGTCGCCGGACTGCTGGATTACGAACGCATGGCCCTGGCCTTTGCCGGAAAGAAGGTCGTCTGGACATTGCACGACATGAACGCCTTTACCGGCGGCTGTCATTATGCCGGCGATTGTGACAAATACCGTTCGTCATGCGCCGCGTGTCCGCAACTCGGTGTTCCGGCGCCGGAGGAGCTGGCGCGGCAGATCTGGGAGTTCAAGGAGCGCCATTACCGCGAAGTCGAACTTCACATTGTCACGCCGAGCCGGTGGTTGGGCGAATGTTCCCGTTCCAGCGGTTTGCTCTCGCGCTTTCGGCATACGGTGATCCCCTATGGCTTAGATATTGCCGCGTTCTCGCCGCGCGATCCGGATGAGTCCAAGAGGCGTCTGCAACTTACGATGGAGAAGCGCATCGTCCTCTTCGGGGCCGATGTCGTGGCCAACCACCGTAAAGGATTTCATCTTCTGCTCCAGGCCCTGCAGGTTTTGGACGCCATGCAGGAGCCGCCGGCCTACGAGTTGGTCTGCTTCGGACGATTCGCACCCGAGATGGCGCGCAATCTTCCCGTGCCCGTCCACGTTCTGGGGCACCTCGACAGTGTCGAAGCCCTGAGCGCGGCGTACAGTGCGGCCGATGTCTTCGTTCTGCCTTCGCAGGAAGACAATCTGCCCAACACGGTTCTCGAATCGCTCGCGTGTGGCACGCCGGTCGTCGGTTTCCGTGTCGGCGGTATGCCCGACATGGTCGATCATGGCCAGACCGGCTACCTCGCCGCTCCTTACGATGTGGCCGATCTGGCCCAGGGGATCCGGGAGGTATTGACCTCGACCAATGCCGCCATGCGTCAACGTTGCCGCAGCGTGGCCGAGGAGCGATATCCGCTCGAGAAGCAGGCGCAAGCGTATTCCGACCTTTACGAATCGTTGAGCGGAGGTGTCGACGCGACGCGCCGTCCGAGTCTGGAGCGGGTGGTGGCGGACCTGACTATCCCCGCGCCGGACACTTCCGCGCAGACGGCTCCGCAAACGAGCGCGGGCGCGGATTCGTCTTCTCAAGAGCCAGCCTTTTCGTTGAGTTTCGGCCCTCCCGCACAGGAGGACTCGAAGCCTTCTCTGTCATTCGGCGATCCGGCGTCGCCGCCCGCTCCGTCGCAACCGGCCTCACCCCCATCTCCCCCGCCGGCTCCACAGGCGCCCCGACAGCAACAACCGCTTCCGACGTCTCCGGAGATCGACGTGAATCTGTGCCGCCGGAAACGGCGCGAGTTGGCCGAAATCTGGCTCGGTGCCGAAGACGCAGAACTCGAGGCGATGTACCAGGGTGATGCGGGGCAACGCCAGCGGGTGTTTCTCGACAGCGGTTGCCGCGATTTTCCTCTGACGGAGGAAGAAGACGCGTTCGCTGCCGGCTTGATCGAGGAAATGGGCAGCAAGATCAATCGCACCGGTGCGCTCAAGACGTTTCTGGCGTTGATGCTTTACAAGCGCGCCTTCGAGTATGCGGTCGACTTGCATCTCAATCGGGTGCCACCCTGGCTGTTGAAGGATTACTGGATTTACCTGATCGAACCGGTAACGGTTTTCTGGAAGCCGGGAGACGCGGACGCGTATTGCAGCCATATGCAGAATCTTATCGAGCATCTGCATAAGCGATTCGCTACGCGCAAGCCCTCGCAGATCTGGCAAACGGTGGGGCCGCTTTTCGCGGAAAAGGCCAATTTCATATCACTCTATTTCTCCGGTCGGCATCTCCGGGAGATATACGCACAACGGGCCGATATCGCCACGTGCGTACTGGAAGATCAGGATGCCTCGATCGATTACGATTTTCCGGTCCGGGCGTCGGATCGGAAGATCCGTGTCGGCGTGCTGATGAAGGCGTTCCTCTCCCTGACAGAGACCTTCGCTTCGTTGCCGGTTTTCGAGCATCTCGACCGTGATCGCTTTGAGTTGATCCTCTTCGCGCTCGGAAGCGACAACAATCCGATCGAACGGCATTGCCGGTCTTTAGCCGACCGGTTTGTCGTGCTACCGCAGGAGTTGCCGCGACAGGTGCAGCAGGTCCGCGCGGAGGATTTGGATATCCTCTTTTTCGGCAACAACCTTACAGCGGTGACCAATCTGCCTTTCGTGCTCGGTTGTTTCCGCCTCGCCCGCAAGCAGGTGGTGCATTTCTGCCAACCCCTGACCACAGGCCAGCCCAACATCGACGGCTTCTTAATCGGCAGCCTCGCCGTTCCGGAACGAAACGCCGAAGAGCTGTACAGCGAGAGGCTATTGCCCTTGGACGGCTCGGGGATTTGTTTCAATTACACGCTCAAGCAGGAGACGCCGACGATCCGTCCCGCGCGCAGGGATTTGAACATCGGCGACGAGCAGGTGGTTTTCGTCTCCGGCGCCAACTTCTTCAAGATTCTTCCCGAACTTAGGCGAACGTGGGTCGATTTGCTGGCGGCTCTGCCGAGCAGCGTTCTGGTGTTGTATCCCTTCGGTCCGGCTTGGGCGCCCTCGTATCCGAAGCAGCCGTTTATCGACGATTTCGGTCGTCTTCTCGACGAACGGGACGTGGTGCGTTCGCGCGTGACCATTCTCGAGCCGCTGCCCACGCAGGCGGATATCCAGCAAGTGGTCAAGCTGGCCGACATCTATCTCGACGGCTTCCCCTATTCCGGCGCCACCTCGTTGCTGGACCCCTTGTCGCACAATGTGCCGCCGGTGGTGATGGAAGGGAATGATTTGCGCTCGCGCCAAGGGGCGGCGATGCTGCGCGAGGTGGGGTTGGACGACCTGGTAGCGCGCAACGAGCAGGAGTATATCGCGCTCGCTTCGCGACTGGCGAACGAAAGGGCTTTCCGCGAATCCATGGCCGGGCGCATTGGGAAGCTCATGCGCGAGAATCCGCCGTTTCTCGATGGTCGCGCCTATGCCCGCAAAGTCGAAGATGCTTTTCGGGCTTTGCTGAATACGTGAATTGCCGGAAAGATGCCGTCATGATGCGGATTCGATGGCTGTGCCCGCTGTTTCTCTGGACGATATCCTGTTCTCTGATCGCCGGAGAGGCGTCTCCCGGACCGGGATTGCCCCTGCGCTTGCCCGGGGAGGCGCTCTTTTATGCCCGGATCGATCCGGCCGCATTGCGGGACCTTCTAGCCGATTGGTCCGCCGGGAAAGATGTCAACGCGGGAAAATCTTGCGGGGAGAAAGCGAGGGAGGCGCAGCGGTCTTTGCTGAACTTGCTGGGCGCAGAGGAGTTGGAGCCAGAACAGGCTGCTCGACTCTGCGCGTGCCCGATGCACCTGGTCGTACTGGGTGTGGAAGGAGAGATGCCGAACCCGGAGCCTGCCGAATGCCGTGCTGTCGAAACCGCTGAGCCCGTGCCGGATCAAGCACGGGTCGAGACCTTGCCCCAAGCCGAACTCACGGTTGATCCGTTGCCGCCGGAAATGTGTCTCGATGAAGCGTCGGCGATCGCCGATTCCTTGCCGGACGAGCATACGCGTGACGACACGGTTTCCGGAGAATCGAGGCCTTTGTCGGAGGCGAGGACGTTCCTGGGCGCTCGGAACGATTCACGGCGGAGGCCGCGTCCGCGACTGGTCGTCTGCGTGGTTTTTCATGTCGGCAGCGAGCAGGCTTCGGCGATGGCCGAGGTCTGCGCTCGGAAAGCCAACGCCGTTGCGGCGGGACCGCACCTCGTATTTTCCGATGGCGATGCGGATCCCTTGATCCGGGTGTTGAGCGCGCCGCGCAAGGATCTATCCGGTGCGCCGATCTATGGTGTCGAGCCGCCTTCCATGCCGCCGATGGGCTGCCTGATCGATATCAAGGCGGCGGGGCGATTCGTCGCTTCGCGCTTTCGGTATGACGAAGAGTCGCTCGCTGTGCGGTTGAATGCCCGGGCCGATACCGAAGGCATGGCGCCCGAAGCGATTGTCGCCTACGAGGAAATGCGCGGCACCTGGCGACTTGCGCGCGAAGACCGAAAGCGGTTCGCGTTGATTCGCAAGGTTCTGGGGTTCGAACGCCTTCCTTGGCTCGGTGCGCGGGTGGACCTGGTTGTCGAAGAACAGCGCAGCAAGGTGACGTGCGAATTCCTGCTGGCGCGGGAGTCGCCGTCGGCGCCGTTGCTGGCGGCGCTGCTCGACGGCGGGCAGGCGTTGACTCCGCCGCCGTATGCCTGGGAAGAAGCGGCCTGCGTCATGGGCCGCATGGACTGGGCCAAGGTGTACGAGAAGGGCTTGCCGGTATTGGAGCCGCGCTTCGCGCAAGCCTTTCTGATGCTGCAGATGGCGGCCAAGGCCCAACTCGGGCATGATCTGCAGGACTTGTTGCCGCGCCTGGCGGGCGATGTGTACGCCTGGTTCGCGCCGGCCGTTCGAGGAGACAATGCCGCCGTAGAGACTCTGCTTCTGGTCGGTCTGCGGGATCCCGAGGGGATGCGGAAGGCACTGGGGGCGATGGCCGCCGGTGCGCAAGAGCTGAAGCAGACGCGGAAGTATTTGAGCGTGCGCGAAATCGAAGGGCAGGCCGCCTACTGCATCGGCCGTGGGATGAACGAGTCGCGAGTCGTTCCCGATGGTGTCGAGTCGATGACGGTCGTGATTCGCGGCCGGTATCTTCTGTTCGGTTCCTGGTCGCGAATTCGGAACGTTCTGCGCCGTTGGGGCGAAGAAAACTCGCGGGCCGGAATGGCTCTTCCTTCGAAAACCAACTTCTACGCGCGGATTCCGCCGCAGGTTTGTCTCGCTTTGATGGCTCATTCGCGGCCCGTGATGACGTCGTGGAATGACGCCGTATGGACGCATGTGTTGCGTCGATTCGGTCGTGATGACGAGGCGGCCGGGGCCGCATGCGCGAGGGCTTGCGGCGATCTCGCCGCGGCACTCCGGTCGCTGATCGTGCCATCGAAGGCGGTATTCTCAGAGGGCATTGTCCTTACCGGTCGGATGCGCGGGGATGTTTATGTGCTCCGCCTCCGTCATGTCATGGAACCGTCGGCACAGTAGCCGCTTCCATGGTTCCGCCGAGAATCTTATCGTGCGCGCGGTGCTCTTTCGCATCCTTGCCTCCTGGAAAGGAGCATCATGAAATCCGTTCCCCAGTGCCTGGTCTGCATGCTGCAGCAAGCGCTCAATACGACGAGATTGGTGACCGACGACGAGGCGGTGCAGAAACGCGTGCTCGCCCGCGTGGCGGAGGTGGTCCGGACTTGCAGCCTCGATCCGAATCCGGCGTTTATCAGCAAGCCCGTCTACGACATTGTCGCCGAGGAGACCGGGGTGGCCGATCCGTACCTGGCGATCAAGGAGGCGACCAACCGGGAGGCCTTGCGCGTGCTGCCGCGGCTCGAGGCCATGGTCGATGCGGCCGAAGATCCGCTGGATGCGGCGCTCCATCTGGCGGTGGCAGGCAACATCATTGACCTCGGCATCGGCCATGCCTTCGATATCGAGAAGGATGCACACGCGATTATGGAACAGCCTTTCGCCATTCACGACATCGACGACTTCCGCGCCGCGTTGCGACCGGGCGTGCGCCTGCTGTACCTGGGGGACAATTCTGGCGAGATCGTCTTTGATCGCGTGCTTGTCGAGCGCCTGCTGCAAACCGGAGCCGAGGTGACCTTCGTCGTCAAGTCCGGTCCGATCATCAACGATGCGTTGATGGCCGACGCGTGCATGGCCGGTTTGACCGGAATCGTGCCGGTGATCGAGACCGGTTCGAACCAGATCGGCATCGGTTGGGAGGAAGCCTCCGAGGCGTTCAAACAAACGTATGAAACGGCCGATGTCATCCTCGGCAAAGGGCACGGTAACTTCGAGACCGGGAGCGGCCTGTTCGGAGACCGTTACTTCCTGCTCAAGGCCAAGTGCGAGGTGGTCGCGCGCGAACTGGGCGTTCGAAAAGGCGCGATCGTCTTCAAGCACGCGCGCGGATGACGTCAGCGGCGGTTGGCCGCTTCGACGGTCTGATCCGACTCGGTCATCAGCGGTTCGCGGAAGATCTTTTTCAGCGCGTGATCATACGCGAAACGGGTCGGCCCCATCGGTAGCTTGACGTGGTGGCGGCAGCCGCTGATCTCGATGACGGTGCCGGGATGAACCTTCTCGAGTACTTCGATGGTCGCGCCGACGTGGCCGGTGTCGTCGTGATGCATGGCCAGCAGTTCATCGCGTAGTTTCTCGAGATGGCGCCGGACCGCCAACCGCGCTTTCATCAGGTTGCTGAATGTCTGCCGGTCGCTCTGGGCGATGGTGAGGAGTTGATCGGCGCCTTCGTCGCTCGGCTCCATGTTGAGCGAAGACTCGATGGTCTTGATCGTCATCTCCAGATCGTCCAACTCCGCTTGCACCTCGGCTCGGTGCCCGTCGGGATGCCCCGCGCAGACGACAGTCGTGACGCCCAGTTCGCTGCCGAGTTCCTTGGCCTCGACGCCGCGCATGCCGCGGACCTTGCCGCCCTGAATGCGGCCGTCGCCCTGACTGGCGATGATGCGCCCGTTGACGACGATCTCGCAGTTGGTGATGTCGTTGTCGATGACGGCGTTACCCTTGACGTGGAAGCGGGCGTTCTGGGCGAAGTGGGAGGTCAGCGCGCCGCCGCATTCGATGCGCCGACTGGTATTCTCGTGCATGTGAATGCCCTGGCGCACGGCGATATCGCCGCCGGTGACGACGGTGGCGTCCTCGATCGTCTTGCCGACGATCAGGTTGCCCTTGGCTTCGACCGAGTAACCGTCACAGATGCTTCGGTGCACGACCACCGAGCCGGTATCGGCGTGGATGTTGCCCGTGGTGTTGTTGACGTCTCCTTTAATCACGTGTACCTCGGTAACGCTGATCATGTTCCGGGTGAGTAGCAGCATGCCTTCGATCTCGGAGTAAAACTCGCCGCCTTCCTCCTTCATGTGGACGTTCTCGCCGGCGAGCATGAACGCCGGCAGTCCGTCCTGTGCCGGCAACGTCTTGCCGAAGACGTCCTGGCCGGGCATGCCGCGTGTGGGCGGGATGATGCGGCCGACGTATTCGTCTTTCTTCACCCAGTGGATGCGCCCGCGCTCGTTGAAGTCCAGGCGACCGTCGTGGCGCAGTTTGCCGATGCTGGTGCCCAGATCGAAGGCCATCTCCATGCGCCCGTCCTCGCCGTCCTTGGGCGGACGGCCTACGGCGAGCACGACGTCACGCACCGGGCTGCCCGTTTTGTGTGCGACCGTCAGCGCCTTGTTCACCGCTTCGATGTCGAGCGGCACGTTGACGCGTAGCGGCAGAAGGGCCTTGC
Source organism: uncultured Planctomycetaceae bacterium (assembly GCA_964457365.1). GTDB lineage: Bacteria > Planctomycetota > SZUA-567 > SZUA-567 > SZUA-567 > CAYWFP01. The sequence goes on from CAYWFP010000025.1 coordinate 10,625, forward strand.
GGATATCCTTCAGCGTGATCTCGTTGCCCTGGAAGTCGCGCGGGTAGATCGTGGCGGTGACGACCATGTCGTCGTCGCCCACCTTCATTAACGGGCGGACGCGGGCTTTGTTGTCATTGATCTCCGCCAGACCGTAGTTCTCGGATTCGACGCAAAGGTCCTGTTCGTCGTACAGGCAGTTGCCCTCGGTGATGATCGGGACGTCGTGGACATTGGCGCGCTTGATGCGGGGGGGCGCGGGCTTGCCGTCGACGGTCAGACCGGCACGTCCCTGGGTCGGCGGCGCTTTTCCCGCGAACGCATCGCCCGGGAACACCGGGAAGTGCAGATCACCCAACGCTTCGAGACGCGCATTGCTTGCGTCCTGCGGCGGCGTGCCGCGGGCGATAATCATGCCGGCAACGTCCTGGTTATTCTGGGTGCGGTCGAACAACTGGCGGCAAGCGTCGATATCCGGCTGCACGAAGACGCCGTTGTTGAGCAGGATTTGGGAGACCATCGGCAGCGTCAGATCCATGCCACGACCGCTGGCGGGCTTGTGGGATACAACCCGGACCTCCATGCCGTACTCGGAAACGGCGATTTCCAGCAGTGCGTCGCGGTCGTTCTTCTCGCAGCGCACAGCGGCCGTCTCTTTCGGCAAGCGGTACATGCCCGTCTGAACGCGTCGGGCAAAGTCCGTGACTGAGTCATCCTCCTCTTCTTTCGTCTCGTCTCGTTTGCGCGCGGCGATTTGCCGGATATTCAGGTCCAATCCCATGACGCTCCTTTGCTCACCTACCAGGGAAGGTCTCGATGATGTCGGCAACGACCACTATACCTTACACTCGATGTAGGTGTGATAAAGGTGGCGTGAGAATCATGTTAACCTGCTATTAATCGAGAACTTGTGTCGCGTCGGGGAATCCGGACGTCCTGGCATGCGGTTACCGTTGTTCCTCATGTCGAAAAAACTTTACGGCAGCGATAAGCTGTGCTAGGGTAATTTCGCCTTGAATTCCGAGGCGCTTCTCAAGAAGCGGGTGAACGATGACCGAGACGGCGATACCGAGACAGATGAGCCAGGAAGAGATCCTCGCGGAATTGCCCCGCATTCGCGAAGGGATCATGAAGTGCCGGGAAATTCTACTGGCCAATCTTGTCATGATAGGCGAAACCCCGGCTCCGACATTCCACGAGGAGTATCGGGTCAAGTTGATGCAAGACCGCTTTATCATGAGCGGGCTGGACAATGCCTCTACGGACGAGGTAGGCAACGCTCTCGGCGTCGTGCCGGGCTTGAGCGAGGGCGAGGGCAGCATCCTCGTCGTCGCCCATGCCGATTCCGTTCACGACATGTCGCACGATCATACCGTCACGGTGCAGCAGGATACCGTCACCGGCGCCGGTCTCAGTGACAATGCGCTCTCGCTGGCGGTGATCGCTTCGCTGCCGAGTTTTCTCCAAACCCTCGGTATCGAGTTGAGACACAACCTGATTCTCATGGGGGGCGCGCGCAGTCTGGGGAGGGCGAACCTCGAGGGGTTGAAGTTCTTCCTCGAAAACAGCAAAGTGCCTATCGGCCACGGTATCTGTCTCGACAGTCTGCTTCTGGGACGTACGAGTTATCGCTCCATCGGGATGATCCGAGGCGAGATCCAGGTCGCCGTGCCCAAGGAGTACGACTGGACGCGTTACGGCCTCGTCGGCGCCATCCAGGTGCTGACCGATATCGTCACTCGCATCTCGGAGATTCCCCTGCCGCGCAAGCCACAGACATTTGTCGTCATGGGATCCATCCACGGTGGCAATACGTACAACGTCATCCCGACCAATGCCTACTTGCGTTTCGAGATCCGCGGCGAATCGGCCGAGATGGTCGACAAGATCTTCGGCCATATCGAGGAGATCGCCGACGAGATCGGTTCGAGCAGTCGCGCGGAAGTGCGCGTCCAGGCCGTGGCACGCCGCACGCCCGGCGGCATCGAATACGGCCATCCCCTGGCGCGCATGTCGCGGAAGATCCTCAAGGCGCTGGATCTGGAGCCGCAGAGCTCGCCGAGCACCTCGGAGTTGACCTCGTTTATCGAGGCGGGTATCCGCGCCATCACTATCGGTCTGACCGACGGCGACGAAGACAGCGAATCGCGCGATGTCCTGCAGATCGTGCCGATGTTCACCGGCGTGACGCAGCTCATCGCGCTCCTACTGGCCATCGACAACGGGCATTGCGAAGATGATTGAACAGTGGCTCGAGAATAACACGTTTCACCACTCGTATTACTGGGATATCAAGGCGATCATCGAGGCCAAGAAACGCCAGGATCTCAAGATATCGCTCTGTATTCCGACTCTGAACGAGGAGATGACCATCGGCAAGGAGGTGGTCATATTCCGTAGTGAACTGATGACGCGATATCCGCTCCTCGACGAGATCGCCATCATCGATTCCGGCTCTTCCGACAACACCCTGCAGGTCGCTTCGAGTTACGGTGCCGACACTTATCTCGCCGCCGACATCCTTCCCGAGGAGGGGCACAAGCGCGGCAAGGGCGAGAACCTGTGGAAGGCGATCTATCAGCTTCAGGGCGATATCATCGTTTACATCGACGCCGATATCCAGAACATCCATTCGCGTTTCGTCTACGGTTTGGTGGCGCCGCTGGTCTACCGACCGGAGGTAAAGTACGTCAAGGCGTTCTACGACCGTCCCCTCGCGGTGAGCGGCCAGGTCCGCCCCTCCGGGGGTGGCCGGGTGACCGAGATCCTTATCCGCCCGCTCTTCTCGCTCTTTTATCCCGAGTTGACCGGCATTATCCAGCCGCTCTCGGGGGAGTATGCCGTGCGCCGCGAGGTGCTCGAACAGATATCTTTTCCCATCGGCTATGGCGTGGAGACCGCGCATCTGATCGACGTCTACGAGAAATGGGGATTGGGCGCGTTCGGCCAGACCGACCTGGACCAGCGCGTACATCGCAACCAGCCGACCCGCGATCTGGCGAGGATGTCTTTCGGGATCATGCAGACCTTTCTCAAGCGTCTCCGTTCGCGTGACATCATTGCCCAGGAGGTGCTCGACAGTCTCGGGAAGAACCTGCGGCAGTTTCAGGCCAAGGAAGACCGGTACGAACCGATCGAACACCACATCGTCGAGGAAGAGCGTCCACCGATGAACACGATCGAGGCATATCGGCAGAAATTCGGAAATCGGGAATGAGTCGTCCCCGGGCGGTCGCTTTCGTTCATTATCACGTGCGCGGCGGGGGGGTGACCCGTGTTCTGGAGCACCAGCAACGGGCGCTCGCCGCAGTCGGGATCGGCAGTGTCGTCTTCGTCGGTGAAACGCCGCCTGACGATTGCGCCCTCGACGATGTCCGCGTCGTCGAGGGACTGGGATATGCCCAGGTGCCGCCAGCGCGCGCTATCCACTCTCTTCTGGAAGAGATGACTGCGATTGCGCGTGGTGATCTGGGCGGGGCGCCGGATCTTTGGCATATTCACAATCACAGCCTCGGCAAGAATATCGCCCTCCCGCTCATGGTCGATAGGCTGGCCCGTGACGGCGATCGGCTTTTGCTGCAGATTCACGATTTCGCCGAAGATTACCGCCCGGCCAACTACCGTTTCCTGCGGCAATACACTGCCGGCAGGGAGATTGTACTGTATCCGCAGGGAGGGCGAGTGCATTACGCCTTCCTCAATCGCCGCGATCTGGTTGCTTTTCTTCAGGCCGGCGCGGACGAGTCACGACTGCATTCGCTGCCCAACGCTGTTCACTTCGACGGGGCGGCGTTCGAAACGACCGAGCCGGCCGACGTGGCCGGCCGCCGACTGATTCTTTATCCGACTCGTGCCATCGCGCGCAAGAACCTTGGCGAATTTTTGTTCTGGGCTGGGTTGGCCGAAGCGGATGAGTTGTACGGGATCTCGCTCGCGCCGCAGAACCCGAAGGAGCGGCGACTATACCGGCACTGGGTGGAACTGGCCGAAAGGCTCCGTCTGCCTGTGGCGTTTGAAATGGGCAGTGAGCACGACTACTTCGGCTTGCTGAAATGCGCCGAAGCGTTGGCCACCACCTCCATCGCCGAGGGCTTCGGTCTGGCGTTCCTGGAACCGATGCTGATCGGCAAGCCGTTGTATGGGCGCAAGCTCGAGGAGATCACATCCGAGTTCGAGGATGCGGGCGTCGCTCTCGATTCCTTGTATGCGCGTTTGGAGGTACCTGTCGCCTGGGTCGGCGAAAGCGAGTTGCGTCTACGGTTGCGCAAGGCGATGCGGGCGGCATGGCGAGCGTATGAACGGGAGTTGACCGATGCGGCGGTCGAACAGGCATACAGGGATATCGTCCGCGAAGGATTCGCCGACTTCGGCCGGCTTGACCCGGTGCTGCAGAGCCGGATCATCGAGCAACTGCGCGATCCGAGAAAGGCCAAGGAGACGAGACCGGACAGGCTGCGCTTCAAACGGATGAACGGTGATACGCGGGCCCGGAATCGGCAGGTAGTGCGCGAGCGTTTCAGTCTGGATGGGTATCGCTTCAGGCTGTTGGAAACGTATGACAAGGTTATGTCGGCCGATGCATTCGTAGCGCCCCCCGTGCCGATGTCGGGGCTGTTGCGGCATTTCCTGGCGCCGGAGCGGTTCTGCCTGCTGCGGAGTTGATGCAATGGATGATGTTCTCTACAACGACCGCGCCCTGCTGGTGGAGCGTACCCGCCACCTCGTCCGCGCGCTCAACCCCGACGTGACCGATGTCACGCCGAGGGTGTGCAAGCTTCCTGGCATCCGCGCCGTCGTATTCGACATTTACGGCACCCTTCTGCAATCCGGCTCGGGGGATCTGGGCGTGCATGAAGCGGGGGACAACGCCAAGGCGCTCACGGAGGGCATGGCCCTGGCGGGGCTGCAGGGAAAACTGGTAGACGCCGGTATCCGTGGTGCGGTGTTGCTGCCCGAGACCATTCGCGCCCATCATGCCCGCGCCCGTGAAAGCGGGGTGGACTGTCCCGAAGTCGAGATCCGCGAGATCTGGCAGGATGTACTGAGCACGCTCGCCGGCGAAGGACTGCTTGACGACGCGGGGGACACGGCTATGATCGAACTGCTCGCCATCGGGTACGAGTGCCGCATCAACCCGGTGTGGCCGATGTGGAACCTGATGGAGACGCTGGAGGGCCTGCGTTCGCGCGTACTGGATCTGGGCATCGTCTCCAACGCGCAGTTCTATACGCCGCTGCTCTTCGAGGCGTTCATGGGCATGCCGTTGACGGGGCTCGGATTCTCCGCGGATCTCTGCGTTTTCAGCTATCGTCAACGATGCGCCAAACCGTCGGTCCGGCTGTACGAGTCCCTGCGCGCGCTTCTTGCCGAGAATCGTGGTGTCGCCGCGGACGAGACCCTGTATGTCGGCAATGACATGCTCAAGGATATCTGGGCCGCGCGCGAGGCGGGTTTCCGCACCGCGCTCTTCGCCGGCGACAGGCGCAGCCTGCGCCTGCGTGAAGACGACGAGCGCTGTCGCGATTTGAAACCGGACGTGGTGGTCACGGATCTGAAACAACTTCTCGACGTGCCGGCGTGATCGATTCCTGCCGCTTGCAGAAAGGCAATTCCCATGAGCGAACGCCCCAACATTCTCATCGTCATGACCGACCATCAACGCGGTGATACGGTGCTCCCCGAGCATCCGTGCAAGACACCGAACCTGAATCGTCTCGCCGGCGAAGGCGTGACCTTCAGCGAGGCCTTCTGTCCGAGTCCGCATTGCTGTCCGGCGCGTGCCACCTTCGTCACCGGGTTGTATCCGTCCCAACACGGGGTGTGGAATAACGTCTGCAACGAGATGGCGCTCTCGCGCGGTCTCAAGGACGGCGTCCGTTGCTGGAGCGAGGATTTGAAAGACGCGGGGTATGATCTGCACTGGTTTGGCAAGTGGCATGTCACCGTGGAGGAAGGCCCGGCCGACCGGGGCTGGATCGAGCACGGCATGACCAGTTGTACCACCGGTGATCATCACGGACGCGCGTGGGAGCATTACGCCGAAAAGGCAGACGAACTCAACGCGGTGTCTGCCGGGCGGGGCGAGGGAATGATCCAGCGACCGGGGTACGGCGCGTTCCGACTCTACGGCACGAACGAAGACGGCAATCCGCACGACAACCGGATCACCCGGGGCGCGGTCGAACTCCTCGGTGGTCTGGCGAACGACCGGCCATGGTGCACCTTTGTCGGCCTGACCGGCCCGCACGATCCGTATTGCGTGCCGTCGAAGTATCTCGACATGTACCGCCTGGAGGATATCCCGCTGCCCCCGAGCTACGCCGACGAGATGAAGGACAAGCCGATGGTGGTCCGGCGCATGCGCGAGCAGGTCTTCGGTCAACTGGGCGAGCGCGAGGTGCGCGAGGGGATCCGTCACTTCTGGGCGTACTGCACCTACCTCGACGATCTCTTCGGGCAGATGCTCGAGGCGTTGGAGCGTTCGGGGCAGGCGCGAAACACGCTGGTTCTCTACTGCAGCGACCACGGCGACTACTGCGGCGAGCACGGGCTTTTCGCCAAGGGTATTCCGTGCTACCGCGGTGCCTACCACGTTCCGGCGGTGGTGCGCTGGCCGGGGCAGGTGGGCAAGCCCGGCTGCCGCGCGGACGACTTCGTCAGCCTCGCTGACTTCGGTCCGACCTTCCTCGACATCGCCGGCGTCACGGCCAGGCGCGACTTCGCCGGACGCAGCCTGCTGCCGTTCCTGCGCGGCGACAGGCCCGCGGAGTGGCGCGAGGAGATCTGTACCCAGTGCAACGGCGTGGAGTTGTACTATACCCAACGCTCGGTGGCGACGAAGACGCACAAGTATGTCTTCAACGGTTTCGACCAGGACGAATTGTACGACCTGCAACAGGATCCGCACGAACTGGTCAATCGCGCCGGGGACGAGGCCTGCGCCGAGATCAAGCGCGAGCTGGTTCGGAGGATGTGGCGTTTCGGACGCGAGGTGAACGATCCGGCGATCAATCCCTATATCACTGTCGGCTTGGCCCCGTACGGCCCGGCGGAGGCGTTCCGGAGCTGAAAGGGGAACGCGGCGGGAAGAATCAGACGCGTTGGACCACGATCCAGCGCGTCTGGTACGGCGCCAGCTTTACGCTCTCGTTCTGGATCACCTCCTCGTTCAGCACGTCGGCGTGCTCGCAGGAAGTGACGCCGCAGAAGGTCGGAATCTGCGAGGCGAGATGGATCTCGATCGGATCGCGCGTCACGTTGCTGATCGCCAGGATCATCTCGGTGCCGCCGGGGGCGGTGCGTTCGACGGCGAAGACCTGGTTCCCCAGTTCCAGCACCGCTTGGTCGCCGTCGGGGTGGAAGGCCGGGTGCTCCGCGCGGACCTTCAGCCGCCGCGTGTATTCGTGAAAGACCCGGTAGGTCACCGTCGAGTGATCGGCGAGCAGGATCTCCAGGTCGTGCTCCTTCCACTTCATGCGGTTGATCGCCCGCGGATAGCCCCAGTGTTTCACGCCCTCGTAGTAGTTGCGCGTGCCGGTGAGGCTGTGGAAGTAGACCGCCGGAATGCCCGCCAGCGCCAGCGGAATGGTCTGCGAGCAGAGGAAGCGCTCGATGTCCAGGTCGGTGACGTCCTCGCCGTTTTCGCAGAGCGCGTCGAAGTAGGTGATGTTCATCTCGTACGGGCTTTCGGTGCCGTCTGGATTGGTCTTGCCCGAGACATGTCCGCCGCGCGCACGCATCAGGTCGGCGAGCTTGCGCACTTCCGCGTCCTCGACCAGGCCCTCGAGCGGACGCACACCGATGCCGTCGTGGCTGGCGGTGAAGTTCAGGTAGGTGCAGCCTTCGGGCGTTTCGCCCAGGTTGCCGGCCCACTCGGTCAGCTTCGTCGCGTCGCCGTTGGTGAGGGTGTAGAGCAGAAGGGGCGGCAGGGTGAACTGGTAGACCACGTTGGCCTCGTCGCCATCGCCGAAGTAGGAGACGTTCTCCTTGTGCGGGACATTGGTTTCGGTCAGCAGCAGTAGCTCCGGCGCGACCATCTCCAGCACGTCGCGCATCAACTTGACAACCTCGTGGGTTTCGGGCAGATGGATGCAGTTTGTGCCCAGCTTTTTCCACAGGTAGGCGATGGCGTCGAGGCGGATGATACGCGCGCCCTTGCTGATGTAGAGGAAGAGGATGTCCAGGAATTCGAAGAGCACGTCCGGGTTGGAGAAGTCGACGTCGACCTGATCGGCGCTGAACGTGGTCCAGACCCAGTCCTCGCCGACGCGCGTCTGCACCCGCGTCAGCAGCGGATGCGTCCGCGGGCGCGTCACCTGCGATACGTCTGTGCCCTTCTCGGCGGTGACGAAGTAGTCGCGGCCCGGGGAGATGCCGTTCAGGAACTGCTTGAACCAGGCCGAACGCCGCGAACAGTGGTTGAGCACCAAGTCGAACATAAGGTCGAACTTCTCGCCGATGGCCTCGATGTTCTCCCATGTGCCGAAGTCCGGATTGACCTCGCGGTAGTCGATGACCGAGAAGCCGTCGTCGGAACTGTAGGGACAGAACGGCAGGATATGGACGTGCGAGAGCGCGCTCTGCAGGTGTTTGTCGCAAAAGCGCTTGTGGGGTTCCAGCGGCGGTTCGCCGTCTTTCTGCACCATGTGGGCGTAGGTGATCAGCAGGCGCGTGGACTGGTTCCATTTTTCGTGCACCGGCTGCGGATTCAGCCCGACGCCGTAGCGCCCGATCATCATGCGCAGGCGGTTGAGACAGCGCCCGGCCACGGCCTCGCCGTACAGGCGCTCGAAACGCTTGCGAAAGCGATTGAAGATTTCGGCGCGGTAGAATTGCATAAGCGATCCTTACAGCGTCTCCAGGCCCGTGATATTGGTGACCAGATTGCGCAGCTTCCGGCGCAGGATGCCGTAGCTGTAGTACCGCTTGGCGATCGCGAAGTTCTCGTTGACGACACGCTGGCAATGTGACCGGTCCTCGAGCAGCTTTCGAACTTCGTCCACGACCTTGCGGGTGATGAACCCGTCCATGATCGGCACCTTGAAGCCCAGGGGCTCGATGTCGCGCGCGAAAATGGAGTAGCGGTTTACCAGGATCGGCTTGCGGAAGTAGAGCGATTCCACGAAGGCGTTGCCGAAGCCTTCGTAGAGGCTCGGGTAGGTGATGAAGTCGGCGTGGGGATAGATGTCCCAGAGGGTGTACATCTTCTTCCCCTCATCGTTGAGTTGCCGGACTTCGCTGATGCGGTCGCCGATGAGGTGCATGCTGACGCCGGCGTCCTCGGCCAGTTCCTTCAGCATGCTGACGTACTCGAAGCCTTCGTCGCCGGCGTCGTGCGAGATGATGAGTTTGTACTTTGGATCATTGAGCATCTCCACGAGCTTGATGGCGTGCTCGATACCCTTGCGGGGCACGATGCGCGTCGGCTGTAGCAATAACACGTCATCAGGTTTCATGTCGATCTCTTTGCGGAAGTCGGCGGTGTAGTCGTCGATCGGCGGCGCGTCGCTGTCGAAGTCGAAGACGTTGGGTACGAGGACGGACGAGAGTCCTTTGCGGAAGGCCAGCTCGTCCTGGGCCGCCTGGTTGATCACCACGTGCTGGATGTCCATGTTGCACGGCGGGAAGGCTAGGTCGAGGTAGTCACTGGCGGCGTTGATGGAGAAGCGCGTCCGTTCCCAGAAAAAGTCGTGATGGTGCGCGATACAGGGCATGCGGGTTTCATTGAGGTACTCGGTGATGGCGATGCCGAGCGGCACGTGCATGGGGATGGTCAAGGCGTTCTGGGCCACCAGGATGGTGATGTCGAACTGCTTGACGAATTCGTAGAGCGTGTCCTTGATGTATTCCGCGATATCGCGCACGCGCTGGCTGACGTGAGGCGGGCGTGTCGTGGTGCCCCAGAGGCGGTCGTTGATCCAATCGATCTCGGGGTGGGCGAAGAAGGCTTCGGGGATGCACATGCTTATATCTGGTGCGCGATCGAGCATGCCCGCGTACCAGAAGCTGATATGCTTGTGATCCCATAAAAGTTCCGCCCACTTGGCACTCTCGAGAGAGACGCCGTCGGTGCCGGCGAAACGTGTGGAGACGAAGCCGATGTGTTCACCCATGGTTGCGCCTTTCCCCGTCGCGTTGCGGCGATAACCTTTCCTGCAACAATAACACGACAGCGCGGGGGGTCAAGACGGCAAAGCGCGCAAAAGCCGTTCCTGTTGGAAAAATTGATACTGGCTTAACGCAGCCCTGTTATTCGTATCGGAGAGTTTTGCCGGCTGCAGCGTTGCCCGCGGGAAGCTGTCGCATCAATCGATGCCGAATAATCGTGAGCGGATGGGAAGCGCCCCTCAGTTATGGGCGCGGCAACGCAAGACGATCTTGTTGCTTGCTTCGCTCTGCGATTGCCAGAGTTCGAGTTCGCCGTTCTCCATGGCGTGCTTGATATCGGTGGGCAGATTGTTCAGCTCGTCCTTGTAGCTGCCGGGACGAGTGCGATTGAATACCAGGATGTCGCCGACGTCGCTGCAGTGAATCATCCCCTGTTTCCAATCCGGTTTGACAGCCATGTAAACCTCCTGTCGATGTCGCCTATATCGATAGCGGTCGGGATGAAGCTACTGTACGCTTTCTCCCTTACCGACGCTGCACAGGGCAATGGGATCCCAGGCGCGTTTATTAGCAAACTATATGATTCCCGATTCGTCAAGTTAAGTGCGCGTTAACTCCTGGCATAATTTTACCGAGACAGGGAAATTTAGTTGCATCTTGGGGCGCCTCATGCTTATATGATTTTCGGATAAGTTGCTGTAATTATTTGTCGTTAGGTCGAATTGTCGTGTTTCCCAACAGCCATAGTCTGTCGGGAAGTCAACCGATATTGAATCAATCGGTAGCGGAAAATTTCTCAGAAAATCGTCTAGGCGACTTTGGAAGTGGCCGCAGAGGCGTTTGGGCGCTGGCAGTCGTCGCTTCGGCAAACCGATTCTGATAAAAAGGTGTTTGCTTCCGCGTGTCGCTTCTGTTTCAATGCCGCGATTATTCGAATCCGAACGTTTACGGCCACGAGAGGAGAGTAGGTGGACTCGTATCTGCGCACGATTGAAGGACGCATCGATCAACTGGTCGGCCGTCTCTACCAGGCGTACTTCCAGGATCTCATGCCGCTGAAAGTGATGTACCACCCCACGCCCGAGCCACTGAGCTTCCGCGAAGCGAAGACGGTCAAGTACAAGGCGATCAAGGTCGGGACCGCGTGGGGCAAGCTCCACGATTGCGCCTGGTTTCGTTTCGAAGGCCGCGTTCCCGCGAGCCACAAGGGAAAGGATGTCGTGGCGCTGATCGACATCGGCGGCGAAGGCTGCCTCTACGACAGCAAAGGCGTGCCCGCGCAGGGACTGACTAGTCGCGGTCACGAGGGCAATCCGGACTTCATCAAGCGGCGGATTCATCTTTTCAAGCGCGCGCACGGCGGCGAGGCGGTGAAGCTGATGGTCGATGCGGGCGCCAACTGGCTCTGGGGCAAACCGCTGGGGCATACCGACCCGATGGGCGAGGCATGCGCGGTGCTCAAACAGGCCGATCTTGCCGTCTTTGATCGCGAAGCGTACGCGCTCTACCAGGACTATTCCTTCCTGGTTCACCTGATGAAGGCATTGCCCGAACAGAGCCGTCACCGAAAAGTGCTGCGTGCGGCACTGAACGAGGTGGCCAATCAGTATGGCGATGGCCTGTCCGAGCAGGTTCATGCGTGCCGCAAGATTCTCGAGCCGGAGTTGAAAAAACCGGCCAATGCTTCGGCGATCAAGTCCTCCGCGGTGGGGCACGCGCATATCGATCTGGCGTGGCTCTGGCCGCTCAGGGAGACGTGGCGCAAGTGCGAGCGCACGTTCAGCACCGCGCTGGCGATGATGGAGGAGTATCCCGAGTACGTCTTCGGCTCGAGTCAACCGTATCTCTACTGGATCATCAAGCAACGCCATCCGGAGATCTACCGCCGCATCAAGCGTGCGGTGGCCGCGGGGCGTTGGGAGATCCAGGGTTGCATGTGGGTGGAGGCAGACTGCAACATCACCAGCGGCGAGTCGTTGATTCGGCAGATCCTCCACGGCCAGCGTTTCTGGCGCGAGGAGTTCGGCTCGACTGTGAACAACCTCTGGATCCCCGATGTCTTCGGCTATTGTGCGAGCCTGCCGCAGATCCTGAAAAAGAGCGGTGTCGACTACTTCGTTACTCAGAAGATGTCGTGGAATCAATTCAACGTTTTTCCGCACAATACCATGTGGTGGCGTGGCCTCGACGGTTCGCAGGTTTTCACGCATTTCCCTCCCGCGGATACCTACAACCACAGCTGCCATCCGGGCGGGCTGATGGCCGAGGAGACCAACAACAAGACCGCCGACCGTTGCGATCATTCCCTCGTCCTCTTCGGCATCGGCGATGGCGGTGGCGGCCCCGGCCGCATTCATCTTGAGCGTTTGCGACGCGCGGCGAACATCGAGGACGTGCCGAAGGTGAAACAGGAGCACGCCGCCGACTTCTTCCGCAAAGCCGCGCGCAATGCCCGTGACCTGCCGGTCTGGGAAGGGGAGTTATATCTCGAACTCCACCGCGGCACGTTGACGACGCACGCGCGGATGAAGCGCCGCAACAGAAAGCTCGAATTCCTCTTCCGGGAGGTGGAGAATCTCTACGCGCTTTACGATCGGGCGAAGTATCCGAAGAAGGATGTCGACGCGTTATGGAAGCGGCTGTTGCTGCACCAATTCCACGACGTCATCCCGGGCTCCTCGATTACTCGTGTCTACGAAGAAGCGCACGCCGATTACGACGGGATCGAGAAGGAGCTGCATCGACTCCGCGACCGAGCGGCAGAGCGATACACCCGCGGTATCGACACGGCCGGACGAAAGAATCCGGTCGTCGTGCAGAACTCGCTTTCCTGGGGACGGCTGGGATTGGTGCGACTGAAGGGCGATCTTGCCGGCAAGGCGCTCCGGGACGAGCACGGCTACGCCCTGCCGGTACAGAAGATTCGCGAGGAAGGGCGAACTTGGACGCTGGTTCAGGTGCCCGCGCCGGCCTGCGGCCATATGGTCGTCAGCGAGAGCGAGGAGAAAGCGCCGCGGTACGCCAATCAGTTGCGTGTTTCGCGGAGGCGGCTGGAGAACGAGTGCTATATCATCGAGTTCGATCCCGACGGGCCGATTTCGCGCCTCTACGACAAGGAGAACGACCGCGAAGTGCTGCCGCCGCGGGAAAGGGCCAACGTTTTCGCTCTCTACGAAGACCGGCCGATCAATTACGATGCCTGGGATATCGACCACTTTTACGCCCAGACTTCGCCGTCCTCGCCAGCGTTGAAGAAGGTGACCGTGCTCGAAAAGGGGCCGGTCCGCGCCGCCTTGCGTTTCGAGTACCAGGACAAGAACTATGCCGTCGTCCAGGACGTTTCGGTGGTGTCCGGCTCGCGACGGATCGACTTTCGCACGCGGGTGGACTGGCACGAGTCGCGCAAACTCCTGAAGGCCCTCTTCCCGGTCGCGGTCCGCGCCCAGGAGGCCAGCTTCGAGATCCAGTACGGCCATGTCAAACGCCCCACTCACGAGAATACCTCCTGGGACGTCGCTCGTTTCGAGGTGCTCGGGCATAAATGGGTCGACCTTTCGCAACGCGATTACGGGGTGGCTCTATTGAACGACTGCAAGTACGGTCATCGCGTGCGCGACAATATCATCAAGCTCTCGCTGCTGCGCTCGCCCAAGTCCCCCGATCCGATGGCGGACATGCACGAGCACGAATTTACCTACAGCCTGGTGCCACACGCGGGGGATCTGGTCTCCGGGCGGGTTATCCAGGAAGGGTACGAACTGAACGTACCATTGGCGGCGTTGCCGACGACGGCTGGCCGGGGCTCGTTGCCCGCGGCCTACTCGGCGATCCGCCTCGAGGACGACAACGTGATTCTCGAAACGGTCAAATGTGCCGAGGACGGAGACGAATTGGTGCTGCGTTTGTACGAAGCGACCGGATCCATCCGCAAGACAAGGCTTCATTTCGGCTTCGACATCGCCTGCGCCGAAGAGGTGAACGTCATGGAAGAGAAACCCAGGCGGCTACGGATGAAGGGGCGTGAACTGCCGTTGACGTTCCAGCCGTTCGCGATCAGGACCCTGCGACTGAAACCGGCATAGCCTCGGTATCGCTCTCGGCGGCGACTTCGGAGAACGACTGCTTGCCCCAGACGTAGAGGCCGATGGCCAGGCACATCAGGAGCGCGGAGAGGACCTGCTTGAGCAGGTCCTTCTTCGTCTGGCGCCGCTCCAGCGCGTGCCAGCCCCAGCCGGCTACGAGCACGCCCAGGCCGATCGAGATCGGTCCGCGCAGCGACTGCAGGATTACCGCGAGCACCACGCCGTTGAGGCTGATCGAAACGAAGAGGAAGAGCATCCCCAGGTACCAGGCCAGCGCGAAGGGCAGCGCGAGACGCCATTCCTCCGCGCTCGCCCGCGGCTGGGCGGTGTAAAGCGCCAACCCGTAGCCGAGGCAGACGGTGTAGACCAGCGCCGCGGCGAAGGTGGCGTTGCCGAAGTCGCGCCCGCCGATGGCCTCCAGCAGGTAGCTGATGTTGATGTCGCTGCAGGCATACCCGAGGCAGGTCAGCAGAATGCCGACCAGTGCCCTGAGCGGCAGCCTCTCGCCGGCGTGATTGAGCGCCACCGTTGCCACGACCGCCAACCCCGCGGCTAGCCACTGTATCGGCTCCAGGTCTTCGCGGGCGAGGGCGGTGACGATGGCGGCCAGAAACACGATCTTGAGCCCCAGCATGGGCGAAACGCGCGAGGCTTCAGTCTGTCGCATCGTCCAGAAGAGGCATGTCTGCGCGAAGAGATAGAACCCCGCCGCGCCTAGCAGGGCCGTCCACGTCCCGCCCCAGCCTGCCATCGGCGTTCGCCACAGCAGGGGCAGAAGCAGCAGCGAGAAGAGCCCCATCCAGAGGTGTGCCAGCGCCATCAGTTGTCGCGTGTTGCGCCCAGGGCCGGTGACGAAACGGCGGGAGAAGAGGTAACTCAACGCCTGCGCAGAGGCGTTGAGCAGGCCGATGGGAATGCCGATCCAGATCATTGCGGCGTATCAGTCCTCGTGCAGGTGGCGTTTATCGATGCGACGAGCCAGCGCTTGCATGGTCGATTTGAGCGTCACGCCGCGGTCGAAGATGTCGTCGACGATCAGCACCCGGCTGCCGTCCCGGATCAACGCCAGCGTGCAGTCGAGATTGCCGAGGCGGACGGTTTCGTCGGCTTTGCCGATGGCGGTGTAGCGCGTGACTTGGACGGTGGCATACTCCTTGGCCTTGCCTGCGAAGAGCGAGAAAGCTTCCTGCAGGTAGATCGAGATCTGCGCTCCGCCGCGGGTAAGGCCGACGAAAAGGTCGAAGTCATGCCCCTGCTGATGCAGCGCCTTGGCAAAGCGCCAGACATCCTGTTCCATGGCGTCGGCCGAGATCAGCAGTTTATGCAGTGCCACGTGCGTCTCCTCACGCGCCTCAGCCATAGGTGCGGATCACCAGTTCCAGGAGCGAGAGCGCGCCGACGACCCACATGACCGGATGGATCTCCCGCGCTTTCTCCACGGCGATACTGATCAGGATATAGCTGAGAAAGCCGAAGACGAAGCCGATGGTGATCGAGTAGGTCAGTGGCATGAGGACGATGGTCAGAAAGGCCGGCACCCCCGTGCGCAGGTCGTGAAAGTCGATCTCGCGGATGCTGCGGAACATGTAGACGCCGACCATGATCAGCGCCCCGGCTGTGGCGAATTTGGGTACCACGTCGACGATATCGGTGAAGAGTAACGCCAGGGCGAAGCAGGCGGCGGTGAAGACGCTACTGAGGCCGGTTCGACCGCCGACGGCGATGCCGCTGCCGGCCTCGATGTAGCTCGTGGTCGTGCTCGTCCCAAGGAGCGCTCCGCCGACGGTCGCGGTGGCGTCGGCCATGAGCATGCGGTCGAGCTTCTCGATATGGCCGTTCTCCTTCACCAGTCCCGCCTCGTAGCTACAGGCGACGATTGTACCGACCGAGTCGAAGAGGTCGACGAACATGAAGCTGAAGATCGAACCGAGCAACCCCCATTTGAGCGCGGCGAGGATGTCCAACTGCAGCAGGATCGGCGTCGGTGCATGCGGCGCCGAGACCCAGCTATCCGGAAGACGTTCGTAGCCGGCCACGATGGCCAGCGCCGTCGTGACCAGGATGCCGATCAGGATCGCGCCGCGAATCCTGCGCGCCTCAAGGACGACCATCAGTCCCAGTCCGACCAGGCCGAGGACGACCGAGAGGTTGAGCCGGCCGAAGCCGACCATCGTGGCATCGTTGTCGACGACCAGGCCGAGATCCTGCAGGCCGATGAAGCTGATGAAAATGCCGATGCCCGCGCCGACCGCCAGGCGCAGAGGAAGCGGGATGCCTTCGATGATCTTCTCGCGCACTCCCAACACGGTAAGCAGGAGGAAAAAGACGCCCGAGAGGAAGACCACCCCCAGCGCGGTCTGCCAGGGCAGTCCTTCGTTGAGGACCAGCGTGTAGGTGAAGAACGCGTTGAGTCCCATGCCCGGAGCCATGGCGAAAGGAACGTTGGCCCAGAGGCCGACCAGCAATGTGCCGAGTATCGAGGCCAGGATCGTGACCGTGACCAACGCGTCGTGGTCCATGCCGGTCTTGCTCAGCATGGCCGGATGAACGAAGATGATGTAGGACATGGTCAAAAACGTGGTCATCCCGGCGACGAATTCTCTGCCGATGGTGGTCTTGTTGTCCTGCAGCTTGAAGAAATGCATACCCCCCCCCTTTGATGCACGAAAGTCCGTGGCGCTTTCAGCTCAAGACGTTGACGGTAACAGCTATCCTTATCATGCGCTTCGACTTTCGTCAACTATGCAGGCGGAGTCAGGCCATAACGCGCTCTTGTTAGCAATCGAGTCCGGCGATTCGAAGCGCTAATGGTTATCAGATAATATGATTAAAGGCAGGGGGTTAAGCGATAAGGATTGGGCGAAACTCTGATGCGTCCGGCTGAAGATTGTCGATGCAATAATCGCAATGACAATGGGTTGTGTTATTGAATCCGATTCGGTTTTGTTGATAGTTTTGTTAGCTCGCGTTTTCGTGGTTGCGCATTTCCTCGAATTGATCAGAATGAGAAAACCGACAGCCATGCAAGCGGATTGCATGCTGAACTGTGCACATGACCGCCAGGCGGTACGTGGCCATATACGGGACAGGATCGGGAAAACGAGGAGGTGTCGCGATGTCAGTAGCCACCCAAAGCCAAAGCATGGACGTAATGCGCGCGTGGCAGGGAAACGATCCGGAGTCGATCGCGTGGGGATTTGCCGGCCACCTGAAATACACCCTCTCCAAGGATCGCTATACCAGCACTCAGCATGACCGTTATGTCGCCTTGGCCATGACGGTGCGCGACCGGTTGATCGAACGCTGGATCAAGACCCAGCAGAAGCATCACGACGTCAATGCCAAGCGTGTCTACTATCTTTCGCTGGAATTTCTCATGGGACGCGCCATGGGCAACAACGTCATTAACATGAAACTCGAGGACAGCGTGCGCTCGGCGCTGAACGACATGGGATACACCTGGGAGGATCTGCGCGACGAGGAGACCGACGCCGGGCTCGGCAACGGCGGTCTGGGCCGCTTGGCCGCGTGCTTCCTCGACTCACTGGCCACGCTCGAGATCCCGTCCTTCGGTTACGGCCTGCGCTACGATTACGGCATCTTTCGCCAGGAGATCGAGAACGGCTACCAGGTCGAGCAACCCGACGAGTGGCTGCGTCTGGGCAACTCATGGGAGATTCAGCGCCCCGATTATGCCCAGACCGTCCAGTTCGGCGGCCGGATCGAAAAAGGGCACGATGGTCGCGCGCACTGGGTCGACACCATTGACATCATGGGGATTCCCTACGACATGCCGATCGTCGGCTATGGCGGCAACACGGTCAACACGCTGCGCCTCTGGAGTTCGAAAGCGGCCGAGGATTTCAACTTCGAGGACTTCAACCAGGGCGACTACGTCTCCGCTGTCGGCGGCAAGGTGAGTGCGGAGAACCTGACCAAGGTGCTCTACCCCAACG
Organism: uncultured Planctomycetaceae bacterium; assembly: GCA_964457365.1. GTDB lineage: Bacteria > Planctomycetota > SZUA-567 > SZUA-567 > SZUA-567 > CAYWFP01. Next base: position 28,749 of record CAYWFP010000025.1, read on the forward strand.
ACTGCTTCTACCTCGGCAAGGAACTGCGCCTCAAGCAGCAGTATTTCTTCGTCTCCTGTTCGCTGCAGGACATCCTCCGGCGCTTCCGCAACAGCGGCAAGCCCTGGACGGAACTGCCGAGCATGGCGGCGATCCAGATGAACGATACGCACCCGTCGGTGGCGGTGGTCGAACTGATGCGCCTCCTGATGGACATCGAGGGCATGTCGTGGGAGCAGGCCTGGGACATCACCGTGCCCACGCTGGCCTACACCAACCACACGCTGTTGCCGGAGGCATTGGAGAAGTGGCCGGTCGATATGTTCGAGAAGCTGCTGCCGCGTCACCTGGAGATCATTTACGAGATCAACCATCGCTTCCTGCAGGAGGTTTCGAAGCGCTACCCCGGCGACGGGGACCGCATGGCCAAGCTCAGCTTCATCGAGGAGGGCGAGGGCAAGCAGATCCGCATGGCCAACCTCGCCATCGTCGGTTCGCATTCGGTCAACGGCGTGGCCGCGCTCCACACTCGTCTCATCCGCGAGCGACTGGTGCCCGAGTTCGCCGAGATGTTCCCCGAACGTTTCAACAACAAGACCAACGGCGTCACTCAGCGCCGGTTCCTGCTCAAGGCCAATCCCCCGCTGGCCAAGCTGATCAACGAGACCATCGGCGAGGATTGGATCGCCGATCTGGCCCAGCTCAAGAAGCTTGTGCCCTGCGCCGACGACGCGTCGTTCCGGCAGAAGTTTCTCGCGGTCAAGCGCGAGGCGAAGGTGGCGCTCAGCGACTATTGCGCGAAATTCCTCGGCTACGAACTCAACCCGGACATGATCTTCGACGTCCAGGTCAAGCGCCTGCACGAGTACAAGCGGCAGCTTCTGAACGCGTTGCACATCATCGTGCTCTACAACCGCGCGCGCCACGGTACGGATATCTGTCCGCGGACGTTCCTCTTCGGGGCCAAGGCCGCGCCGGGATACTTCATGGCCAAGCTGATTATCAAGCTGGTCAACAACCTCGGCAACGTCATCAACAACGACCCGGCCGTCGGTGGCAAGCTGAAGGTTCACTTCCTGCCGAATTACCGTGTATCCCTGGCCGAGAAGATTTTCCCGGCGTCGGATCTGTCCGAACAGATTTCGACCGCCGGCATGGAGGCCTCCGGCACGGGCAACATGAAGTTCATGATGAACGGAGCGGTCACGATCGGCACGCTCGACGGTGCCAACATCGAGATCGTTGAGGAGGTGGGCGAGGAGAACGCCTTCATCTTCGGGCTTACCGCCGACCAGGTGAAAGAACTCAAGCCGAACTACAATCCATGGGACTACTACAACAACAACAACGAGGTGCGCGAGGCGATCGACCTGCTCTTCTCGGGGCACTTCAACGTTTCGGAGCCGGGCATCTTCGAGCCGATCCGCCAGGCTCTCTTCGAGAACGGCGACTTCTATTTCCATATGGCCGATCTGCCGAGTTATATCGAAGCCCAAGAGAAGGCCGAGAATACCTATCGCGACAAGGAAAAGTGGGCCAAGATCGCGATTCTGAACGTCGCCTGCAGCGGCAAGTTCTCCAGTGATCGCACGATCAAGCAATATTGCGACGAGATCTGGAACGCCAAGCCGGTGCCTATCGATACCGGCATCTCCTCGACGACGCCGCTGGAAGAGGCGAAGCTGGCCGAATAGACGGGCACGAGTCGTTGCTCGATAAGGATATACGCGCACGCGTCCCCCGAGTGGATTGACTTGGGGGACGCGTGCTGTACAGTCACGTTGATGGCGATGTGGGGATATAGTGTCGATCCGCGGCGGCTCGGGACATACGGTTATGAGCGAGCTATTTCTCGATATCCGAGATACCGGGATCCGCGCGGCGACGATCGAGGTCGGCGGAAAGCTCGAAGCCAATACCTACGACGAACTTGTCGGCGCATTGACGGCGCTTCTGGACGAAGGCGTGAATGAGGTTGAGCTCGACCTCGGTGGACTGGACCGCATTTCCAGTACAGGCATCGGTGTCTTCATCGAGCTTCTGGACATGGCCGCCTCGCGCGAGGCCACGATCACCTTCGCCCGCCTCAGCCCCAAGGCCAAGGACATCTTCGCTCTCGTCGGCATCTTGACTACCGCCGTGAGTTCGTGATGAAACCGCGTGCGTTGGTGCCGCTCTCTCGCCTAGCGGTTTCATGATCATCTTTTAACGTGTTTCCAATTGGACTTCCGCGCGCACAAGTCTCATTCTTGTTTTGCGTCCGTACGAATCGCTCTTTTTATCTCAGAGAAAGGTTGATCAATGCAAAGGTTGCTGGTGTTGCTCGCGTCGTTGTTGTTCGCCTCCTCCCTGAACGCCGGCGAGATCAAGGATGTCTTCGCCGTCAGCGAGGAGTGGGAAGACTGCACCAATGCCGACGGTACGGGGCTCTACTGGGACATTCTGCGCGAAGTCTACAAACTCGACGGAATCGAGCTCAAGCACCAGAACGCGCCCTACGCGCGTTGCGCCAAGATGGTCCAGGGCAAGGAGGCCGACATCCTCGTCGGCTGCTACTACAAGGAGAAGGAGGGGATGCTCTACCCGGCGAAGGAGGCCTTCATGGATGCCGACAAGGTGGTGGTCCTTTTCAAGGACGGGGGCAGTTACACCGACCAGAAATCGCTCGAAGGCAAGAAAGTCGGATGGGTGCGCGGCTACGATTACGACAAATACCTCGAAGTGAAAGTCGAGAAGCAGGAATTCGGCTCGCGCGAGCAGGGTGTCAAAATGGTCCAGGCCGGCCGGATCGACTTCCTGCTGGACGCTGCTGTCGATATCGAAGGCTTGGACGAGAAACTGCTCGCGGGTGTGAAGGTGCATGACTGCATGAAGCTTTACCTTTATTACGCCTTTCAGGATACCGAACGCGGCAAGAAGCTGATCGGGATCTACGAGAAGAATTTGGCCAAGCTCAAGGAGTCGGGCCAGCTCAAGGAACTCTTCGAGAAATACGAGTTCGACTGGCTTTGGTAACGCTACTCGCCGCCGGCACGCATTCCCGACCCCTCTGCAATGCGCGGGGGATCAGTCCTTCAGCGCTGTTTCCAACGGCACGTGCGGTCGATCAAGGCTCTCGGCCAGAGGCTGCAGGACGCATTGGCCGCCGAGTATATTGACCCCGCCCCGCAACGTCGTATCGCGGCGAACCGCCTCCGCGAGCCCGTGATCGGCGATGGCAAGCCCATAGCTGCGCGTCTGGCTGGTCAGGGCGATCGTACTCGAGAGGGCGACCACGCCGGGCATATTGGCCACGCAGTAATGGACCACGTCGTCGACGATATAGACCGGCTCGTCGTGCGTGGTCGCGCGTGAAGTCTCGGTGCAGCCGCCCTGGTCGATGGCGACGTCGACGATGACCGCGCCCTTCTTCATCGCGCCCAGATCCTCGCGGCGGATCAGGTGCGGCGCCTTGCGTCCGGCCAGCAGAACCGCGCCGATGACCACGTCGGCCTCGCGGATCACCTCGCGGACATTCTGCTGATCGCTGTAGAGCGTGGTGATGCGCGAGCCGAAGATGTCGTCGAGGTACGCCAGCCGCCGCGGCTTGACGTCGAGGATGGTCACCTCCGCGCCGATGCCGGCGGCGATCTTGCAGGCGTTGGTGCCGACGATGCCGCCGCCGATGATGGCCACCTTGCCACGGCGGATGCCGGGCACGCCGCCGAGGAGGATGCCGCGCCCGCCGAAGGGCTTTTCCAGGTATTTCGCGCCTTCCTGGATCGAGAGCCGACCGGCGATCTCGCTCATCGGTTGCAGGCACGGCAGCGTACCGTCCTCGAGTTCGATGGTCTCGTAGGCCACCGAGTCGACCTTGCGCGACATGAGAAAGTCTGCCAGTTCCGGCACCGCCGCCAGGTGCAGATAGGTGAAGAGGGTCTGCCCCTCCCGGAAGAGCCCGTACTCTTTCGGCTGCGGCTCCTTGACCTTGACGATCATCTCGGCGATGTCGGCGACGGCCTTGGCGCTTTCGAGGATCCGCGCGCCGGCCGTTTCGTAGTTGCCGTCCTCGAAGCCCGCGCCGAGGCCGGCGCCGGATTCGATCAGGACTTCGTGACCGTGTTGGACGTAGCTGCTCGCGCAGCCGGGTGTCATGCCGACGCGGTACTCGTGCCGTTTGACTTCCTTGAGCACGCCGACTCTCATATTTGATTCCTTTTCGGGGTTGATCGCATGAACGATAACGGAATGAACTTAGCGCCAACGCGTCTGTTCGGCAACAGGAATCGACAGGCAAGCGAATGTTTCGACAAGCTTCTTGACGTTTCTGTCTGCAGGACGAAGACCTCGCCGGAGCGCCGCGGCTTCTACGAGCGTCTGGGCGCCAAGGAAGCGACCAACCGTTTCGTTAACAGCTTCGGCGAGGATTCGGAGGCCAATCCTTGGTGGAGCACGCTGATCTTCCGTTACCCCCGCGAGGGCGATTGGCCCGAGGGCACCATCGACCTGCGTGGCCCTGCCTACTGATGCCGCTTACGCCGTGTTCGTAGCGTCGGCTGTCGCAGTCACGTTCTCGTAACGGCAGTGTTGCTGGATCGTGGCCATGATCAGGCGCATGCCGCTCAGGCGCGAGCCGTTATTGACCGAACCGGCGGTGGCGAAGGCTACGCCGCGCTTCTCCTTCGCCATCTCGAAGTCGCGCAGCGTCTCGGCGACGATATTCACCTCTTCGTTGCGGCTGAGGGTGAAGGGCGCGAGCTGTCCTGTGATCAGCGCTCCCGGCATGGCCTCGCGGATTTGGCGCACCGTCAGGTTGGGGCCGAAGTTGACGCTGTTGACGCCGAGTTCATTCAAGGTCTGCAGATGCTGGGCCATGTCGGAGTCCGAATGCTGACCGCGCAGATCCTCCGGATCGGGTGAATAACGCTCGAAAAGCCCCTGCAGAATCGGTTTGCCGAAGAAGTCGTACATTTCCTTGTTCAGCAGGCAGCAGTTGTCGTCGCACCAGTAGAATCCTCGCTGGGCCTCCTCGGGAGTCCAGCCGCGTTCCTCGTCGAGGATGCGCGCGCGTTCGAGCATCGCCCGCAGGATCAGATCGCGAAAGCGCGCCGCCAGTTCCGGTTCGTCCTCGATGAGAAAGATCAGGTTCTCCGGTCCGTAGATGGAGCAGGCGAAGGTGATCGGTCCGCGCTGGCCGCGGTAGATCGGGGAGGTATGGCCGAGCCCCATTGCGCGCAAACGCGCGGCCTCTTCGTCCCAATTCTCCGGCAGGATAAAATCGCGCAGATTCTCCAGACGCTTCTCCGCCCGATCCAGGAGCGCCTCCAGTTCCGCTTCGTTGTCCGCAGCCTGCATCAGCCAATACGACCAGCTGTGCCACTCCTGCTTTCCTTCGAAGATGTCATGCAATCCCTTGACGCCGGGCCATTGCTTCTGCGGATCCGGTAATTCGCCTTCGTGGAGCAGACGCCGGCCGACGATGCGTTCGGCAATGTCGTTGTAGCGTTTCTTCATCTCCAGCGCCCATGCCGGATCGTGGGCGAGTTTGTACCAGTCCTCCTCGATTCCGAGTTCGTCGAAAATGCATTCGGCCGACATCATTCCCCCCCACGGCCAAAGGGGAAGTTGTGGGCAGTTACTGGTCCACGGGTCCTGCCTGGCTTTGTCCTGGTCGGCCCAGAAACGTTCCAAGTCCAATGGGGCCAGACCGTTGTTGGCGTGAGCCGTGCGGACGACCTGTTCGGCCAGTTCGAGATGTTCGGGCTTGAGAAAGACGCTCATTCGAGTCTCCTTTGCAGATACTGACGCCGTTATATGCTTGCATCATAGTGTCTTTTTCCATGACATAAATGCTTGATACTGTTATTGATTTGCATTATAATGACTTTATGCGCTCTTATATCCGTATCCAGGCCCGCGCCGGCGTACCGCAAGCGGTGCAGCTTGTCGATGAGGGGATCGTTTACCGTCCCGTCATCGAGCACGCTACGCTGGACCATGTGCATGCTGCCGAGAATATCAAGAAGCGGCACGGGCACGCGCACGACGTTTACCATCTTGTCTTGTATACTAATGGGCGTAACGTCTGTCGCTATCGTGGCGAGCGGGTACCGGTGCGGCCGGGAACATTGTTTCTCACCTCGCCCGGCGAGTCGCACGATTTCTTCCCCTCGCGGTCTGGCGAGATTCGCTATACCGAGGCGACCTTCGCGTATCTCGGTCCGAACGGCATGCCGCTGCGTCTGCCGTTCGCGCGTCTGCTGGCGCTATATGCGGGGCTGGACCTGGAGGCGAAGCCGTTGCCGCTCATGCTCGCCGGAGAGCAGGTGACGGAACTGCGAGAACACTGCAAGCGGCTGCTCGATTGGTTGTCGACGCCGGGACCGTTGGCGCCGCTTTATACGCTTCAGGAACTCGGCGCGATCTTCGCCTTTCTCGTGCGCGAGTGTTTGCAGTCGGCGCCTTCGCCAGCGGGTGCTGCGGGGCGGCTGCACGAGGCGCGGGCGTATCTCGAACACCACTTCGCCGAGCGCCTGCGCGTGGAGGAACTGGCCGCACGGGCTCACCTCTCGAAAGGCTATTTCCTGCGCGCGTTCAAACAGGCGTACGGCCTGCCGCCGATCGCGTATCAGCAGCGGTTGCGCATGGAGGCGGCGCGAACGCTGCTGCGCACTACGGGACTCCGCTGCAAGGAGATCGCCGCGCGCGTGGGATACGACGACGTCTACCTCTTCTCGCGCTTGTTCAAGAAAGTGATCGGCCAACCGCCGACCGCCTGCCGGAGGGCGAGTCGCGCCTGATCACACTGGGAGTGTATGGCCGGCTTTTTTACGGGCGTGGGCGGGAGGATGGCTCTATACTCCAGATGGGAGCCGAAGGAAGGGGCATGGCCAAAGGATTCCGCCTCAAGAAGGGTACGCGCGTGGGCAACTACCGCATCCAGCAATTGCTGGGGCGCGGGCAGGAAGGCGTGGTCTACGAGGCGAGGGAGATTCCCACCGGCGCGCGACGGGCGATGAAATTGCTGCACCAGTCCGAGTTCAGCAGTGTTCGCGACATGACCCATGTGGCGCGCTTCTTCGAGCGCCTCTCGCGTACCGGGGCGGTGGCGCACTATTATCACATGGGGCGCGACTTCGTCGGCGACGACGAAGGCGTATTCTTCCTCGTCTTCGAGCTGCTCAAGGGCGAACTGCTTCAAGAGGTGCTCGTGTACCGTGTTCGCGACGAAGACTTCGACGAGCGCCAACGTCTGCTGCTGCTGCAGACGGTGACTCAGCGCCTGGCGTTGATCCATCGCCTCCAGGTGGCGGTGGGCGATTTCTACGCCGGTCACAATTTCATGATGGTGCGCGGGCGCGGTCCGGTGCTCTTCGATGCCTCTCCCGGTACCGCCGACCAGCCGAATCGGGACTATCGCAACGACCTGGACGAGTTGCATTATCTGGCGGAAAAGATTTTCCTTCACCGCAAGCGCGGGTATATTTGGAAAGAGGTTCGGCGCCTGCTGCGGCGGTACCTGCGTCGCAAATCGCGGGCAAACAACATGCGGCACCTCTGCGACGATTTGGGCGAATTGTTTCTCGACAGCATCGCCTGAGTCGTCGCTGGCAGGATTGTCGGGGGAGGAATGCGAGCGTGTGGACGAATCTGCTCCTGGCCGGCCAGCCGATCTTGCCCGCTTGGCACCACTTTCGCGAAGAAGCTCGGGATTACGTGCCTTACTACATTCTCGCGGCGTTGTTGGCCGGCGGGTTGCTCGTCTACCGGGTTCACAAGTGGCTGCAGGATTACTGGCGCGATCAGGAGTCGTGGAAGCGCGTGCGCGAACGCTGCCAGCGCGCCCATCTCTCGCCGACGGAGATGAATCGCCTGCTCCGGGCGCTGGAGAAGGTGCATATCTCCAGCCGCGAGGCCGCGCTCCAGACCGATGCGTATTACGACAATTTCCTCGCGCCGCACATCGTCAACCTCGGCGGTCAGGACGTGAGCGACAGCGTGCGCAAGAAGCTCTTCGGTCGCCAGTCCGGCGAGGATACGAAAGCCGCGCCCGAGATTCATAACACCGATCGCCTGCGCCCGGGACAGAAGCTGCGCCTCTATTTTGCCGGGCGCGAGCACGGCGTGAACGCGGTTGTCCTGCGGGTCTTCAAGGACGAGTTGCTGGTGGTTCTGCTGCCCCGCGGGGAGGAGAAGCTCGAGATCGTCGACGGTGCGCGCGCGGAAGGCACTTTCGAGACCGAGACGACCTATCTCTCCTTCGTCTCCCTGGTCATCACCACCTCCCCCGGCACAATCTTTTCGTGCCATCTCGAGCATGCGCCCGTGGTCAACCAGCACCGCTACGCCAGCATCACCCGCGTGCCGATGCGGCGCCGTATCAGCTTTATCCACGTGCCGCAGGACGAGGTCAACTCCCGCGAATCCCTGCGCGAGACGATCAAGGACAAGGCCCGTTCCAAGGAGGGGCAGAACGGCATCGTGCGCATGATCAGCCTCGAAGGCTGCATCCTCGCCACCGACAGCCGCGCGGAGTTCAAGGTCGGCGACATGGTGCTCTTCTCCTGCCGGCTGGCCGTGGCGGACAAGCCGCCGTCGTTTCTGGGATCTCTCACCGACGTCACCTACGACACCATCGAGAAGAAGACCCTCCTGCAGGTCAATTTCCTCGGTCTCAGCGATTACGCCCGTCACGCTATCATCATGGCGGTTTCGCGCATGCGGTCGGACTCGACGATTTACATTCGCTGAATGCCGGGTGGGTGTATCAGGTGCCGCGTTTGGTGGCTAAGGCGACCTGGACGCGTTCGAGTAGGTCTTCCGGCGCGAACGGCTTCAGCAGCGTCCCGAAGACCGGTAAACCGGCCAGTTCGTCCAGATCGACCTTGGCGACGTGACCGGTGACCACCAGCGCCAGCGGTCGACGATCCGGAGGCACTTCCAACAGTCGTTCGAGGAACTCGGTTCCGCTCATCAGCGGCATCAACAGGTCAACCAGCACGAGATCGAAATTCTCCTGCCGGATTGCCTGCAGTGCTTGACGGCCGTCGGCGAATGCGGCGACGTCGTGCCCGTCCTGTTTCAGAATGGCCCGGCTCATGGTACGCAGCGGCTCCTCGTCGTCCAGCACAAGAACGCGGCCGCGGAGCGATTCGGTCGGCAGCGGCAGGCGGTCGGTGGGTTTTCGCTTCTCCGGGCTCGCCGGCGGCAGGAGGATGGTGAAGGAACTGCCGATGCCGTCCTCGCTCTCGACCTGGATATCGCCGCCGTGCTGGCGGACGATGGACTGGGCCACGCTCAGGCCCATGCCGATGCCGCGCACTTTGCGTTGCGGTGAATGCGACGTGCTGAATTCTCCCTTGGTGGTGTAGAAGGGTGTGAAGACATGCGGCAGGTTGCCGGCCGGGATGCCGCAGCCGGTATCGGCGATGCGTATCCGCACGCGCTCGTCCGCGAAGAAAGTCTCGACGCGAATGCGGCGTACGGGCTGTCCCAGGAGCGCGTGCTGGGCGTTGCTCAACACGCCGTCCAGGACGCGCCGGAGCTGATCTCCGTCGACCATCACCTCCGGCGTTTCCGCCAGATCGGTTTCGATGACGATGCCCGCGGCGTGCAGGTCCTGGCGCAGGTTTTCGATCGCTTCCTCGACGAGCATGTTGATCGACTGCGGCGACTCGATGGAGGGCCGGCGCAGGCGGGCGAAGACGATCAGGTCGTCGGTGATCTTCTGCACTCGCAGCGAAGCGTTGTGCATGCGTTCGGCCCAGAGGCGCACGTCGAGCGGGACGTCGTCGCGGTTGCGGATCATGTCGGCGTAGCCGAGGATCGGGGCGTTGAGGTTGTTGAACTGGTGCGCCACTCCCGCGGCCAGCCGGCCGATCGTGGCCATGCGCTCGGTCTCCAGCGTCTTCTCCGCGGCCGAGGCGCTCTCGGTGATGTCGCGCACCACCGCCAGCACCCGGTCGCGCTCACACGGCACCAGGCGCACCTCGTACAGCCGGTGTCGGTTCTCGAATTCCGCTTCGTAACGGATGATCTGCGGCTTGCCGGTCTCGAGCGTGCGGGCGTGCGCGGCGACGCACTGGTCGACGATCTCCGGCGGCAACACCTCGCGCATGGTGCGCCCGAGAAAACTAGCGGGCGGGACGAAGGTCATGCTGTCTTCGCCGGGATGAAAATCGAGATAGCGTCCGTCCTTGTCGAGCAGGCAGAGCAGGTCCGGCACGGCCTGCAGGATGGCGCGGTATCGCGATTCGCTTTCCCCCAAGGCGCGGCGCTGGCGGACGCTGGCGATGGCGGCGCCGAGAATACGCGCGGCCACGCGCAGGGCGTCGATCTCGCACTCCTCCCACTCGCGCAAATAACGGCATTCGTCGAAGCCGATAAAGCCCCACCACGTGCCGTCGGCGAAGATCGGCACGGTCAGCAGCGAGATGATCTCCTGCGGCTCCAGGACTTCGCGCTCGGCTTTCGGAAAGTCCCGGACATTGCCGTAGAGCACCTGTCCTTCGCTCAGGAGCGACTTCCAGCGGACGAAGCTCGGTTCGTCGCACGGCACGTCCACGAGGTCCTGATTGTCGATCTGCGGCGAAATGCCATCGTCGGCCCATTCGTACAACTGCCGGATACGGCTTTCTCCGTTTTTGCCGAAGAAATGCTCGAAGATATAGATACGGCTCGCCTCCGCGGCCCGGCCCAGCGATGCGAGCGCCGGTTCGATACTTGCCGTCCAATTGTGATCGCCCAGAAATCTTTCCGACGCCAATGCAATCGCTTCCAGAACCGCGTCGCGTCGTCGCCGCTGCAACTCGGCTTCTTTTTGTCGGGAAATGTCCTGGGCGATGGTGACGATAGCGCACGGCTCGTCCGTCTCGTCGTACCAGAGACTCATATGCACGCGGAAATGGAAACGCTGCTGCGGTGTGTCGAGATGCTCCTCGAAATGCAGCGGCCCGCCTTCGTCGACAAGCTGTTTGTCGTAACGTTCGATAGTCTCGGCCGTGCGGACGGGCAGGATGTCGCGCAGTTGTTGGTTTTCCCAGTCGTCGGTGAACAGCGCTACGCGTTCACGGAAGGCTGCATTGCCGATACGGAGTCGGCCGTCGAGGTCGCGCACGAATGCGATATCCGCCACCCCGGCAACAAGTGAATTGAGGGTGGAGAGTTTCTTCTGGCGCATAACTTGGTTCCCAGTCGTCAGAATGCGCTACCAGAGGCGGATAAGCGGGGTGTCGTTCCGCACGTTTTAGCCGCTTTCCTTGATTGTAAGTATAAACGTAAGCGTTCACCAGATCAAGGCGGGAGCATCAAGGTTTTGCAGATGAC
>CAYWFP010000026.1:0-37552 GCA_964457365.1 uncultured Planctomycetaceae bacterium
CTTCTATGGCCATGCCGGGACTCGGCGCATCGGGGATGCGCCTGGAAGTATCCTGGGACGGGGAAGTTCCGGGGACAGTTTACTTAATTCGGAGGAATTTACTAGAAAATTACGACATGGAGGCTCTTTTCGCCGCGTGCCGTGAGCGCGAAAAGGATCATCCCGAAGAGGGAATGAGGTAATATTCACGGCGGTGATCGTCCATATCGCGACGAATTTCGTTCAGTGCTTCCCGATCAGCGACTTCTATGGCCATGCCGGGACTCGGCGCATCGGGGATGCGCCTGGAAGTATCCTGAGATCATGTGCTAAATACGATATGTAGTGGTTCTCGAAGGCAAATGGTGATGCTCCGCGCGGGTAATCACGTCGCGCAGAGACGATAATCATGTCGTCGACGATTCAGGCATATGCGAATCCCTTTTGTCTCCTCAGCGCGCATCACTCTCGTCGTGGTAGACGCCCGCTTCCCAGTCATCGGTACGGAACGGAGAAGCCGGAAGCCCCGCGCGGTTGTACAGGGTGCAGAACGCGAAGACGTCCCAGCCGTAGCGGACGTAGCGCGGCTCATCCACGTCGTTGGACCAGACGATCACCGTATCGCCGTCGATCTCCGCGCGCGCCGGATGGAAGCGACGCTCCGCGCCAGCGATGGTAAACCCCTGGAGCCGGTGACTCGGGCAGACCAGGCCGCCGCCGAGGTGGTCGAAGAAAAGCCGGGCCTTGTTCTTCTCAAGCTTCATCTCGCGGAAAATCGGCCCAGACGGCTCCAGGTCCGCTTCGCCGTAACAGTCGCGGCGCGCCCACAACGCCAGCCGCCGAGCCACCTCCTTCTTGTCCGGCGGATGAACGTCGTTCGGCTCGTGCCAGTCGAAGAGATCCAGGGTGACGGTCAATCCCGTCTGCGGCACGCGCTGATGCGTCTTCAATTGTCCGTCGCGAACCGCAGGGCGCGCCGTCGGATTGCCCAGGTAGTTCTTGAAGCTGCACAACTGGACAATGTAAAAGGGCATATGCGGATACTCGAATCGTTCCCGCCAGTCGCGGATGAGCGTCGCTAACTTCTGATCGTAATGCCAGTCGCCGCTATTGCTTCCGCCCTGGTTCCACAGCACGCCCCGAAACGCGAACGGCACGAGCGGATGGACCTGGGAGTTGTAGCAGGTGCTGATGCTGTCGAAACGCCGCCCCCGCTGCCGCTTTCCGGGAAACCGCTTCTTCGCTTCGGCGAACGTGGGGCATGCCGCCGGATGCTTCAGGCTCGCAGCCGCTTCGGGACTCATCCACGCCTCGGCCGCCGTTCCGCCGCTGGCGGCTTGAACGAGCCCGATCGTCACGTCCGCCCGCGGCTGGATCTCGAGGCCGAAGTAGAAAGCCAGCCCGCTGAAACCGCCCCAGTGTCCGCACGCCATCGCGTTCTCGATCGTGCAGGGGACCCAGCGCCCGTGGATGCGGTCACTCTTCGGATCGGGCTCCGGATAGCGCTCCTGCGGATCGGCAACGAACTGCTTGGGTGCGCAGAAGAGACGCAGGTGGGGCTGGTTCGCCCGTGCCAGATCCTCCGGCGCGTGAAAGGTCCTGAACGGCGGCGCGCCATTCATCTTGTCCAGGCCCATTTCCATATTGGACTGCCCGGAGCAGAGCCATACATCGCCGACCATGACTTCCCGCAGGGGCTTCTCGACGCCCTTGATCCGCATCTCGTACGGACCTCCCGCCTCCATCGGCTCCAAGTCGATCCGCCAGCGGCCGTCCTCGCCCGCGGTGACGGCCTTCGTCTGTCCGTTGAACGCAACCGTCACTTCCTCGCCGGGATCCGCCCACCCCCATACGGGAACGCGGCGCCCGCGCTGGAGAACCATATGATCGGTAAACGGTTCGGCGAGCGTTACGCCCGCCCCTTCTCCGGCACGTCCCGGAGCGGAAGACGGCAAGACAATGGCAATAGCCAACAACGCGATTGTCGCGGATCTCATACGGCACGTCTCCTCTGACCAGGTCACGAATGCCTACATCACTTCATACCACGGCACTTCAGCCCCTACGCGCCAGCGCACCAGCCGCCGGTGAACCACCCCGCCTGCGGGATCGGTCACGGTTATCCGGGCTTCGCGCACTTCGTCCCCGGAAACGGCCGTCTTCACCGACACCTCTTTGACATCGCCGGCCGGGAGGGAGATTTCACGGTCGCCGACCTTGACCGTCGCCGCCTCCCGCGCGGGATTCCGCAGCGTCAGCATCGGCGCCCCTTCTGCGAGCCAGTCGGGTTCTTCCACGAGCATGGACCGGTCGGCGAAACGCACGCGCAACATGGTGGAGGCATCGGTATACGCCTTGACGCCGGGATTGGTGCGCGCCTGGGCGAACGGCAAGTGGTAATTGCGGCAAACCCGAAGACGCAGCCCCGCGCCGCCCCCCTTCATCCCCACCGCCGCGAGAGGGAGCGCCGCCTCGAAGACCCACGTGTCGCCGGTCGCGTCGTTGGCATAGCGCAGCCCTTTGGGATGCCAGCCCCTCTCGACGCCGCAGGGAAGGAGGAAGCGTTTGTGGCCGCAGGAACCGGTCGTGTTGCAGAGAAGTTGAAAAGCTTCACCGGCTTCTTTCTCCAGACCGGGCACAAGCCACAGCTCGATCGAATCGTCGAGGACGATCCGCTCCATGTCGCTGCCCGTCCGGTTACGGCGGTAGCGCGCGACCGGGCCGTACCGCGGATGCACCGGCGTGACCACGGCCAGGTAAAGTGCCTTGTCGTCGCGCGTGAGCATGAAACGTCCGCCGCGGCGGTCCAGCAGGTCCGCCTTGGGCTGGAAAAAGCCCTGCACCACGGGGCCGGTCCATTCGCCCTCGGCGATTTTGCCATCGATCTCGGGTGCGTTTTCAGCCGTGTTCACCGTCACCACGCCGACGACGGGTTCGGCCTCGCCGGCGGCGGCGCGAACCGCGCCCGGCGACAGGCAGAGAAGAAGGAAGAGAATATTCATGTATCGCATGACGCACGCCTTTCTTTCGCGGCTCGCTCCGCGAAGCTCAATAATCCCGAGCGGCAGTGCAGCGGCCGCGCGCGGTCAATTTCCCTAGGGCTTGATTACCGCCTCGCCCACCTCGTCGTAGACGCTCTTGGTCTTCGGGTTGTGGTGGCAGTCGAACCACCCGCGGAAGAGCAGGATGTCGCCGTTGCGCACTGCCTCGACCAGTTTCTCGCGCTGCTTGTCGAAGGGGCCGTCGGTGACGTTGATGACGCTGAACGACTTGGGAAAGACGCGTTGAACCCATGCGGGCGTGCCGTAGCCGCGCAGGTCCAGTTCCATGTAGGGCGCGGCATACGCCCAGGTGGTCGCGCCGCTGCCTTCCTTGCACCAGACGTGCTCGGGGATCAGCAGGACGTCGGGGTGTTCCTCGCGCACGGCACGATACATCTGCGCGCTCAACAGAATCCAGAGGTTCTTCATGTCCGGTTTCTGGCCGTAGAAGCGATGGATGCCGTTGGTGTCGATGTAGAAGATGCTCGCGCCCCACCGCTTCTTGGCATACGCGATCTTGTCCGCCAAGCGCCGGGCGACGGGATAAAACAGCCAGTCGGGCACCTTCTCCGGCCGGATGTCCTCGTATTCGGCTTCGACGCCCGAGCCCCACGTGCTGCCCGTATTGTGCCGCCACTTCTTCTTCTCCGGATCGAAGTAGACGCGCGAAGGACGGATGCAGACGCCGGTACGCAGGCCGGCCTCGCGGAACTTCCCGAAGAATTCGTCGGCTACCGCGTCCATCTCCGGCGCGGTCTTCTCCACCAGCCGCGGATCGCCGATATACGTCACCGGATGGGGATTCTCGGAGCCTTCCACGTCCCAGAGAATCATGCCCTGCGCGTCCATGCCCTTGAGCACTCTGATCGAATTGTCCGCATACTTCATCGCCCGCTCGCGGAACGCCTCCTTGCCCTCGGGGGTGGTGATGTCGATGCGCTTGTCGTTGAACCAGCCGCGCGGATTGGTCTTCGAGGTATGGCCCACGCTGCTGGCGATCAGCATGCCGATCGGACGACGGTCCGGCCAGTCCGCCCCTGCCCCGTGCATCCGGCGGAGCTTCTCGTCCGTCGCCTGCAGCGAATCCCCCACCGCCATGTCGACGGGGCCGAAACGGAGCGAGAAGGTGAGCGTGAGCGCTTCTCCGGGCGCAATCGAAGGCCGGCCGCCGGGATGCACATAGCTCTCCCCCGGTTCAGGGAAGGGCAGGTCGCCTTGCATGCGGACGGGATATCCGGCGGCGCCTTTCTCCGGGTTGTCGATCCAGAGCGAGAGCGGCGTCCCGAAGCTCTCGTAGACCATGACCACGAGATTCTCGCCGAACGAACCGAACTGGACGGTCCGGTGCTCCACCGCCTTTTGCTTCATGCCGATTCCGAGGTTCTTCTTCCGCTCCTTCTTGCCGGGCAGCTTCAGGCGCATCAACTCCAGGTCGAACCGGTTGAGGTGCCGCGCGGAGGCGTTTTCTATCGTGACCTTCGCGGTCAGGCGCTGCTTCTGCGCTTCGTACTGCACCTTGACCCTGCCCCATTCGTATTCAATCGTCAGGATCTTCGCGGCCGGGTCGAAGCTGCGTTTCCCTTCCGGCGCTTCGACGGCTTGGTCCGTATACGTCCAGCGTCCTTTTTCGTCGACGCCGCGCTCCTGCAATACCAGGCGATTGACCGTCACCGCGCCGTTCGCGACGATCTCGTCTCCGCGATAGGCGGCGCCCAGAAGTCCTTCGGCGTCGTCCCAGCGGCAGACAAGGCCCTGGCCGTCCTCCGCCGGGACCGTTACGGTCGAGACCAGACACGCGATCAGGGCACACGGGATCATTCTCCATAGGGACATGGCGTTCTCCTGGCAATCCGAAGACACGGGCGGGGGAAAGAGCACGTACGAAACAGAGGATATCGCGCGCCATTCATCGGCAGGCTTTCCGTCTGCGGGTTGTCCGGCGGGAACCGGGGCGATATCGGTTTTCGTACAAGCATAAATGAAATCGCGAATTCGCGCAACATGATTTTGCGGAGGCGGGCGACATCGTTTTGCTTTCCGCTTCCCGCGCGCGCGTTCACAGTTCCGGGTCACAGTTCATGACAGTTCCGGGGACACATGACAGTTCCGGGGACAGTTTACTTAATTCACTCGTCGGCTCTCGCAGCACCGTGGCAAGCTTTTTCATCGCCTCCTGCAGCAGGCCCTAACCACGCGCCCCCCTGCCGTGAAAGCCCTATATGCGGCAACCCCGCAAGATAATGGGATCAGTCAATCAGCCACCCAGGTAATGGAACGGCTGTAGTGTCTCAATCGTATAAACGGTTGCCGCCAGCCACCCCGAGTAGCAGGACGAAGATTTCTCCTGAAATACGCCAACGAAAACCGTAAAATAGAGTACGGGTTTACCGTTGCGTGCCGGCGCTGGACGATGAGGATCTGCCGCAAGGAGCACGGGATGAAATCGATATGGAACTGGCTGCTGGCGGCCTCGGTGGCGCTGCTGGCCGGTTCGCTCTACTTGCGCTACAAACGTCCGGGCAGTTCCGCCGACCGGCCGGAAACCGCTTCCGCCTCGCCTTCGGACACCGCGCCGGAGGAGGCGGCTGTTGCCGTGCCGCGCGAGGACGTCACGCTCGACCGGATCGTCGCCGACCCGCAGACCGCGCCCGAGCAGTATCACCGCCAACTGCGGCAGGCCTTGCAGAACGAGGTGCCGGACATGATCCGCCTGATGATCGCGGACGTCGAGGATTGCCGGCTGGTGACCGAGGACGATGCGCAAGGAAGCAGGATTGCCCGCGTCGAGCTGTTCCTGGCCGGAAATCGCCAGCCCACGCCCAACGAACTCGCCTTGATCCGGGAGCAGACGGCAGCGTCCGTATCCGGTGTAACCGAAGAAAAGGTAAGTGTCTGCGATATGAACGGCAAGCCGTACGCGAGTTTTCCATGAAGGACGAGCCGCAACCGCAGAAGCGGCATATCCCGGTCATGCCCGAGGAAGTCCTCTCCTGGCTCCGGATCGAGCCTGGCGATACCGTCGTCGACGGCACGGTCGGGCTGGGCGGGCATGCCGAGCTGTTCTTGACCCACACCGCACCCGGCGGCACGCTGATCGGCCTCGACCAGGACCACGCGGCGTTGGCGCTGGCGCGGGAGCGGCTGGCAATCTTTGGCGAACGCGTAACCCTTTTTCATGCAAGATATTCCGACACCAAGGCCGTGCTTGCCAGACATGGGATGCCAAACGTGCAGAAAATCCTCCTCGATCTGGGGGTTTCGAGCCTGCAGCTCGAGCAACCCCAACGCGGCTTCTCCTTCCGCCGCGACGGTCCGCTGGATATGCGGATGGACAATACGCAACATCTTGATGCGAAAGAGATTGTGAATAGATATTCGGAGAGCGAATTGGCTGACATTTTTTATTGTTTCGGCGAGGAACGGTTTTCGCGCCGCATTGCCAAAGAGATTGCAGAGCGTCGGAAACGCGCGACGATAAATACTACTGGAGAGCTGGCCGCGGCGGTACGCGCGGCGGTGCCGCGTCGTGGGCGGATCGATCCGTCGACACGCGTGTTCCAGGCGCTGCGCATCGCGGTCAACGACGAACTCGGCGAGCTCGAACGCGGTCTTCCCGCGGTGTTGACGGCGCTGGCGCCGCGGGGACGTCTGGCGGTGCTGGCGTTTCATTCGCTGGAGGACCGCATTGTCAAGCAGACGTTTGCCGGTTGGGAACGCGAGGGAGTGGCCCGGCGATTGCACAAGCGCGTGATCAAGCCCGGCCGCGAGGAATGCCGGCGCAACCGCCGCGCGCGCAGCGCCAAGCTCCGCGTCTGCGAGGCGACGACGGATACGGACAAGGAAGCCGGATGCGCTTGAGAACGTACCTGCTGTTCCTGGCGCTCCTGGCGCTCATCGCCGTCTCGACGGTGCGCGAGAAGACGCGCCGCATCCGGTTCTGCTACGAGCTGGCGGACATGCTCGTCCGCGAGCGGTGGCTGGAGGAAGATCTGCAGCGGTGCAAGGCCGAGTTGACCGCGTTGACCAGCCCGGTGCACCTGGAGCGTCTCGCGCGCGAGATGGAACTGGCGTGCGAGCCGCTCAGGAGCGCCGAGGAGCTCCGCCGGTCGGAGATGGCCCAGGGCCGCCGGCGGTGAGGACGATGTCATGATGCGCAGCGATGTTCAGGCCGATGCCGAAGCGGCGCAGCGTCTCCTGCTGGGGCGTGCGCGCGTCTTTTTCTTCCTCGTCCTTTGCGTCTATCTCGCCGTGGCCGGGCGGCTGGTCCGCCTGCAGCACTTCGAGCATGACATCCACGCCCAAACCACCGCGGTGCAGCAGAGCGGCCGGTTGCATCGGCCGGCGCGCCGGGGCGAGATCACCGACAGCCGCGGCCGGCCGCTGGCGGTTTCGATGCAGGTCCATTCCTGCGCCTTCGACCCGGAACTGGCGCGGCGGCGGAACGCCAACCTCGAGGAGGTGGCGCAGGCGTTGTACCACGCACTCGAGCTGACCCCGCGGGAGCTCCAGCGGCTGCACCAGGGACTCGAGCGCGACCGCGCGCGCATGCTGGCCGGGCGGCCGGGGCTGCGCTTCGTCTGGGTGCGCCGGCACCTGGAGAACGACGTCTACAAGCAGGCCGCGGCCAAGGACCTGCCGGGCGTCTTCTTCCCCACCGAGTACGAGCGGCGCTATCCGCAGAAACGCCTCGCCGCGCACGTCGTCGGCTTTACCGACATCGACGGCAAGGGGCTCGAGGGCGTGGAGAATCTCTGCGATCCGCTGCTGTGCGGACTCGACGGCGAGCGCCGGGTGCGGCGCGACGCGGTGGGGCGGCGGCTGGCCAGCGACAACGAGCAGTTGAAGAGCCCGGTGCCGGGGCAGACGGTGATGCTGACGCTGGACGCGACGATCCAGGCTATCCTGGAACGCGAGCTGGCCGCCGCCTGCGATGAATACAAGGCCAAGAGCGCCTGCGGCGTGGTCGTGGATCCGTGCAGCGGCGACGTGCTGGCCATGGCCGGCGTGCCCGGGTACGACCCGAACGACCCGACGGCGACGCCGACGAAGAATCGTCTCAACCAGCCCATCGCCACGGTCTTCGAGCCCGGCAGCATCATGAAACCGTTCATCAAGGCCGCGGCGCTGGAGGACGGCGTCGTCAGTCCCGAGACGCGCATCTTCTGCGAGAACGGCGCCTGGCGCATGCCCAACGGCCGGGTGCTGCACGACGTGCACGGCTACGGCTGGCTGAGCGCGGAGAGGGTGCTGGTCAAGAGTTCCAACATCGGCATCGCCAAAATCGGCCTGATGCTCGGGCGCGAATCGCTGTACCGCTGGGTCAAACGCTTCGGCTTCGGCGAGGAGACGGGCTTTCCCCTGCCGGGGGAACTGGCCGGGACGGTCCGCCCGTTGAACCGCTGGACCTCGTACAGCATGGGGTCGATCCCGATGGGGCAGGAGCTGACGGTGACGCCGCTGCAGGTGGCGCTGGCCTACGGCGCGCTGGCCAACGGCGGGGTGCTCCTGAAGCCGCGGCTGGTCCGCGCGATCCGCGGCCCCGGGGGCGAACTGGTCAACGACGTGCCGGTACAGGTGCGGCGGCGGGTGCTGAGCGCCCGGATCAGCCGGCGCGTGCTGCGGATGCTGCGCAAAGTGGTCACCGACGGCACCGGCAAGAAGGCGAAGATGCGCGAGTACGGCATCGGCGGCAAGACCGGCACCGCGCAACTGGCGGCCAACGCCGAGGAGATCGCCGCCGGCGCGCGCGGCTATTCGCCCACGCGGGTGATCGGCAGCTTCGTCGGCGTCGCCCCGTGCGACAACCCGCGCCTGGTGGTCGTCGTCTCGGTGCGCGAGCCCGACCGCTCCATCGGCCATTACGGCGGCACCGTGGCCGCACCGGCGGTGCGGAATATCTGCCGCGAGACCCTGCGGTACCTGAAGGTGCCGCAGACGACCGAATAGACCGCTTCGAGGACGTTCCATGTTGTTGAGCCGACTCGCCCGATCTATCCATGGCGCCGTCCGTCGCGGCGAGGGCGATCCGCAGATCCTGCAAATCGCCGCCGACAGCCGCAAGGTCGAGCCGGGGGCGCTCTTCGCGGCGCTCCCCGGCGTCAAGACCGACGGCGCGGATTACATCGAAGCGGCGCTCGCGCGCGGCGCGCGGGCGGTCATCCTGCCGCAGGCGCGTCCGGAACTGCCGGTGCCGCAACTCATCTGCGGGAATCCACGCCGGGCGCTGGCGGAGGCGGCGAACACGTTCCACGGCGATCCGACCCGGACGCTGACGCTCCTGGGCGTCACCGGGACCAACGGCAAGACCACCGTGGCGTTTCTGCTGCGCCACATCCTGCGTACGCTCGGGACGCGCACGGGGCTGCTGGGCACCGTCGAGTACGACACCGGCGGCGGCGCGCAACCGGCGAGCCTGACCACCCCCGGCAGCGTCGCCTTTACGCGGCTGTTGCATGCCATGGTCGAGAACGGTCTCACGCACGCGGTGGTCGAGGTTTCCAGCCACGCGCTCGAGCAGTACCGCGTCTGGCCGCACCGCTTCGCCGGAGCGGTCTTCACCAATCTCAGCCGCGATCATCTGGATTATCACGGCGATATGGACGGCTACCTGCGCGCGAAGAAGATCCTCTTCGACAACCTCGCCCACGGCAGCGCCGCGGTCGTCAACGGCGACGATCCGCTGGCCGAGGCGCTGGTCACCGGCTGCGTCGCCGACGTCTGGCGCTATGCGGTCGAGCACGAGGCGGATATCCGGGCATGTGCCGTCGCGTACGGCCTGGAGGGGACGAAGTGCGTTCTCGAGATCGCCGGGGAGCGCTACGACATGCGCTCGCCGCTGGTAGGGCGGTTCAACCTCGCCAACGTCCTCGCCTCGGCCGGTCTCTGCGCGCGGCTGGGGCTGGAGATTCCGGCGGTGCTGGAGGCGATCCGCCTCTTCCCCGGCGTGCCGGGGCGGCTGGAGCGTTTCGGCGCGCCCGGCGGCGTCACCGTCTTCGTCGACTACGCCCATACGCCCGACGCGCTCGCGGCGGTGCTGGCGGCGCTGCGTCCGCTGACGCGCGGGATGCTGCACGCGGTCTTCGGCTGCGGCGGCGACCGCGACCGCGGCAAGCGCCCGCTGATGGCGCAGGCGGCAGAAGCGCACGCCGACCGCGTCATCCTGACCAGCGACAACCCGCGGACCGAGGAACCGCGGCAGATCATCGACGACGCCCTCGCGGGCTTCCGTCGCCCCGAGGCGGTGCAGGTCCTGAGCGACCGGCGCGAAGCGGTCCTGGCGGCGGTGCGCGGCGCGGGCGCAACGGACGTGGTCCTCGTCGCGGGCAAGGGGCACGAAGACTACCAGATCATCGGAACCGAACGACGACATCTTGACGACCGCGAACTGGTGCGGGAGGCATGCGCACGCGCGGACTACGGGAGACAGGCATGCGCGTGAACCTGGGAACGCTGGCCACCTGGGCCGAGGGGCGGCTGCTCCACGCCGATCCGGAGGCCGAGGCCTGCGGCGTGAGCGTCGACTCGCGCACGGTGCGGCCGCGGGAGCTCTTCGTCGCCATCTCCGGGCCGAACTTCAACGGCCACGACTACGCCGCCGAGGCGCTCGCGAAGGGCGCCACCGCCATGGTCGTCCAGCGCGAGGAGGCGTTGCAGGGGCGCGCGGGCATCGTTGTCGACGACAGCCGCGCGGCGCTGGCGCGCATGGCGCACCAGTTCCGCTGGCAGGGCCACCTGATGCCGTGGATCGCCGTCACCGGCAGCAACGGCAAGACCACCACGCGCGAGATCATCGTCCGCCTGCTGCAACCGCGCGGGCCGGTCTGCTCGCCCGTGGGCAACTACAACAACGAGATCGGCCTGCCGCTGACCATGCTCAACTGTATCGACGACGCGGTCTTCGGCGTGGTGGAGATGGGCGCGAACGCGCCCGGCGAGATCGCCCGCCTGACCGATATCGCGACGCCGACGGTGGCGGTGGTGACCAACATCGGCCCGGCGCACCTGGAAGGGCTGAAAGACCTGGAGGCGGTGGCGCGCGAGAAGGCGTCGATCTATAAGCGCCTGCCGCAGGACGGGCTGGGAATCTACCCGGCGCGGGATCCGCACGCGCGATTGTTGCGCGAGGCCATTCCCGCCACGGCGGTTAGCTTCGCCGTCGAGGCCGAGGCCGACTTGGTGGCGGAGAATCCGGAAGCCGACGAGGAAGCCATTCGTTTCACGGCACGAGGCGTCCGCTTCGAGGTGCCGATTCTGGGCGCGCATAATATCGAGAACTGCCTGGCGGCGCTGCTGGCGGCGGGACATTTCGGCGTGACGCTGGATGCGGCGGCCGAGACCCTCAAAGGCATGTGGCCGCTGCCGAACCGGATGGAGCGTTTCCAGACCCAGGCGCTGACGGTGATCAACGACGCCTACAACGCCAATCCCGACTCGCTCATGCGCGCGGTCGAGGCGATGCTTCATTTCGACGGTTCGCGGCGGGTGGTCATCGTCGGCGACATGCTGGAATTGGGCGCGGAGAGCCGGCGTTATCACAAGCAGCTCGGCCGCTGGCTCGGGCGCAGCGGCGTCGACGTGCTGCTGGCGGTAGGAAAGGAGACGCTGGCGCTGGCCGAAGCCGCCGCCGGCGCGAGCGCGCGGGTGATCGTGCGTCACTTCACCACCGTCCAGGCGCTTTTGGGCCATCTCAACCAGATCCTCAACAAGGGCGATCTGGTGCTGGTGAAGGGCTCGCGCGGCATGAAGCTCGAGCGGGTGGTCAAGGCGCTGAAGCTCTACGACGCGGAGACGGGGTAAGCATGCTCAAGTACCTGGCGCTGATGCAGGATGCGGCCGGTTGGACGGGGCCGCTGCGGGTCTTCGAGAGCGTCACCTTCCGCGGGGCGCTCGGGCTGGCGTGCGGCTTCTTCTGCATGCTCTGCCTGGGGCCGCGCTTCATCGCCTGGATGCGGCGGCTGGCCGCCACCGAGGCGATGGACAAGGACAGCCGCGCGCTGGAGGACCTGCACGCGGGCAAGCGCGGCACGCCGACGATGGGCGGGCTGATCATCGTCGTCTCGGTGCTGATCACCATGGCGCTGACGTGCGATCCGGACGAGCCGCTGGTGCGGCTGGCGGGGGTCTTGCTGATCGGCTTCGGCTTCCTGGGGTTCGTCGACGACTACGTCAAGCTGCGCGGGCGGCGGGGATTGAACAAGCGGCAGAAGCTGGTCGGGCAGTTCGTCGTCGTCGTCGTCGCGCTGGCGCTCTTCGCGCATATGGGCCTGGCGCACGCGCACACGACGAAGCTGCTGATCCCCTTCACGAAGTGGGCGCAGGTGCAGCCGGACCTGGGCTGGGTCTACTACCCCTTCTTCGCCTTCGTCATCGTGGCCTGTTCCAATGCGTTCAACCTCACCGACGGCCTCGATGGACTCGCCAGCGGCTGCACCATCATGGTGGCCGTCTGCTACGCCGTCCTCGCCTATGTCGTCGGCAACGAGAAGCTCTGCGACTACTTCCGCATCCCGCATGTCTTCGGCAGCGCGGAGCTGGCGATCCTCTGCGCCATCCTCGTCGGCACGGTGATGGGCTTTCTCTGGTTCAACGCCCACCCCGCGGAGGTCTTCATGGGCGACACCGGCAGTCTCACCCTCGGCGCGCTCATCGCTTTCGTAGCGCTGACGATCAAGCACGAACTGGTGCTGGTGCTCGTCGGCGGCATCTTCGTCGTCGAGGCGGTCTCGGTGTTGTTGCAGGTGCTCTCCTTCCGTCTTACCGGGCGGCGGGTCTTCAAGTGCGCGCCGTACCATCACCACCTGGAATTCTCCGGCTGGCACGAGAACAAGGTGGTGGTGCGCTTCTGGATGATCGGCGCGGTGCTGACGGCGATGGGCTTGATGACGCTCAAGATGCATTGAGGAGACGAACGTGGCCCCGAAGGCGACGACGATGAACGGCGAGGAACTGGCGGCGCGCCTGCGCGGGGCGCAGCGCTACCTGCTCGCGGCGGTCTTCACGCTGGTGGCGCTGGGACTGGTGCTGATCTACTCGGCCAGCGCCGTCCGCGCCGGGCGCAGCGGCATCGACTTCATCTACCTGCAGCGGCAGTGCCTCTGGCTGGCCATCGGCGTGATGGGCTTTCTCGTCGCCTCCCGGTTCGATGCGCGCTGGCTCGAGCGCCTCTGGCCGCTGGTACTGCTGGGCTGTTTGGGGCTGCTGGTCGCCGTGCGCATCCCCGGCGTCGGCGCGGAGATCAACGGCGCGTACCGCTGGCTGCGTTTCGCCGGCTTCAGCCTGCAGCCCTCGGAGGTGGCCAAGCTGGCGATGGTGCTGGTGCTGGCGGCGATCCTCGCGCGCTGGGAGCGGCCGGTGCTGCCGTTCTTCGCGGGTGTGCTGCCGGTGCTTCTGCTGATCGGCCTGACCTGCGGCTTGATCCTCATCGAGCCCGACGTCGGCACGGCGCTGCTGCTGGGCGCGGTGCTGTTGGCGATACTGCTCGCCGGGGGCGCGCACTGGGCGCAGGTGGCGGGGTTGGGCCTGCTGGGCGCGGGCGGTCTGGGGACGCTGGCGTTCTTCCACCGCGCGCGCGTCGTCGCCGCCATCGATTACATCATCCAGCGCGTCCAGGCGTGGTACCTGGGCAGCCGCTCGGGGCCGGGGTGGCATATCTGGATGGGGAAGACCGCCCTCGGCAGCGGCGGCGTCACCGGCGTCGGCCTGGGCGAAGGGCCGGCGAAGCTGTACTTCCTGCCCGAGGCGCACACCGATTTTATCTTCGCCATCGCCGGGCAGGAGCTGGGCCTGGCCGGGACGCTGCTCATCGTCGGCCTGTACTGCTTCCTGCTCTACCAGGGGCTGGTGCTGATGCGCCTGCTGCCCACGCGTTTCGGGCGGCTCTTCACCTTCGGCTTTCTCTTCACCATCGCCCTGCAGGCGGCGTTCAACATGGCGGTGGTTACCGCACTCGTGCCGCCGAAAGGGATCTCGCTGCCGTTCGTCAGCTTCGGCGGCAGCGGTCTCTGCGTAATGCTGGCCGGCGTGGGCGTGCTGAACAACCTGACTTGCCGGGCCGCGCGCCGCGCCGCGAAGGCCGAGACCGAACCGGCGGCCGACCTCATCGACGCGGACGAGACGTTCCGCCAACGCTACGGAAAGGCGGCATGACCAGGATTCTCCTCGCCGGTGGCGGCACCGGCGGCCACTTGTTTCCCGGGCTCGCGCTGGCGGACGAACTGCACCGCCGGGCGCCCGAGTCGTGGATCACCTTCATCGGCACCCGCGAGGGACTCGACCGCCGGCTCGTGCCCGCGCACGGCTACGCGCTCGACTGCATCAGCGCCGCGCGCGGTACGCCGCTGGACTGGCGCAAGCCGCAGAATGCGCTGCGGTTCCTGCTGGCGCTCGAGCAGAGCCTGACGCTGGTGGGCAAGGACCGGCCCGACGTGCTGATCGCGCTGGGCGGCTACGCGGCCGCGCCGCCGGGGATGGCCGCGGCGCTGCGCGGCGTGCCGCTGGTGGTCCTCGAGCAGAACGCCGTGCCGGGGCGGGTCAACCGCCTGCTGGCGCGCTGGGCGACGCAGGTCCACCTGCAGTTCCGCAGCGCGCGCGCGGGCTTCGGACCCACGCGGACGAAGTTTTTCGACAGCGGCTCCCCGCTGCGCGCGGCGATGGTCGCGATGGCCCGCCGCCCGGTCCGCGAGGGCAAGGCGCTGCTGGTCGTCGGCGGCAGCCAGGGCGCCGAGCGGCTGAACGATCTGATGCTCGAGGCGGCGCCGGCGCTGAAGCGTGCGCTGAAGTGTCCGCTGATCCATATCGCCGGCGCGGACAACGAGGCCGCGGTCAGGCGCGGTTACGAGAGCCGGCGGGTCAAGGCCGAGGTGCACGGCTTCGTCGACGACATGGCCGCGCTCTACCGGCGCGCGAAGCTGGCGGTCTCGCGCGCGGGCGCGGGCTCGCTGGCGGAACTGGCCGCCGCCGGGGTGCCCGCGCTCCTGGTGCCGCTGCCGACGGCGAAGGACGACCACCAGTGGCACAACGCCAAGTGGCTCGAGAGTCGCGGCGGCGCGCGGGTGCTCGACCAGCGCTACCTCGAGGCCGAGGACCTCGCCGACGCGCTCGAGAAGCTCTGGAGAGACGCCGGGCGGCTGGCGGAGATGGCCGACGCGATGCGGCGCAGCGCCCGCCCCGAGGCCGCCGAAGAGATCGCCGGTGCGGTTCTGCGCCTGATCGGGCGCGAGAGCGAAGCCGGCGAGCCGTTGGAATCCGAGAGCGGGGACGCGGCATGACGGACCCGGAGATGAACGGTAAGCGTATCCACTTCATGGGCGTCGGCGGCATCGGCATGAGCGCGCTGGCGGAGCTGGCGCACGCGCGCGGCGCCGCGGTCAGCGGCTGCGACCGCGAGCGGAACGAGCAGACGGCACGCCTTGGCGCGCGCGGAATTGCCGTGTTTCCGGGGCACGATCCGGCCCACTGCGCCGGTCAGGACCTGCTGGTCTATACCAGCGCCGTGCCGGCGGATCATCCCGAGCGCCTCGCCGCCGCCGAGACGATGCGCCGCGGTACGTTCCTGGCCTCGCTGCTGAACGCCTCGCGCGCACTGGGCGTCTGCGGCACCCACGGCAAGACGACCACCACCTGGATGGCCGCGCACCTGCTCATCGCCGGCGGGCTCGATCCGACGGTCATCCTCGGCGGCGTGGCGCCGGCGCTGAACGGCAACCTCCGCCTCGGTGCGGGCGAGCTCTTCCTGGCCGAACTGGACGAGAGCGACGGCTCCTTCACCGAGCCGCGGCTCTCCGTCGCCGCGATCACCAACATCGAATCCGAGCATCTGCACCACTACGGCAGCTTCGAGCGCTACCGCGAGGCGTTCGCGCGGTACGCGGACAATGCCGGCGGCACGCTGATCGGCAACCTCGACGATGCCCAGACCGCGGCGCTGCTGCGGCAGCATTCGGGCCGGACCGTCACCTTCGGCCTCGACGCCGCGGCCGAGCTGCAGGCGCGGACGCTTCGCCCCGACGGCGACGGCCAGCGTTTCGATCTCTTCCGTCACGGCGACTTCGTCGCCACGGCCGTTCTCGCTTTCGCCGGGAGGCACAACGTCGAGAACGCGCTCTGCGCGCTGGCGCTGGCGGAGGCCGCTGGCGTCCCGCTGGAGGAGGGCGTGGCGCACCTGGCGACGTGTTCTCCGGTGGAGCGCCGCATGCAGTTGATGGGAGCGGTGAACGGCGTGCCGCTGTACAGCGACTACGCGCATCACCCGACCGAGATCCGCGCCGGCATCGCCGCGACGCGCGCCTTCGCGAAGGGACCGGTGGTCGTGGCGTTCCAGCCGCACCTGTATTCGCGCACGCGCGATTACGCCGACGATTTCGGCGCCGCGCTGGCGCTGGCCGACAGGGTGCTGCTGGTGGACTTGTATCCTGCGCGCGAGGCGCCGATCCCGGGCGTGGACGCGGCCATGCTCGTGAAGAAAGTACGCGCCTGCGGTGGCGAGGCCGAGGGGCCGTTCACGCTCGCGGAGACCGGCGCGCGGCTGACGGACGCGGCGGCGGAGGCGGGGCTGGCGATCTGCATGGGCGCGGGCGATATCCACAAGGTCGCGCAGGCGTTGGCCGCGCGGCCGCGGACGCAGGAGAGCGCGGGCGTATGATGGCGGATCTGCACGCACGCATCGCCTGGCCGGCCGGCGTCGAGGAAGACGTCGCGCTGGCGCCATGCACGAGCTGGCGCGTCGGCGGCCCGGCGCGCTACCATGCCCAACCCGCGAGCTTGCCAGAGCTGTCGGTTCTTCTGCGCGAGGCGAAGGCGCACGCGCTGCCGGTCTACCTCCTCGGCGGCGGCTGCAACCTGCTGGTGGACGATGCCGGCGTTCCGGGGCTGGTGCTGGCGCTCCGCGGCGAAGCGTTCACTCGCATCGAGATCGACAAAGCGCGCATCGTCGCCGGCGCCGGCGTGCCGCTGCCGCGCGTACTGCAGGAGGCCGCGCGCGCTGGCCTGGCCGGACTCGAGGACCTCGCGGGCATCCCGGGTACGCTCGGCGGGGCGGTGCGCATGAACGCCGGCGGCCGCGATGAAGGCATCGGTGCGCGGGTCGCGGAGGTGACTGCGCTTGACGAGAATGGCGAGACCGTCCGCCTGCACGGCGACGCGCTCCGCTTCGGCTACCGGGCGAGCAACCTTTCGCCCTATCGTGTCGTGGCGGTCGAATTGGCGCTGGAAACGGACGAGCCGGCGGCGATCCAGGCACGGTTGGCCGCCGCGCGCGAAAGGAAACGCGCCGCGCAGCCAATTGATGGCAGGAGCGCCGGCTGCGTCTTCAGGAATCCGCCCCGCGGACCGGGCGCGGGGGAACTGATCGATGCGGCCGGCTTGAAGGGACGCGCCGTCGGCGACGCGGTCGTTAGCGACAGGCACGCGAACTTCATCCTCAACCGCGGCCGCGCCACAGCCGCAGCGATCCTGCGCCTCGTCGACGAGATCCGGCGCGAGGTCGAGCGCGTGCACGGCGTGACGTTGGACTTGGAAGTGGAACAATGGCCCAGGACGAGCTGAACGAACTGGATATCGCCGTCCTCTGCGGCGGCCCCGGCGCCGAGGCCGAGATCTCGCGCCAGAGCGGCACGGCGGTGCACGGGGCGCTGCGCGAAGCGGGGCTGCGCGCGCGGCTGGTCGAACTCGCCGGCACGGCCGAGGAGATCGAACGCCTCCGCTGCGACGCGGCTTTCCTGGCGCTGCATGGCGAGTGGGGCGAGGACGGCACGGTGCAGGAACTCCTGGCCCGGCGCGGCATCCCCTTCACCGGCAGCGACGCCGCCGCCAGCGCCGTGGCCATCGACAAGAAGGCGAGCAAGCGCAAGCTGGCCGAGCACGGCATCCCGGTGGCTTACGCCGTCACCGTCGACGCCGTGGACGAGGCCATCGCCGCGCTCTCGCGCAACGGGCTGCGCGCGCCGGTAGTGGTCAAGCCCAACAGCCGCGGCAGCTCCGTCGGCACGAGTATCGTGCGTGCGGTGGACGACCTGGTCTCGGCGGTGGAGCAGGCGCTCTCCTTCGACGCGGAAGTGATGATCGAGACGTATATCGACGGGCGCGAGTTCACCGTCGGGCTTCTCGGCGGCGAGCCGCTGCCGGTGATCGAACTCGAGACGGCGCAGGACTTTTATACGTACGAGGCGAAATATCGCGACGACCGTACGCGCTATTTCTGCCCCGCGCCGCTGGACGAGGAGACGGCGAGGCGGCTGCGGGAGATCGCCGTGGTCGCGGGGGAGGTGCTGGCGGTGCGCGACATGGGCCGGGTGGATATCCTCGTGGACGACGAGGGGCCGCGGGTGCTGGAGGTCAACACCATCCCCGGCTTCACCGCGCACAGCCTCTTGCCGATGGCCGCGCGCGCGGCCGGCATCGATTTCCCGCAGCTCTGCCGGCGGATCCTGGCGCTGGCGTGGCGGCGGTCGCAACGATAGGCGAGACGAAGCGATGGCGAAAAAACGCACGACCGCGAAGAGAGAGACCGCCGCGCGCGAGTCGCGTCTGCGCGCGCATTTCGGTACGGCCCTGGCGGTGGCGGCGCGGAACCTGATCCTGGCGCTGCCGCTGGCGGCGCTGATCGGCGGCGCGATCTGCGGCGCGGTGGAGCTCTGGCGGGCGGGGCTGGAGGATCCGCGCTACCGCGTCCCGGCGACGGTGCGGCTGGCCGAGCCGGGACAGTTCTGCACCGATGCGGTGGACGAGTACGAGCGTCTCGGGCGCGCCGCGGCCGGGCGGAGCCTGCTGGATCCGTTCCTGCTGCACGATCTGGTCCGGACGTACGAGAAGAGCGTCTGGGTGCGCCGCGTCTGCCGCATGGAGCGGGTCTTTCCCGACCGCGTGGCGGTCGAGTTCGTGCCGCGCGTGCCGGTGGCGCAGGTGCTGCAGAACCAGTACTACTGGCTCGTCGGCGCCGACGGCGTGCTGCTGCCGACCGGGACGCGCAAGCCGCGACCGGGCCTGCCGATCATCCAGGGCAACATCTCCTTCCGCCCGGCGCACGAGGGCGCGCGCTGGGACGACACGGGGTTGCGCGACGCGCTCGACGTGCTGCAACGACTGGGGAAATCGGTGCTCGCCGACGAGCTTCCGCTCAAGCGCATCGTGGTGAGGCGGGCGTCGTTTCTGGACGAACTGCAGCTCGAGCGTCCCGCGCTGCCGCGGCTGGATCTGGAAACCGGCGGCGGCGTGACCATACTCTGGGGTACGCACAACCGCGACGATCTGCCGGACGAGCCGAGCGCCGCGGAGAAGATCGCCATGCTGCGGACGCTGCTGGCGCGTAACCCGCCGCGCGTGCCCGGCCTCTGCCTCGACGTCCGCGGCCGCGTGGCCGGCTACTCGCTGCCGCAGAGCCACCGGCCGGCCATTCTCGACCGGGACGCTGCGCGGCGGTGAGGGCTTGAGTCTGCCGCCGTTTTGGCCATAATGCGTGCATGCCCGCGGACGAATCAATCGACCGACAAGCTCCTTCCTTCCCGGCCGGACCGGCGGTGCTCTTCCTGGCATGGCTGGTCGGGATGCTGCTGCTGACGACTACGCCCGTTCCGCCGGCGTTGCGGCATCTCTGGCCCGGGGCGGGGGGGAGCGCGGGGCTCTTCCAGCTACAGACCTCGGCGGCGTTTCTTCTCTTCCTGGCGCCGTTCATGCTGCCGGCGGAGACCTCGCGCCGCGCGGCGTGCCGCCTGGGCGGCTACTGGCTGCTGCTGCTGCTGTGCGCGCACCTGTACGCGCTGACGCTGGCTGCGCGCGTGCAGCCGCTGGCGTGGACGGAGGCGGGGCCGGCGCTGGGGCTGCTGCTGGCGTTTCTGCTGTTCAGCTTGATGCTGTCGCGGTTGACCGCCAACTGGTATTACCTCGTGCAGGGCATCCTCGCCGCCGGCGGTCCGCTCGTGGCGTGGTTGTTCGACGAGGCAGTCCGCCAGCGCACCGGCGCCTCGGCCGACTTGCCGGCGCTGAAGATGCCGAGCGTCTTCTGGAGCCTGGGGCAGTGCTTTCTGGACAAGACGCCGACGCCGTACGCACTGCCGCGCGCGGCGGCGGTGGCGGGCGCGCTCTTTCTCCTCGGCGCGCTGGTCTGCCTGCTGGCCCGGACGCGGCGGGCGGAATAAGATCACGCGTTCTCGGCCGCGCGCTTGAGTTCGCGGCTGGCGTGCTGGAACTCCTCCAGCGCCATCTCCTTCAGGAAGACCAGCCCGCGCGTGGCCCGGATCAGCGGGCGCGGGTGCTCGTGGAACCACTCCCGCCCGAGGCAGGTCTTCACCGCCTGGTACTGCTCGACCTGGATCCGCTGCGCCAGTTCGCAGAACGGGCCGTCGTGCTCGTGGCTCGGAAACGACGCCTCGCGCTGGGAGAGGAAGGTGTTGAGAAACGAGTCGCGCATGATCGCCAGCATGTTCAGCGAGACCGGGACGTAGATGTTCGCCTCCGCGGGATGGAATCGATACCAGACGTTGCGGTAGCCCCAGATCGTCGGCGCTTCCCGCCGCCCGTCGGCGAGGTACTGCTTCACCGCTTCGTTGATCGCCTGCATGACCTTGTAGTGCGTGTCCGGTCCGCTCGCCTCCGGGTCGAAGGCCACGGTCAGAACCTGCGGCTCCACCTCGCGCAGCAGCGCCAGGATCGGCGGCACGTCGCGCCCGGCGGTCGGCTCCTCGGTGAAGATGTCTCCGGTGTAGAAGCCCAGGCGCAGGTGGCGGATGTGGCTGCAGTTCCAGCCGAGATAGCCCCAGAGGCACTCCACTTCCCACTCGCGGCACATTCCCTTCAGGCGCTGGATCGGCGGCGGGTCCTTCTTGCCCGGGTAGGCCGTGGCGAAGTAGTCCGTCAACTCCCGCAGGTGCTCGCCGACCGCGGCGATGTCGGCCGCGTCGTACAGCTCGCACAGGTCGCGCAGCAGCCGGCGCGCGGCGCCCTCGTCGCGCATGGCCTCGTTGCGCGCGGCCACGCCGTCGAGGTATTGCCAGACGTCGCGATTGCGCCCGTGCAGGTTCGCCGGCGCGAAGTAGCCCTCGGCCCACAGCCCGGCGAAGGCGTCGAGGAAGGGCAGCAGGTGTTCGAGCCGGCCCTGCATGTAGCGGTTGGTCACCGAGGTGAAGCCGCTGGTGAGGGTGGCGAAGAAGTGGCTGTTGCTGGCGTCGCGGATATGGCGGACGATGGCCGGCAGGTATCCGAGCATGACGTCGTCGTGATGCGGTTCGGTGTGCAGGAAGCGCGTGCGGCCGCGCGCGTCGGCGCCGGCCTCCACCCGTGCGACCAGCGTGTTCCACGCCAGGCTAACGAGCGCCTCGCGCCCCTCGACGCGCTTCTGCAGGAGTAGCGCCCCCGCCGGATCCTGCGCGAAATCCTCTGCCGTCAAATCCAGCAGGCGGCGGTTCCGCTTCAGCGCCAGGTCGACGAGGATGCGCACCGCCGCCTCGTCCCGGAGACGGTCCTTGCGAATCAGCACCGCCTGCTCCCGGGCCTGCAGACGCCTGGCCGCCCCGCGGGTGAGGTAGAAGCGCGCGCGCGGCAGTGCCTGGAGCGCCGTCGCCGGGTACAGCACGTCCGGCGGATGCTCGATGGCGTCGGCGACGATCGGAGCCTTGGCCTCGCCCGCGGCGATGATCAGCGCCACGCAGTCGGGGTTGTGCGCGATCGTCCCGAGGCCGATGGTGACGACGTGGCGCGAGCGGGCGATCTCGATGCCGCCGAGGTCGGTCGCGGCCGCGGCCTGGGTCGGGTAGTTCGTCGGCGTCAGCCGCGTGGTCGAGTAGTGGTCCGAGCCGCGGACGTTGAAGCCGATATGCCCGTCGGGGCCGATGCCGCCGAGAAAAAAGCCGATGCCGCCGAGATCGCGGATGCGCTCTTCGTACTCCTGGCACCACTGGTCGATGCGCGCCAGCACCGTCTGCTGCGTCGCCTCGAGCGCCGACCGCGGGGCGCGGTGACGCAGGCTCAGGTCCACGCGCATCTGCGGCCATACCTCCGCCAGCGTCTGCCCCGCCTCCAGGCCGATGCGCGGCGGATCGATCAGCAGCGCTTTCTCGCGCGCGAGGCCGAAACCGTCGATGTAATAGTGGTTGACGTAGTGGAAGAAGCTGTTGGCCTGCGCGCTGTCGATGGGGTAGAACTCGTCGATCTGGACGAAGTGCAACCCGTTCATCGCCGGCGGCGCCGCGGCGGCGATGCCGTGCGCCTCCAGCAGCGCGCGCGTCTCCGGCTCGCGCCAGGTGTCGCGCAGGCGCGTGACCCAGTGGATGAAGTGCTCGGGCGTCTTGCCCGTCGGCAGGGACACGACGCCCTCGGGATGCGCGCGCGCCCACTCCAGGAAACGCAGCGCGGTCAGGCGCCCGAGCGCGGGGAAGTTGTCCACCACCAGCGCGGGGATGCGCTCGCGCGGCGGATACAGCGCGGCGAAGGGCGAAGCCGTGAGCGCGGCCCGTTCCACCGGGGTGAAGTTGTCCTCGTCGTGGCGGTGCGTTTCCATGTGGCGTCGCTCGCTGCGTTGCGGTATCATGGTCGCCCGAGGGGAGCGGCAGGACGACTATAGCAGATGTCGCCGCGCCGTGCAACGATATGCCTGCCGGGAAGGGATCGGCGATGAAGACCTGTCGCGTCGTCAAGGCGAGCGAAACGCCGATGCTGGATGTAGCCTGGGACGCGGCGCCGTGGCCCGAGGCCCAGACGCTGCGCATCGAGTGGTACCACGAGAACAGCACCCCGCACCGGCCGCCGGTCGAGGCGCGGCTGCTCTACACCGACCGCGGCCTCTTCGGCGCGTTTCGCGTGAAGGACCGCTATGTCCGCGCGGTGCGGACGGGCTTCATGGATATGGTCTGCTTCGACAGTTGCGTCGAGTTCTTCGTCAAGCCCGGGGACGACGCCGGTTATGTCAACTTCGAGTTCAACTGCGGCGGCAACCTCCACGCCTCCTACATCGAGGACTGGACGCGGCTGCCCGAGGGCGGCTTCGCCAGGTACCGACTCTTCGCCGCGGGCGACGCGGGGCAGGTGGCGCGCTGGACCGATCTGCCCGAGACCGTCGAGCCGGAGATCGCCGACTGGACGACCTGGCACCTGCGCTTCCACGTTCCTTTCGCGCTGCTGGAAAGCTTCGTCGGTCCGCTCGGCGAGGTGCCGGGGCAGACGTGGCGGGCGAACTTCTACAAGTGCGGCGACAAGACCTCGCACCCGCACTGGGGCGCCTGGTCGCCGATGGAGGTGCTCAACTTCCACCAGCCCGCGGCCTTCGGCGCGCTCGTCTTCGATCCGGCGTGAATTCTACTCGGCGTTCTCGGCGTGGATCTCGAGGTAGCGGGTGAAGGCGTAGTTCATGACGTTGACGCCGAGTTTGTAGGCCTGCATGGCCAGCCCCTTGCTGACGCCGGAGTGCCCCTTCTTCCACGCGTCGTTCAGGTCGCCCTGGTGGTAGAAGACCACCCAGCGGCCGTTGTGCTTGATCCCGAGCGCGCGGGTGCCCGAGTGGTGCCACATCGGCGGCGCGCCGTTGGGGAACTGGAACGGGTGGCGGTAGAGGATATCGTCGTTGGGGATGTCGATCCACTTCTTCTCCGGGAAGACCCGGCGCATCAGCGTGCGGAAGCTGCGGTCGAAGGTGCCGCCGCCGTTGTCGGCGAAGATCATCCCGCCCTCCTCGAGGCAGTACCAGCGCAGCGTCTTGACGTCGGTGCCCGAGACCGAGATGCCGCCCTTGCCGGTGATGAAGACGAACGGCGGCTTGCGTCCGTCGGGGAAGAGGCGCAGTCGGCGGATATCGCGCGCCTCGGTGTCGTCGGCGACCGGGAAGCCGGTCAACTCGTGGAACTTGAGCAGGAACTCCTGGTCGGCGTTCTTGCCCATGTCCTGGTCCCAGTCGCCGCCGCGGTACTTGAGGCGGATGAAGCGCACCCGGCCGGGCATGCCGCCGGGCCAGCCGCCCTTGGTGCCCTCGCCCGTGCCCGGGTTGGCCTTGAGCGAGGTGGCGACGTACTCGTACTCGGTAACCTCCTCCACGTCGTCGAGGACCTTCTCGTCGTCGATGTCGGGGCGGGTGAAGATGATCGGGCTGTTCATGGCGAGGATGTAGCGC
Organism: uncultured Planctomycetaceae bacterium; assembly: GCA_964457365.1. Classification (GTDB taxonomy): domain Bacteria; phylum Planctomycetota; class SZUA-567; order SZUA-567; family SZUA-567; genus CAYWFP01. The sequence continues at coordinate 24,109 of CAYWFP010000026.1, forward strand.
TTCTTCTTCGGCTTCTTCTTCTGCTTGACCTTGACCACCTCGACCACCTGCCTGCCCTCGCCCTGGGGAATGGCGTAGGGCTTCTCCCAGCCGCAGCCCTTCATCAGCACCGGGTAGATCAGAATGCTCAGGTGCAGGAAGGTCGACCAGTAGGTCGAGGTCCGGTAGCGCGGGTCGCGGCCGTTGGTGCGCAGGCTCTCCACGACCTCGTCGGCGACGGTCTCCTCGGTCGCGCGGGGGTGCTTGTAGAACGCGCGCGCGCGGCGCAGGACGAGCAGGAAGATCGTCAGCCCCGGCACCAGTCCCAGCAGCAGCCACGGCGTGACGTTGACCATCCACGCCTCGTTGCGCATGTACTTGTCGTAGGTCTCGTGGTTGAAGTCGTAGAGCAGCGCCGGCACGTTGACGAGGATGGAGAGGTACCAACCCCAGACGATCACGTACGCGGCGGTCGCCGCCTGCATGAAGATCAGCGAGAAACGGTGGCGGATCAGCGTGGTGATCGTCGCCAGCAGGCAGAGAAGGGCCAGCGCCAGCGAGAGCGTCTCCAGCGCCGCCAGCGTCGACGGCAGCCCCGCCGCCTGCAGCGCCGCGAGCTGTTTGGACTGGTACTGCGGCGCGAAGAGGACCGTCTCGGTCGCGTACAGGCTCAGCAGCGCCGCGCTGACGCCCATGACGCAGAGCAACACCGCGAAACGGATCGACCAGGGCACGAAGCCCAGGGCGTAGCCGAGCTTGCCGAGGGCGAAGCGCAGGCCGATGCCGAGGTAATGGTGGACTTTCTCGAGCAGCCAGGACAGCCACGGCTGCAGGAACTGCACCGCGGCGGCGGTATGTTTCTCCACCCAGGCGAAGGGCCGGTCGAGCGTCGCCAGCAGTCCGGCCGCGCTCCCGTTCGCTTCGACGCGGGGGGTGTTCTCCGCTCGTCGTCTACGCCGCCTGGCCATGGGTCCTTCTCATTCGAGGCCGAGATCGCCGTCGAGGTCGACGGGGCTGTCGGCCGGCCGGTCGTAGGATTTCTCCTCCAGCGCCTTCTCCTGCTTGGACTGGCCCGTTCCCTCAGCGCCGTTCCCGGTGGCGGTCGCTTGCTTCTGGGCTTTCTTCTCGGCTTCGGCTTTCTCGCGTTCCTCGCGCTCCTTGCGGCGCTCCTCGTCGCGGGCCTTGCGCTCGGCTTCCTTCTTGGCTTGCTCGACGGCCTCGGCCTCCTCGCGCTTCTTCTCCTTGATCTGGCTGGGCAGCATGATGCCGTACTTGGCCCAGTCGCGGTAGAGGCCGAAGCTGGTCAGGCCGAAGACGAGCACGTGCCCGATCAGCGCGATCAGCAGTCCCTTCACCACGATCGAGCGGTTGACCTCGACCATCAGCTCCGTCGGGTCGCGCACCTCGATGTCGTCGGTGATGCCCATCTTCTCGGCAAGGACCAGCGTATCCGGCGAGCGGCGCGGTCCGGTCCGCGGCAGCGGCGTCGGCGTCGGCGCGGGCGTCGGCGTCGGCTCCGCCGGGGCGGGTTGACGTTCGGGCACCAGGATGACGCCGCCGCAGCTCTTGCAGCGGATCTTCTTGCCGGCCTTCTCCGGCGGCAGGCGGTAGGCCTTGCCGCAGTCGCAACGCGCGGTGATCTTTTCGCTCATGTTCTCCTCGCTCGTGACCATGGGGGATGTCGTCATCGTCTCATTCCTTGTCGCCGACGAGCACCAGCTTCGCCTCGACCTCGACGAGCGCGTCGCGGACGGGCTTGACGATCTCCATCGGCAGGTCCTTGTCGACCTTCAGTTCCACGCGCTTGTCCTCGAGGTTGGCGATGACCACGTCGACCGCCGCGCCGAGGGTCTCCACCGGCACCTCGTTGCCGTGTACCCAGACCGCGCCGTGCTTGTCGACGCTGACGGTGACCTTCGCCGGTTCGACGGTGTCGATGTCCGGACTCTGCGGTTTCGCCAGCTCGAGCTTGCTCTGCTTCATGAAGTTCGAGACGAGCATGAAGAAGATGATGAGCAGGAAGGCGATGTCGCCCATCGAGGCGACCGGGACCATCACCTTGTAGCTGCGGCGGCGGCGTCTCATTTCTTCTCATCCTCCTCGTTCTCGATGATCGCCACGATCCCCCCGGCCTCGCTGACGGCGGTGAGGACGCGGAAGTAACGCTCGTAGGGCACGTCGTCGGCGCACTCGACGATGAGGATGCGGTCCTTCTTCTCCTTGGACTTCAGGTCCAGGGCGAAGAGCTTGTCGCGCAGTTCCGGAAGCGTCAGCTTCGGCGCGTCCTCGTCCTCGCCGTAATGGATCGCGTTCTTGGCCACGTTGATGGTGTCGACCTTGTCCTCCTCCTCGGCCTTGTCCTCGGGCGGCTTGCCGGCGGGGATGTCCACCAGCGCGCCGGCGGTCTGGACGAAGGTCGAGGTGAGGATGAAGAAGATGATCAGCAGGAACGCGATGTCCGCGAACGCCGAGACGTCGATGTCGCCGCTTTCGCGGTTCTTCTTCTTGCGCGCCATGGGAGGCTCCTACGCGTCGCGGCCCAGCGAGATGTAATCGATGAGCTCGGTGACGCTGTCGTCGATTTCCAGCTCGAACTGCTCGACGTGCTTGGAGAAGATGTTATGCGCCACGACCGCGGGAATCGCGATGACCAGCCCCGCGGCGGTGGTGATCAGCGCCTCGGAGATGCCCCCGGCGACCGCGCCCGGTTCGAGTCCGGCCGTGGCGGCCATCTTGTCGAAGGACTTGATCATGCCCGTCACCGTCCCGGTCATGCCCAGCAGCGGGCTGATGCCGCCGACGAGCATGAGCAGGTTCAGCCGCTTCTCGAGCGCGCCGAGCACCTTGGGCGCGAAGTCCTCCATGGTCTTGGAGACGTTGAGCTCGATCTCGCCCACCGGGTGGCCGCGCAGCAGCAGCCGACGGTACTTGCTCAGCCCCGCCAGCAGCACCGCCGCCACCGGGCCCTGCGACTGCTCGCAGGTGCGGATGGCGTCGTCGAGGCGGTCGTCCTCGAGGAGGTTATTCACCTCCTGTCGCAGCCGCAGCGAGTCGACGTCGGCCGCGCGGAAGGCACGTAGCCGGTCGATGATGATCGAGACGGCCAGGATCGACAGGAATACCAGCGGGACCATGATCGGTCCGCCATCGAGAACATACTCGAGCATCGGGTCTCCTCGAATCGGTGACGGGCGGCCCGGGCGGACACCCGCCCGGACATGCCTGCATTATAACCGATCGCGGCGTCGGAAGCAATGCGTGACGTCGGCCGCGGCCGCCGCGGGCGCCGTTACTGGCTCCTGCGGTTGACCGACTTGAGGAACGTCTTCGCCTTCTCGGCGGCCTTCCCGCCGGGGAACTGCTCCAGGACCTGCCGGAACTTCTGCGCCGCGGTGTCCATATCGCCCATGCGGTACGCCGAGACGCCCCAGTACAGCAGCATGTCGTCGAGCCAGTCGACGTCCTGGTAGTCCTGGAAGATCCGTTCGAGCGTCTCGATGGCGCGCGGGTAATCCTTGTAGGTGATGTAGTACTTGACGATCCGCTTGAGCGACTCGCCGGCGAAGGGCGAGGCCGGGTGCGCCTCGGCGCACTGCTTGTAGGCCATCATCGCCCGGCTCAGGTCGGGCCGGACCGGTTTCTGGCCCCGGCGCTTGGCCTCCTCGGTGGCCTTCTTGGCCTGCTCGATGGCGATCTCCTCCTGCGCCTTGCCGATGGTGAACTGCGCCTCGGCCTTCATCTCGCTGTTGGGCAGGCGCAGGATCGAGGTCAGGATCGGCAGCGCCGCCTGCGGATCGCCCGCCTCGATGCGGGCGTTGGCGATCTGGAGAAAGGCCTGATCGGCCATGTCCGTGTCCGGGAAGATGCGCGTCAGGTCGAAGCAGACGCTGATGGCCTCCTTGAGCTTGTTCTGCACCAGCAGCAGCTCCCACTTGAGTTTGTACGCCTGCTCCACCAGGGTGCGGTCGAGGCTGACCTCGGTGCGGATGCCGCGCACCTTGTCGACGCGCAGCAGGCCCTCGTCGGCCTTGTCGTCGGCCTTGCTCTGCAGCCCCACCTCCTTGAAGATCGAGGCGAGCTGCTTGTAGATCTCCGCCTCGATGAGCAGCTTCTTGGCCTTGATATCGGGGTCGGTGACGATGTGCTCGGTGACCATGACGTTGGGGATGTCGCCGACGACCACGGTCGCGACGAAGCCGATGTCGCGCGGTTCCTCGCCGTCGAGATGCATCTCGTCGGTGTATTCGATAACGGCCTTGTCGTTGCTCTGGACGAAGAGCGTTCCCGGTTCGCGCACCGGTTCCTCGCCCTCCGCGACGATCCGCGGGTGGATACGGCCGGTGAAGATGCCCGTGTGCGGCCCCGTCTCGGTCAGTTCGATCTCGAAGCTGTCGCGCGTCTCCGGCACCACCTCGTCGTCGAGGAGCACGCCGCGGGCGGTAAAGTCCTCCTCCTCCTCGGGGAGGTATTCCGATTTCACCCGCACCGTCACCGTGTCGGCCTTGTCGCTGACGTCGCGGTCGAAGTCCTTGACCTGCAGAAACGCCGGCTGGTTGCCGAAGACGCCGCTGGTGTATTCCTTGAACGCGCCGTCCATGAAGCCGATGGAGGCGGTCGAGACCATGCGGACGTTGGCGAGCGCCTTCTGGTTGCGCTTGCCGCCTTCGGTGTTCTCGTCGACGTAGAGCACCTGCGCGCGGTCGCCGCCGCGGATCTGCAGCGTGCCGTCGCCGGGCGTGGCCGCCCCCAGGGCGGTCTGGACGGTGGCGATGTAGTCCTCGCCGCTCTGGCTCAGCGGCTCGAGCTGCATGCGCTCCCTGTCGCCGCCCTCGGTGGCCACCGCCACGTGCGCCGCGCCGCCGGTCTTCTCGAGCACCACCAGGTCCTTGTCGTGGATCTTCACCAGCATGCGCTGGCCGGCCTCGGCGTAGCTCTCGCCGGTGATGTTGGTGGGGACGTTGGTGCCGACCATCTTCAGCGCCTCGACCGACTTGGCCCAGCGGCCGAGCTTGAAGTGGCACTGGCCGATGTAGTAGTAGGCTTCGTTGGCGAAGACGCTCCACGGATATTCGTTGGTCACCCGGCGCAGCACCATGAACGCCCGGTCGAAGCTGTTCATGCTGTAGTGGCAGATGCCCTCCTGGTACATCGCCTCGGCGCGCTCATCGGCGTCCTCGGAGTCGGCGGCGTTCTTGAACTGCTTCACCGCCTCGTCGAAACGCCGCTTGGTGACCAGGTACTTGCCGTGCACCAGGAATGCCCGGAAACGCGCCTTGGCCTCGGGAAACATGCGCGGCACCTGGGCGATCAGCTTGAGCCCGCGCTCTTCCTGGTTCTGCTCCAGCAGTTCCACCGCGCTGTCGATCATGCGGTTGGCCCGCATCTCCATGCGCGCCTCCTCGCTGCCGGCGCTGTCGCCGCCGCGCCGCCGCCGCCGCCGCGGGGCCTCCTCCTCGCCGCCGAGGGCGGTGCCCGCGAAGAGGGCCACCGCCAGCGCCAGGATCAAATGCCGCAGCACGCTGTGTCGCCGGGTCGATCGGTTCATGCGTCGATTCCTTTCCTTGCGCGCCCCCGCGTCCGGGCGCGGGTTCAGAGTTCCTCGTCCTGTACGCCGCCGCCGGTCTCGATGCCGAGCTCCTCCAGCTTCTGGTGGGCCTTGGAGGCGGCACCGCTTTTCTTCCACTCCGGGTGTTTCAAGATCTGGCGGTACGCCGAGATGGCGTTCTGGATCTGCCCGTCCTGGTGCTGATACAGCCCGATGTGGTACATCGCCTCGGCGGCCTCGCCGGGGAACATCCCCACCAGTTGCTTCAGCGTCGCCAGCGCCTTGTCGGCCTTGCCCCACTTGCGGTAGCAGTGCTGGATGCGCCAGAGCGTGCCGGGCGGGCTGTTGATCTCCTGGTAGATGTTGATCGCCTGCTCGTAGTTGCGCAGGCGCTCCTCGTAGACCTTGGCCCGCTCGTAGCGGGCCTTGCCGCTCCAGTGGTCGGACTTCAGCGCCTCGATATTCTCGAGGATCTTGACCGCGTCGTTCCACTTGTGTTCGCTGTGGCCGACCAGTTCGTACTTCTTCCACAGCGCGTACGGCCGGTCGGTCATGCGCTCGATGAGCAGACGCGCCAGGGTGCCGTTGCCGGCCTCGCGGCAGCGGTCGATCATCCAGGAGTAATTCTTGTTCTTGTCCTTCTCCTCCCACTTCTGCGCGGCGATGAAGTTGGCCGCCTCCTCCACCAGCGGCTTGATCAGCTTCTGGTCCCGCCAGCGGTGTACCAGGAAGTAGGTCCGGTCCCTGAAGTAGTCCCAGAGCTTGTTCGTCTGCTCGTAGTATTTCCGCTGCGCGGTATACCAGTCGAGGAAGGCCTTGATGTCCTCCTTCTTCTGCTTGTCGCCGGCGGTGCCCTTGTAGACGCCCCAGTCGCCGCCGAAGCCGTGGTAGGCCACGTCGCGGACCGCGCTGGCGATGCCGCGGCGCCGGTTGGCGTCGTCGCGCTTGTCTCCGGGGGCCAGCCAGCCGACGATCAGGTCGTACCGCTGGTCCTTGACGTACTCGCCGATCACCTTGTTGCGCGCGTTCTTCGCCTCGTCCCAGTTGTTCTTGGCGAAGACCTCGTAGGTCTCCTTCCAGTACTTGATCGCCTGGGGCATCTCGTTGTTGCGCGCGTGGTTGTCCGCCAGGCGGCGGAAGGCCCCGGCGGCGAGGGGGTGGAGCTTGTAGTCCGGGTCCTCCACCATCGCCTGCATGTCCTTGTAGCCCTGGCGGTCGTCGCCGTTGTCGAAGTGGGCGATGCCGCGCCAGTACTGCGCCGGCGCCGCGACCCAGATCTCGTCGCCAAAGTAGTCGAGCACCTCGGTGTACTTCTTGATCGCCTCGTGGCGGAGCTTGGCGAAGTGGAGGCTGTGCGCCTGCATGAAGACGACGTAGGGCAGGATCGCCGTGTCGCCGTAGTGCGTGCGGAATTTCTCCCACTCCGCGGCCGCGGACTTGAAGGCCTTGGTGTCCACCTTCTGCCAGTGGTGGCGGCGGGTCTCCTGGCCCTTGTCGAAGAGCTTCATCGCCTTCTGGTACTGGGCGCGCTCGAACTGGTTGAGCAGCTTGAAGTCTTCCTTCGGCAGGTGCCAGTCCCAGTCGTTGCCCGCCCGGGCCGTCGTCGCCAGGGCGCCCAGGACCAGGATAAGCGCCGGCAGACGGCGTGCGATGTGCTGGATGGTGCGCATGATCTCCTCCGCGATTGGTCTATTCCTCGATACGGTCGAGCTTCGGATCGGTCAGGTAGCCGCGCGCGAGCTTGGCCTCCTTCGTCTCCGGGTAGTCGAACTTCAGCTTGGTGAACATGACGAACGCGTCGCGGTACTCGCCGATCTTGTACAGGCAGTCGCCCGACCAGTACATCGCCTTGGGCACGAGGTCCTTGTTGTCCGCGTACTCGTCGATGAGCTTGCCGAAGGCGTTGATCGCCTCGCGGTACTGCTCCGCGGCGTCGATGGGCATGCGCCCCTTGTTTTTCATCTTGATAAAGGCCTGGGCCTGCTTGATGAAGCATTGCGCGCCCAGGAAGAGCACCTTCGCCGCCAGCGGATGGGAGGAATTGTTCCGCTGGAAGCTGAAGAAGATCTTCCCCGCGACCTGGTACTTGCCGGTCTTGTAGTAATGGTTGCCCAGGCGCACCGTGGCGTCGGAGACCAGCGGGCTTTCGGGGTAGGTGTAGATCAGCTTGACGTACTCCTCGCTCGCGCGCTCGAAGTCCTCGAGCTTCTGCAGGCAGATCGCCTTCTTGAGCTGCGAGGCCGGGGCGTGCTCGGAGTCGGGCCAGTTGGTCAGCAGGTTGGTGTACTTGCTGATCGCCTCCTCGTAGAGTTCGCGCTGCTTCGCCTCGTCCTGCTCGTCGGTGGCCAGCTCCTGCGCCAGGTTCGCCAGCAGGTACTCGCCCTGCGCCACGAGCTTGGTGTGCGGGAAGTCGCGCAGCGCCTCGGTGAGGATGCGCTTGCCTTCGACGATCTTCTCGGCCGACTTCTCCTTGTCGTCGAGCTTGCGGTAGTCCTTGGCCATCTCGAAAAGCGCCTCGGCCATCAGGAAGCGGACCTTGACGGCCATCTCCGGATCCTTGAACTTCTTGCTGAAGGCGGCGATCTCCGCGTCGGAGCCGAAGTGGATGCGGCCCGTGGCGTTCACCTCCTTCGCCTCGCCGGGGCTGAAGGTCACCTTGTCGACGTAGCGGAAGGTCACCTCGTCGCCGAAGGCCGTGTGCAGGATCTCGTCCTCCGGGCTCAGCGATTCGGGTTCCGGCGGCGGCGCGTCGGCGCCTTCGGCGGGGGCCGAGGCGACCTTGACGTTCCCCGCCTCCGCCGCGGCGGGATCCCAGAACCGCGGCTGCAGGTTGGCGGTGAAGACGCCCGAGTGCGGCAGCGTCTCGCTCAGCGAGAGCGCCAGTTCATCGCCGGTCTTCTTCGCTTTCACCGTGATGGACACCTTGTCGTTGGCGTCGCTGGTGTCCTGGTCGGGGTCGGTGAGCCGGATGTAGAACCGGTCGCCGAGGTGGATCGCCTCCTTCGCCGCCTCGTAGCTGCGGTCCAGCAGTTCGATGCGGCCGGCGCTGACCAGGCGGATGCGTCTCTCGACGACGTCCTCGCCTTCGCCGCCCGGGACGCGGAGGATCACCGTGTCCGAGCCCGAGACCAGCAGCGTCGGCACGCGGATGGCCGACTCGAGCGCTTTCTCCTTGTCGAGCTCGAAGGGGTTGATGCCGCCGGTGACGAGGTCGTTCACCGGGTCGCCCGGGCTGCCGATCTGGAGCCGCACCACGCCGGTGAAGACGCCCTGCGCGAGGATGTCCTCGGCGCGGCGCCGGATCGCGCTCTGGATGCGCAGGTTCTGGTAGCCCTTGCTCCGCGCCAGCCTCTCGAGGTCCTGGAGCTCCAGCGGAACCTCGAGGCGGTTCGGTTCGCGCTGTTCGGCCTCGGCGGCCTTCAGCTCCGACTCCGCCACCGCCTGCACGTTCAGCGTGCTCCCGGTGTTGAGCGCCACGGACGGATAGGTCACCTCGAAGAGCAGCGGTGCGTTGATGCTGACGCGGAGTTCCTCCGCCATGGCCTCCTCTTCCTTCGGCGGCACGGCGACCACCTCCTCGCGGAAGAACTTCAGCCCCTCGATATCGCGCCCGCGGCTCTTGAGCAGTTCAAGGCGCTTCTTGACTTTATCGCTCTTGTCCTCGACGAGCTCGATGTGAGTGCGGTAGACCAGCGGCTGGGGCGTGCTGTCGCCCGCGTCGCCGACCTTGTATTCGCGCCGCACCGGGATGCCGGGCTTGGTGTTCTCCTTGTCGAGGTAGCTGGCGGTGATGACGTCGCCGGGCTGAACCTTGATCGTGTCCTTTCCGGTCGTGTCGCCGGTCTTCAGCAGGGCGTGGAAATGGCCGGTGTGGATCCCCTCGCCCTCGCGGTGGTGCCGGCCGCGGACCTCCAGCGCCTGCAGTTCCAGCGTCTCGCCGCCGCTGGTCTGCACCCGCACCGCCAGTTGGTCGGCCTTCTCGCTGAGGTCGGCGTCGTACTCCTCGACGATGATCATCATCGCATCGCTCTTGCGGAAACGCTTGGCCGGCTGGAACTCCGACTCCATGCGGTCGTGCCGCTCCACGATCACCTCGTTGTTGATGCTGATCTCGCCGTCGGCGTACTTGGCGTCGAGCGCGGCGTTGAGGGTCTTGATCTCGTGTTCGGTGTTCTGCTCGTCGGAGTAGTTGATGTCGATAATGTCGCCGGGGCTGACCTCCAGCGTGTCGTTGGTCTGCGCCGCGGAGAAGTCCACCGCCACGGGGATGATGGTCTCGCCGTCGGCCGTTTCCACCTTCATGCCCGAGGCGGTGACGCTGTTGCCGGCGTAGCTGTTGAAGACCCAGCGCAGCTTGCGCAGGCGGTCCTCGCGCTTGATCGCCGCGTCGAAGCTCGTGCCGGTGCGGCGGATCTCGGCCTTGGGCTTGAGGTACTCGGCCAGCTCCGGCACGGCCTCGGGGTCGAACCACTCCTCGGGGAAGGGCGCGTAGGTGCCGTCCTCCTGGCGGATGCCGACGGTCACGCGCGACTTGCTCCAGTGGTCGCGGACGTAGAGGTCGTACGTGTGCCCGCCCTTGGGCAGGTTGATGATCGCCGTCTGCTTGACGCTGCTGTTGTTGATCAGCCCGCCGAGCACCTGGTCGCCGTCGATCAGCAGGTACGCGTACTGCCAGTGGTGCGGCGAGGGGTTGTGAATGAACTTCAGCTCCAGCGCCCTGGACTCGGTCAGGTAGAACGTGCCGCGGACGCGGCTGATCATCCACCGGTTGTGCCCCTTCGCCGGCGAGCGGTCGCGGCGCAAGTCGGGCGCGCTCTGCCAGCGTTTCTCGGCGTTGGCGCGGCGCAGGATGTTGCGCATGTCGCGCACGCGGGTCTCCCGGTGGCGGTTCTGCAGATGATACGCCGTCAGCCCGCCCTTGGTGGGCGTGCGCGCCTCGGGGTAGACGCCGAGGGTGACCCACTCGTCGGCGAGCATGCCCTGGAGGGTGAGGGCGCTGATCTGGTCCGGCTGCGGCAGCTCGAGGCTGGCCTTGGTGATGAGGTAGGAACTCATCGTGTCGACATCGACCCACTTGTCGGGCTTGCCGTCGGCGCGGCTGGTCCAGGTGTCTTTCTTGGTGGAGTTGATCAGCACGCTCGGGTCTTTGCCCAGCTCGCTGTCGCTGGCGCTGGCCTTGGGCGCGGGGACGTCGGTGGGCACCTGTCCGCGGAAGATGCCGCTGTGCGGTTCGGTCTCGGTCAGGGGCAGGTTCTCCAGCAGGTCGCCCGAACTGGTCTTGAGGTTGACCGCGACGGTGTCGGCTTCGTCGGAGACGTCGCGGTCGAGGTCGCGCACCATGATGTAGACGGGGCCGCCCGGGCGGACGGTCTTGCCGGTCCGGCGCTGCTCGTAGGCGCGCCCGCCGAGCTGCTGGGTCTGCATCCGGAGCTTCAGGTCCTCCTCCTCCTTCTCGGTGAGGATGCGGCCGGAGCTGGCGGCCAGGCGCGCGTCGGCGACGACCCGCAGCAACTTCGGTTCGCGTTCGTCGAGCTGGCGCGCCTTGATGTAGTCGGGGGCGATGACGTAGCTGATGGTGTCCCGGCCCTTGACCTCGAGCCGGTTGTTCCCCGGCGCGGCCGCGCCCAGCAACGTCGGGATGGCGTTGCGGAAGGTGTCGGGGCTGCTGCTCGAGGGATAGAGGTTGACGCGTTCCTCGTCGCCGCCGGGGACGGTGCGCACCACCACGGGGATGGACTTGCCGTCCTGCACGATCTCGAGGTTCTGGTCCTGCAGCGTCATTACCAGTTGCCGCCCCGGCACCTGCAGTTCCTGCTGGGCCTTGTCGCCCAGCGGCAGGTCGCCCTCGTGGAGCTGGCGGTTGGCCTTGACGCGCCACATTCCCTCCAGCAGGCGCGCCTCGGTGTGATTGTAGCGCAGCTTGAAGACCCGGTCGAGTTCCTCGCGCACCAAGTCGTATTCCTTCTGCTCGAAAGCGATCATGGCGAGGAAGTAGTGTGCCTGCGCGCGCACCTCGGGGTCGGTGTGCGTGCGCCAGCGCTCGAGGATCTGCTCGGCCGCTTCGAAGGCGCCGGTGGCGATCAGCAGGTCCACCAGGCGGTACTTCGCCAGCGAGCCGGCGGGGGTGTTGTTGTAGCGCTGGTTGGTGCTGAGGCTCTGGTACTCGATCTGCGCGGCCTTGAAGTTCTTCTTGTCGCGGTAGATGTCGCCGCGCGTGAGCGAGACCTGCGCCATGTTCTCGGCCGGGATCTCGAACTCCTTGAGCTGGACGAGCATGCACAGCTCCATCGCCTCGTCGAGCTTCTTCTGCTTGCGCAACTGCTCGGCCGTCCAGGCCACGTAGCCCTTGTCAAGCTTGATCCAGTGCTGCTTGAGCAGGTTGATCTTCGGCAGCGTCAGGCTCCAGGCCTTGCCGTGATTGCCCAGCGCCAGTTCCGCGGCCGCGACGTAGAGGGGATAGGTCGGGTCGTCGGGCTCGACCGGGTAGATCCCGCCGCCGATGTGGCTGGCCGCGTTGGCCTTCAGCAGCGCCAGCTTGGCCTCGATGTCCTTGGACGGCTTGAGCTTCAGCACCTCCGTGGAGAAGAGGTACAGCGGCTCCCACGCCTCGGCTTTCTCCAGTTGCTCGCTCAGCGGCTTGATGTGGTTCCGGTCGAGATGCCCCCAGTTGTTCTCGCGGCGGAAGGATTCGGCCAGGTACAGCGCGCCCTTCGCCACCGCCGGGCGGTCCCCGGCGTTGAGCTTGCCGCGGGTGTAGTAGTCGACGCAGAAGAAGAGCGGGTGCGAATGGCCGTCGAAGTCCGCGCCGCCGAACAGCGCTTCGCAGAAGTCGGCCCGTAGCCCCGCGGCGGCCTTCTTCGCCGCCTCGTTCTCGCTGCGGAGCATGTGCTGCACCTCGTCGAGCATGTGGTTGGTGAACCGGAGCTTCGGCAGATCCTCCGGCGGCACCTTCGCCAGCAGCGGCTGCAGGACGTTGTAGAACAGGTGCGCGCGATGGCCGGGCTCGGGCTTGGTCGAATCCTTCTCGCGCGGGAAGGACCAGTCGATGTGGTTGTACAGCGCCGCCCACTGGCGGAACTGCTCGGCCGGCGACTTCTTGGCGATGGCCTGTTCGAACGCCTGCCGGGCTTCGTCCCGCATGCCGCTGCGGGCGCAGACCTCGTAGGCGTGCAGGCGGTCGTCGTGGTCGCCGTCCCAGTTCTTGATATAGTGGTCCAGCACCAGCCGGGCGAGCTTCTTCCCGGCCTTGGCCTTCTGGTCCTTGCTGCCGCGGAGGCGGTGGACCACCCCGCGCAGCATGTTGCCCTCTTCGTGGGCGTTCCAGCCGAAGGCGTACCCGGGCGAGGTCATCAGCGCCTCCACCTCGTCGACATAGGTCTGGTAGCTCCAGTTGCGCTCGTTGCCGCGGATGTGCTCGTAGTAGACCGTCTTCGGGTCGATCTTGTCGTAGTATTTGCGCAGCGGCGAGGCCTCGACGCCCTTGGGCGTCTTCAGGTGGCAGAGCTCCCACCAGGCCTTGCCCGTGCCGTCCCAGCCCTTGTCGATCTGCTGCAGGTAGTGCGGCGCCACCTTGTACAGCACCTCGTCGCCGCGATGCTCGCGGACGCGGAGGAGCGAGTCGTCCCACAGGCCGGTCTTGCCCAGCCGCGGCGCCCAGAGCTGCAGGTGCGCGAACATGGCCGTCTTGTTGTTCCAGCAGTGGCCGCGGTTGGCGTGCAAGATCGACTTCACCGTGCCGTCGCGCTGCCAGTCCTTGCCGTCGCCGACGCTGCCCTTGTAGAGATCGAGCGCGTGCTTGGAGAGTTCGAGACTCTTCTTGATCGTCTCCTTGCTCCTGCCCTTGAGCGCGAGCATCTCCACGTGCGTCTTGCACAGCGGGTCGCTGCCGGTCTTCTTCGCGTCCAGGCTCTTGCGGAAGGC
>CAYWFP010000027.1:0-36949 GCA_964457365.1 uncultured Planctomycetaceae bacterium
GCATAATCCCCGAGTCCACATAAGCAGGCATATGTGGAGCTCCACATATGCCTGCATTTGGCGCAACTGGGGTATCCCCTTGACTCAGGTGCAATCACCGTAACCCTATTTCCCTCAGACAGTTGCATTACATTTGGCGAAGAGGCAGAAAATCCACTCAACCTATTGCTCCAATGAGGCTTACAAGAAATCCACCGGAGTTAAGGGGATACCCCCATTTGGCGCATTCAATTTCTTCCCCTGTTTTTTCCCGTTCATCCGTCACCCTCCTCGTTTTGCCGAAAAAGAACAGGCCGCAAATCCTTCGGCGATTCGGAAGCCCCGAGCCCTCCGGCATAAAGGCTTCATCGCGCCATTACGCGCGCCGCCGATTCCGGAACCGCTGTCGAACGCCCATCGCAAATCGAATCGCTTGCGCCACGATACCCATGAGCAAGCATAGGGTGACACCCCGGCTTGTCAATGCCGCGTTTCCCGAAGATGGCGGATGAAATGCACCTCAAAAAAAAAACCGGGCGCAGGCGCGCCCGGCAAGGTGAGTCGGACTGGGGCAAGGCCTCAGGCCGAGAGCGGCTCCTCCATCATCTGGATGCGCTCCGGCGGCAGGCCGCTCTTCTGCTGCAGCGTCTTCGGATCGAGCGCGGTGGAGTACATGACCTCGTACAGCGCGTGCTCGGTGCCGCCCGCCGGCTTGGCCTCTGTCGGCGGCACGAACCGGCCGCAGAGCAACGTGCCCTCTTCCGAGAGCTGCCGGACGTAGTCGATACTGTTGCCGCCGCCCTGAGCCACCTGCATCAGGTCGAGCCAGAGAACATAAAGATACGTATCCGGCAAACGATCGCCGCCGCCGCCGCCGATCAAGGCATCGTCAAATCCGCATCCGTCCATCTCTCTCCTTTTCTTCGCTGCCTCACGCAGGCGTAAGATCCGCGTGTCGCTCTGTTTCGTCTCGTTGTCCTCGATCACGTCGCTGCCGTGCAGTTCCTCCGGCACCGCGACGCCGCGCGCCCGGCAGAAGAGGATGAACTCCCTGACGGCAAGGCGATAGATATCGCTCTCACCCAGCCGAAACGCTTTCAACTCGCCGGCGCGAATCCAGTCGCATACCCGGCTTGCCGGAATGCCGCACAGCTCCTCGATCTCTTCCGGGCTGATGGCCTCGTATTGGGACATGATCGGCTCCAATGACAAGTCAGACAGTATTATTATCGGTAATCGATCCACAAACTTGACGAAGTCTCATAAAACCCTAATAGGCCATATTGATTTCTTATAAGAATAAATTCATCCAGCCCGCATACACCATATCACCAGTTTTACCCTTAGTCAAGTTCCAGTTTCGACGATTTGCCAATATCATTCTTTACACTGCTGTAGCGGTATAATTCAAAATCGGCTTATGCCGCGAATATTTCGTCTTCATTACGCATTTATTTAACATTTTTTGCCTTTATCCCTTTTTTCTTTTTATGCTCTTTTGTCCGCATACAGAAAACGTATTGCTTCTGAAGTATCTTGCTGCGCCGCATTTCTTACACTCAGCACGTACAATTCACGTGCCATAATTCCGTCATTCCCGAGAGCCGTACCGACGCAATTCTTGTGCACAACCCGGTTGCGACAGCCCCGGCGCCTGACTAAGATAAACCGCTGCATCTGGTACCCCGGATTCCTCAGCAAGCAGGCCTGATGAGCATACATAAACTTCTGGTTATTGGCGGCAGCGGCTTTATCGGCGCACGAGCGACCCGGACCTGGCAGAGAAGCCACGGACCGGTGCGTCTGGTTGATCGTTACGCCCCGCCGGCGGATCTGCTGGCCGGAGAAAGCGACTACGTCGAGGCCGACCTTCGTGGCGAGGCGCTGCCCGCTTCCGTGCTGGCCGACGTCGACGCGGTGCTGTACCTGGCGCATATCGGCTTCCCCGCCGGCGCGATGAACGACCTGGCCGAGGAGTTCGAGGCCAACGTGCTGCCGCTGACCCGCTTTCTCGAACAGCTTCGTCACGCGCGCGCAAACCGCTCCTTCGTCTATCTCTCCAGCGGCGGGGCGGTATACGGCGAACCGGAAACGCGGGCGCCGCTCCGCGAGGCGCACCCCTGCCGGCCGCTCTCGGGCTACGGCCTGAGCAAGGCCGCGGGCGAGCACTGCGTGCGCGTCAGTGCGCGCGGAGGCGGCTTCGGCGCGACGGTGCTGCGCCCGGGCAACGCCTACGGGCCGGGGCAGCGGACCGACCGACCGCAAGGCGCGGTGGCGCATTTTCTCAAAAGCGCGGCCGAGCGGACGTCGCTGACGCTCTACGCCGGCGGCGAGGTGGTCCGCGACTACGTCTATATCGACGACCTGGTCGAGGCGATCCTGGCGGCGCTGGACCGGCCGCCGGCAGCGGGCGCCTGCGCGCTTTACAACGTCGGCACCGGCGTCGGCATCTCGCTCAACGAGCTCGTCGACAAGGTCGAGGCGACTACGGGCGAACGACTCGCCACGCGTCCCGCCCCCGCGCGCGCGTGCGACTGCGCGTACAACGTTCTCGACAACGCGCGCATCCGCGCGGAACTAGGCTGGCAGGCGCGCACACCGCTGGACGAGGGACTCGCCCGCACCTGGGCACGCCTGCAACAGGAGCACCGGTTTGCCCCGCGCGCCTGAATTCATCATCGCCGTCGGCCCGCGCGTCCACCGCGAGACCGGACAGGTGACCGGGCAGGCGATGATGTTCGAACTCGTCGTCGGGCTCCTGCAGGAGCGCGGCGTGAAGGTGAGCACGTACGACCTGACCGAGCATCCCGGGCCCAAGCCGCGCACTGACAGCACCTTCACTCTCCGGCGCATGGCCGAGGTGCTCTCGCTGCTGCCGGGGGTGTGGCTGGCGCTGTGCACGCGGCGCGGTCTCTTCTACCTCACCGGCGCGCAGTCGCGGGTGGGGTTCCTGCGCGACGCGCTGATGATCCTGCCCGCGCGCCTGACCGGACACACCGTCGCGGTCCACCAGTTCGGGGGCAACTACGACCGTTTCTACGAGGCGCAGGGGCCGCTCTTCCGGTGGCTGATCCGGCTGGCGCTCAACTGCGTGCACGTGCTGCTGGTGGAGGGCGAGTTGACGCGCGCGCACTTCGCGTTCCTGCCACGCTGGCGCGAGCGCGTCAAGGCCGTGCCCAACGGGTTGCCCGAACGCCGCATCGCACCGAATCCGACGGCGAAGAGCTACGATCCGGCCAGGCCCATGCGCCTGCTGTTCCTCTCGAACATGTTCGAGACCAAGGGCTGCTGGGACGTGCTCGAGGCGGTACGCATCCTCCGCCAGAAAGAAGGCCGCGACGTCACCTGCCGCTTCGTCGGCCGCTGGCTGGCGGCGAACGACTCGTTCCGTTACCCCGATCCCGCGCGCGCACGGGAGGATTTCTTCGCCTCCCTCGACGCGCACGGCCTGGGCGAAGCCGTCACCCACGAGACCGGCCTCTTCGACGAGGAGAAGGCCGCGGCGTTCGCCGAGGCGCATCTATTCCTCCTGCCGAGCAATTACATGAACGAGGGCCAGCCGGTCTCGATCCTCGAGGCGATGGCCCACGGCGTACCGGTGATCGCCACGGCCTACCGCCTGATTCCGAGCATGGTCGTCGACGGCGAGACCGGTTACTTCGTGCCGTACGGCGATCCGCGCGCCATTGCCGCACGGGTGGGGGAGCTGATGGACGATCCGGCGCGGTACGCGCGCCTCAGCGCCGGCAGCCTGGCGCGCTTTCGGGAACTATTCAGTCCGGAGCGGTACGGGGACAGGCTGGTCGCGGCGCTGGCGGCATCCGGCGCGTGAAGCGGCCGCTTCTTTGCGCTTGCAAAGTGCCGCCGATTCCTCAATAATCGTCTGCGGGTAAGGACCCGTTAAGCAATAATTTCAGAATTTCGATCTTATTGCTTAACGGGTCCTAAGAGCAGAATTCGGCGCCTCCGCGCAGCGGAGATAGGAGGACGCCGGAACTTTCGAGGTGTCACGCACGCGATGGACACGGTCATTCCCTCCGGCACACGCTGCTCCGGCAGCGGGCCGCTCGCCTGGCGCCGCTGGCTGCCCTGGCTGGCGTATGCGCTGCTCTTCGGGTTGGCGTTCGGGCAGAAAGCGCTCTACGTCAGCAACCAGAACACCAAATTTCTCATCGGTCTCGCGCGCGGCGGCTACGGCTACCTGCACAACGACTGGCTGGCCGGCGCGACCGATCCGTTTCCACTGTTCTCGAAACTGGTCGAACTGACCTGGCGCTGGGGCGACCCGCTGCTGTTTCACGCGTACTATATCCTGCTCGTGGCCGCGTATGCGCTGGCGGGGCTGCTGATCGCCAGCTGGTGGTTCGGCGAGGACGCGCCGCGGGGCAAGCTCGCCCTCTTCGCCGGCTTCCTCTTCCTCTTCCACGCGCACCCGGTGCGGCGGCTGTTTCACGAGTACTTCCCCGCCGGACTCGGGCGGCAGTACCTGCTGGGCTGCTACCTCGAGCCGGCCACCTTCGGCGCCTTCCTGCTGCTGGGGGTGGGACTTTTCATGCATCGGTGGCGCTACCCGGGCATGCTCCTGCTGGCGCTGGCCGCCTGCATGCACCCGACCTACATCATCGGCGCGAGCGTGCTGGCGTTGAGTTGCTTCGCCTGGATGCTCACCGATCCGAGCGTCTCGCGGAAACAGGCATGCCTGGCGCTGGGGATCTTCCTGCTGGCGCTCTCGCCGATGCTGCTCTACACCCGCACGGCCCTGGCGCCGACCTCGCCGGAGATCCAGGCCACCGCCGCGAGCATCCTCGCCAACGAGCGCATCCCGACCCACGCCAAGCCGGACCACTGGCGGGCGGCCGACACGCTCCCGCTGAGCCTGATGATGATCTTCGGCATCGCCGTGGCGCACCGGCGGCGGCTGGTGCTGCTGATGCTGCCGCTGGCGCTGCTGATCGTCGGTTCGCTGCTCTGGGTGGCGGCATTCCCGAGCGACCGGTTGAGCCTGATCGCGCCGTGGCGCGTCTCGTCGATACTCGTGCCGCTGGCGGTCTTCGTGCTGCTGGCGCAGGCCTGCCACCATCTCTACCGCTGGGCCAAGCCGTTATGGCGGGCCCGCCCCGCGCACCTCCTCGCCGCCGGCGCGGCGGTCTATCTCACCGCCGTCGGCTTCTATACGCTGCCGAAGGATTACGCGCGCCAGCGCCGGAAAGACACCGCCGCGCTCTTCGCCCATATCGGCGCACACAAGAGCCCGCGCGACATCTTCCTCACCCCCGTCGAGATGCGCGATTTCCGTCTCGCCACCGGCGCGCCGGCGATGGTGACGTGGAAATCGCACCCGACCCGCGATATCGAGTTCCTCGCCTGGTATCACCGCCTGCGTCAGGCCGACGCGTTCTTCAAGGCCCCGCCCACGCGGCGACAACGCCTGCTGGCAGAGTTGGTCCGCGAGTGCGACCTGACGCACGTGGTGCTGGAGAACGGTGCCGAGAGCGCCGGACCGGCACTGGGCGCGGTGGTCTACCGCGACGCGCGCTACACCGTGCTGCGGATCGATCCGGCCGCCCTGCGCGGGCCGAAGCTGCAGGCGGCGACCAGAACCGACACGCCCGCGCCCTGAGACGCCGCGGACGACCAGTACGGGTTGTCGGGATACTTCAGCTCCGGCAAAACGCTGTCGAGGAACTCGCCGAAGAGGCGTTTCACCGGCAGCGCCTTGTAGATGAACGTATGCCCCTTGCTCTGAGCGAAATACCGGAAGATGCGGCAACAGAGGAGAAGAGGCTTGCGCAAAGAACATCGTATTCAAACGATCGCCGCAACAGTCGAGACAAAAAACCTCCGCCGGTGAAGGCGGAGGCGTCGGTCAATACCGCGGCGACATTACTCGACGCAGCACGGCACCCATTCGTTGTACGGCCCGCACGGATCGGGGCTGTTGCACTTGCATTTGCCCATACAGCAGCCGCCGACGAGCGCGACCGTCCCGGCCACCAGGAGCGCCAGTACCGCTTTCCTGATCCAACTCATACCATCTCCTTTCGTGGTTGCACCTCCCGAACCCCGCGAGCCATTCTTGCCTTTCCGGCGCGTTTGTCAACGGAAACCGGGGAGATGTCAGACAATATCCCGGTGCGCGGCCAGCGCCTCCCGCATCGTCGTCAGGTCCTCCGCGTCCAGCCCGATGCGGCCGGCGGCGGCGTTCTCCTGCGCCTGCGCGGGGGTGCGCGCGCCGATCAGCGCGTGGCTGCAGCCGGGCTGATGACAGGTCCAGGCGATGGCCAGTTGCGCCAGGGTGATGTCGTGCTTCTGCGCCACGGGCTTGAAGGCGTCGAGCAAATCGGCGACGCGTCGGCGGTTCTCGACGTCGAAGCGCTTGTTGCGGTTGCGCAGGTCGCCTTCGGCGAACTCGCGTTCGAGGCCCATCTTGCCGGTGAGCAGTCCTTTGGCCAGCGGCGAGTAGGCCAGGCAGGCGATATCGTGCTCGCGGCAGTACGGCAGGTTGGACTCCTCCTGCTCGCGGTCGAGCATGCTGTAATGCTCCTGGTCGCTGTCCACCGCCCCGGCGGCGCGGTATTCGTCCATCTGCGCGGGCGTGGCGTTACTGACGCCGATGGCGCGGATCTTGCCCTCGTCCTTGAGCTTCACGAGCACTTCCATCGTCTCCGCGATGGGGGTGGTCGGCTCCTGCCAGTGCGTCTGGTAGAGGTCGATGCAGTCGACCTTCAGGCGCTGCAGGCTCTGCTCGATCTCGTAGCGGATCGAGTCGGCGCCGAGGTACTTGTAGACCCTGTACTCGTCGCCGCCGCCGGCCTGCCGCTCGTCGGAGTCGAAGAAGTGGTCCCCTTTCTCCACGTGCCAGACCAGGCCGCACTTGGTCGCGAGCACCACCTGGTCGCGCCGGCCCTCGATCGCCTTGCCGACGATTTTTTCACTGACGCCGAAGCCGTAGATCGGGGCGGTGTCGACCAGCGTGATGCCCTCGTCGATGGCGGCCTGGATCGCGGCGACGGCCTGCGCCTCGTCGGTGCCGCCCCACATCCAGCCGCCGATGGCCCAGGTCCCGAGCCCCACCACCGAGGCCTGGATGCCGGATTGTCCGAGTGCGCGGGTCTGCATGGCGTTCTCCTTTTCCGGCCGAAGCCGTTCTCGTGTCGACGACTACTGTAGATCAGAGGAGCGGGCGCGTCAAAGGAAAGCCTCAGGGCTTGCACGCGGCGCCGTCGAGGTTCTCCCGCTGCGAACGCGTTATTCAGCCACCCGTTCCAGGGTCACGTAATACGCCGCGCGTTCCTCGCCGCTCTCGTCCTTCATCCAGGCTTCCATTTGCGTTCGACCAGCCGGCAGGTCGAGCTCGAAGACCGCCGCCTCGGAATCCTGAGCGATCCCAGCGCAGTGATCCTGCTCGAAGAGGCGCAGCCGCGCGCGCGTAAGCTTCAGGCTGACCGCTTCCATGCCCGGATAGACGCAATCCTTCATGAACTCGGCCGAAGCCTTGGCGTCCATCTGCACGGTCAGTTCCTCCGGCCAGCGCCGGAGGGAAACGCGGTAGCGGCCGGCGCGTTCGACTTCGACGTTCCAGAAGCCCGCGGCCTTGTGCGCGGCGGCGATGGCTCCCTGGTTCCAGACCACGTCGCCCATCAGGTCCATCGAGCAGAGCTTGGCCGGGTTCTCCGCGTCGGTGCCGACGACAATGGCGCAGACCTCGTCGAAGGTGGGCGAAACCTCGGCCCACCACGCCTCGAGCGCCGCCTGCAACTCCTGGACGACTTTCGGATGGTCCGCGGCGACGTCGCGCGTCTGCCCCGGATCGGCCTTGATGTCGTAGAGTTCCTTGCCGTGGACCAGCCGCCAGCGCCGGGTCATGACCGCGCCGCGCTCCTTCTGCGGCGGCTCGTTCGACTGCAGGATATTCAGAAAGTGCGTGCGCTCGGGCAAGGCCTCGACCTCGCCGCGCAGCAGCGGCGCGATGCTCGTTCCGTCGAAGGGCTTGCAGCCGGGGTCCGGCAACCCGCAGAGGTCCATGAACGTCGGCAGGAGATCGATATCGAGCGCCATCTCCCCGATATCGCGCCCGCCGGTCAAACCGCCGCCGGGCCAGCGGATGAAGAACGGCACGCGGTGGCCGCCGTCGTAGTACGAGCCTTTCATGCCGCGCATGCCGGCGTTGTAGCCGCGGGCGGCGTGCCCGGTCTCGTCCAGTTGCGCCGCGCCGCTGCTGCCGTTGTCGGTCATGAAGATCAGGATCGTGTTCTCGCGCAGACCGCGCTCGTCCAGGAAACGCGACAGCTTGCCGAAGTTCTCGTCGATGTTGGCGATCATGCCGTAGAAGTCGGGCTCGGGGATATCGGGGTTGTCCGCATAGGGGCGGCGATACTTCTCGGCGACGAAGTACGGCGAATGCGGCGCGTTGGTGGAGATGTAGGCGAAGAACGGTTCGTCCGGGGCCTCGTCGATGAAGCGCATCCCCTGCTCGAACCAGACGTCGGTGCAATAGCCGGTGTGCGCGCGCGCGCGCCCGTTGTGGAAGTAGGTATCGTCGAAGTAGTTGTTGCCCCAGAAATCCGGCGCCTGTCCCACGCCGCCGCCGTGATGAGCCACGGTCCGGGTGAAACCGCGCTCGAAAGGGCGGAAGGGGTGGTTGTCGCCGAGGTGCCACTTGCCGAAGAGGCCGGTGCGATAGCCGGCGGCGGCGAAGGCGTCGGCGAGGGTTTTCTCGTCGCGGCGCAGGATCGAGCGCCCCCAGCAGGTCGCCCAGGCGCCGTTACGGACCGGGCGGCGGCCGGTCATTAGCGCGCCGCGCGTGGGCGTGCACAGCGGCTGGACGTGGAAGTCGTCGAGGCGGACCGCCTCGGCGTGAAACGCGTCGATGTGCGGTGTCTCGAGCCACGGGTTGCCGGTACATCCCAGATCCGGATACCCCTGGTCGTCGGTCATGACAAGAACCACGTTCGGTCGCTGGGCAGGCATAGCGCTCTCCTTCGGGATCAACTGAATGGAGAGCGATCATACCGCAAGTGCGCGAAAGGCGCAAACCCCCGCGACGCCGAATCGTCAGAAGACCTCGACGGGCGGCGTCTTCGGCTCGGGCTTCGCCTCCTCGGGCTTCTCGGGCGCCTGCTCGCCTTCGGCTTGCGGCTTCTGCTTCCACGGCGGAAGCCCGCGCATGACGCGCTGCCCCGTGCTCTTCTTTTCAGACTCGCGCTCCTGTTTCGTGAAGTCGCCCGGCGCCGGCTCGGGTTGGCGCATCAGTTGCGGCGGACTGGGTTTTCTTATGCAAAATATTTTCGCGCGCGCGCGCGCCGGCGCGAAAACCCGTTCCTCGCAGCCGCGCCCCGCAAGGCGACAACCCTATTGTTTGCAAGCAATTAAGAGAATGTTAATTCCCTGCAGCCCCCTTGGCGGCGGCGCTTTTGCCCCTATACTGTGTGGGCTTGCGGCGATGTCCGCGCGCCGGTATAGGAGAAGACCATGTCCCACGATATCCTGCTCGAGAGCGGCACCAACGAGGTCGAGATCCTCGAGTTCTACCTCGACAAGCAGAGCTTCGGCATCAACGTCGCCAAGGTCATGCAGATCATCCCGTTCAACAACCTGCAGGTCACCGAGGTGCCAGAACCCGCCGAGGGCATGCTGGGCGTGATCGTCTGGCGGGAGGACACCATCCCGTTGATCGACCTCAACGCCGCGCTCAAGCGCGGCGGCGAGATCGTCTCCGAGCGGCCCATCGTCCTGGTGACCGAGTTCAACGCCGTCACCAACGCCTTCCTCACCGACGGGGTCAACCGCATCCACCGCCTCGGCTGGGACGAGATCCGCCCCTCGAGCGAATTCCTGGAGAACTACTCCACCCGCATCATCGGTTCGGTCAGCGTCGACAACACCGAGATCCTGCTGGTGGATTTCGAGTTTATCATCGCCGAGTACTGCCCCGAGACGAAGGTCGGCTACAGCCACTTCGACCTGCCCGCGCCCAAGTCCGAGGAACTCAAGCGCGAGGACGTCAAGATCGTCCTCGCCGAGGACTCGCAGTTCATCCGCAACACCATGGTCGGCTTCCTGCACAAGGCCGGCTACACCTCCATCGCCATCTACGAGAACGGCCTCGACGCCTACAACGAGATCATGAAGCGCAAGGAGGAGTGCGAACTCGGACAGACCGAGATGAGCGACGCGCTGCACCTGATCATCACCGATATCGAGATGCCGCAGATGGACGGCCTCACGCTCTGCCGCAAATTCAAGAAAGACATGGGCTTCTCCCACATCCCCGTGGTCGTCTTCTCCAGCCTCATCAACGAGCAGATGGCCGACAAGTGCAGCGACGTCGGCGCCGACGCACACATCACCAAGCCCGAGATCAGCCAGCTCGTCTCGATGGTGGACGAACTGGTGCTGCTGCGCCGCAACGTCGCCGTGACGCCGTAGCGTCGCGGCTTCTCCGTCGCGCGATCAACAAGGCACGATCCGGAAGGCGCGCGACTATTCGGGCTTGCGGTAGACCGCCGGCTGGATGTACTCGTAGAGTTTGTTGTCGCGGCCGAGCGTTTCGGAGTGGCCGATAAAGAGGTAGCCGCCGGGTTCGATGAAACGGTGGAAGCGCTTGACCAGTTCGTCCCGCGTCTGCTGATCGAAGTAGATCATCACGTTGCGACAGAAGATGCACTGGAACGGCTTCTTGAACGGCAGGCTCTTGTTCATCAGGTTGAACTTGCGATAGACCACCTCCTTGCGCACCGCATCCTTGACCCGGAAACGCCCGTCGGGGAGGCGGTCGAAGTACTTCTGCAGAAACGGCGCGGGCATCAGCTTCACCCGGTCGGCGTCGTAGATCCCGGCCATGGCCTCGGCGAGGATCTGGTGCGAGATGTCCGTGGCCAGCACCCCCGCGTCCCAGGAGCCGTAGCGCGTGCCGAAGTACTCGAAGAGCAGCATCTGCAGCATGTACGGCTCCTCGCCGGAGGAGCACGCCGCGCACCAGATACGCAGATCGCGCGAGCCGCGGGCCTCGAGCTTCTTCGTCCACTCCGGCAGCAGCGCCTGCAGGTAAAAGTCGAAGTGGGCCTTCTCGCGGTTGAAGTAGGTGTGGTTGGTGGAGATGCGGTCGACCAGTTCCGCCAGCGCCCGCCCCGAGCCGTCGGCCGCAAGATACTCGATGTACTGCCGGTAGCTGTTCATACGCTTCTGACGCAGAATCTTCTGCAACCGGCCGACCACGAGCGAACGCTTCTCCTCGGCGAGGGCGATGCCGAAATGGTCGTAGATCAACCGGCGAAGCGTCTCGAACTCCTCGTCGCGGAGTTCCGCGCGGGACCAGCCGAAGGAGCTGACCGGCTCGAACGCGCCGAAATCGGCCTGGGGAGGTGCCGTCATCGCCGCCGCTCCTTGCTGCGACCGTTGCGCGCGTGGCCGCGGGAGGTCATGCCTCGGCCAGGGCCTCGAGCTTGATCTCGTTGCCTTCGAAGAGCAACTTCTCGACGTCGAGGAGGATCTTGACGCTGTCCTCGAGACGCCCCATGCCCTTGATGAACTGGGCGCTCTTGCCCTTGGATGTCTTCGGCGGCGGGGCGATCCTCTCCTCGGGGATATCGGTCACCTCGCGCACGGTATCGACGATCAGCCCCACGGCGATGGTCTTGTACTGCACGACGATGATACAGGTCCGCTCGTCGTACTCGCGCTCGTCCATGTGGAAGCGCGCGCGCACGTCCATGATCGGGATCACCTGGCCGCGCAGGTTGATCACCCCCTTGACGAACTCGGGCATGTCCGGCACGTCGGTAACCGACTGCATACAGATGATCTCGTTGACGTAACGGATCTCGATGCCGTAGTCTTCTTCGCCAATGCGGAAGGTGATGTACATCCCCTCCTGGGTGTCCTCGTCCTCGCCGGCAAACGCATCGTCTTCATCGGTTTCGTCGACCATTTGACTCCCTTTCCTCGCGTCTTCGTCGCTCGTGGATCGGTCCTACGACTCCGCCAGAGCCAGCGACTTGACGTGATCGATGAGGCTGACCACGTCGATGATCAGGCTGATCTCGCCGTTGCCGAGAATGGTGCATCCGGAGACCCCGCGCACCTTGCCGAGGTAGTCCGAGAGCCCCTTGATGACGATCTCCTGCTGGCCGAGGATCTCGTCGACGAAGAGGCAGACGCTCTCGTGTCCGGCCTCGACGATGATCAGGATGCCGTCGTGCAGTTGCCGGAAGTCGTGCTTGATGTTGTACGCCTCGTGCAGGCGGACCACCGGGATGAGCTCCTCGCGCACGCGCACCACCTCCTGCCCGTCGGGATTGACCGTCAGCTCCTCGCCGGTGGGGCGGAAGGACTCGCGGATGGCCAGCGTCGGCAGCGTGTAGCACTGCGACCCCACGCGAATGAGCATGCCGTCGATGATCGCCAGCGTCAGCGGGATGCGCAGGATGACGGTGCTGCCCTGACCGAGCTTGCTGTGCACGTTGACCTTGCCGCGCAGCTTCTCGATGTTCCTCTTGACCACGTCCATGCCGACGCCGCGCCCGGAGACGTCGCTGACCGTCTCGGCGGTGGAGAAGCCCGGCTCGAAGACGAAGCGAAAGACCTCCTCGTCCTTCAGGTCGTCGGGGTTGCCGGTGAAGAGCCCGCGGTCCATGGCGCGCGCGAGGATCTTCTCGCGATTCATGCCGCCGCCGTCGTCGACGATGAGGATCCAGACCTCGCCGCCCTCGTGCCGCGCCTCGATGGTGACCGTGCCGACCTCGGGCTTGCCCGCGGCGAGCCGTACCTCCGGCTTCTCGATGCCGTGGTCGATGGAGTTGCGGACGATGTGCACCAGCGGGTCGCCGATCTGCTCGATCACGGTCTTGTCGACCTCGGTGTCCTCGCCGATGAGGTTGAGCGTGACCTTCTTGCCGATCTTGCGCGAGAGGTCGTGCACCAGGCGGACCATCTTGCGGAACGTGGCCGAGAGCGGGATCATGCGCACCGACATGGCGATGTCCTGCAGGTCGCCAGTGATGCGGTGCAGGTGGTGGCTGGAACGTTCGAAGCTCTCGAACTCCACGTCGCACAGGTCCGGGTTGCGCGTGACCATGCTCTCGGCGATGACCAGTTCGCCGATGAGGTTGATCAGCGAGTCGAGCTTGGCCAGGTCGACGCGAATGTCCTGCCGCGCCAGGGCCTTCTTTTCGCGCTTGGGCGGCAGCTCGGTCGCGGCGGGGGCCTTCTTCTTCTTGCCCTTCTCGAGCGTGGCGACGACCTTCTTCAGCAGCGTCTCCTCGTTGAAGGGCTTGTCGAGGAACTCCTCGGTGCCGAGCTCGATGAATTTGACGAGCATGTCGCGGTCGCCGTGGCCGGTGAGGACCATGACCGGCGCGAGCGGGTCGTTCTGCTTGAGCGCCTTGATGAAGTCGAGTCCGTCCATCACCGGCATGGCGATGTCGCTGATGATCATCTGCACGTCGTTGCACTGCGCCGTGGCCAGCTTCTGGAGCGCGTCCTGCCCGTTCTCGGCGGTGGTTACGCGGTAGCCGTTGTTGCCGAGCATCACCGTCACCACCGTGCGCAGCCCCTCCTCATCGTCGACGGCGAGGATGTGCGGGCCGCTCGCCTGCGGCGCGGACACCTCCGGCTGGCCCGCCGGGGCCGGTTCCGCGGGCGCGGAAGACGCGGCGGCCGCTTCGGCGGGCTGCTCGCGCGACGCCGGCTCGGCGGCAGGAGGCGTGGTCGCCGCGGCGGGCTGGGGCGTCTGCACCGGCAGCGTCTCCTGCAGCAGTTGCATGAATACCTCGGCGCCCTCGATCTCGCCCTTGCCGCCCTCGCTGATATCGACCACGCCCTCGTGCAGGACGTCGATGACCTTGAGCAGCATGCCGATGTTGTTGCTGTTGCGTTCGACGCCGCCCTCCTGCATGCCCTGGAGCACTTCCTCGAACTTGTGGCTCACCCCGCCCAGGTCCTGCAGCCCGAAGAAGCCGCAGTTGCCCTTGAAGCTGTGCATGGCGCGGAAGGCCTCGCGCATCTCCTCGTCGGAGTGTTCCGGGTCGCTCTCGATCTGCATCAGCAGGTTTTCGCAGTCGTCCAGCAGCTCCGCCGACTCGGTCACGAAGCGCTTGACCATCTCCGGCGTGATCTCCATCTCCATCGCCGCGGCGATGCCGCCGGCGCCGATAGCGGGATTGGGCTTGACCTCGCCCGGAGCCGGCGCGGGCTTTTCCGCGGCGATGGCCGGCGGCGACGCGGGCGCGGCCGCTTCAACCTCCGCGGGCGCGGCATCACCGCTCTCGCCAGCGATGGCCGCCTGCAACCTGGCGACCATGTCCCGGCACGGGCCTTCGTGTCCGGCATCGCCGAGCGTAGCCTCGACCGTGTCGAGCAGGCCGCGCATCAGATCGAGCGCCTGGCACAGCAGGTCCGTGTGCCCGCCGGTCATCTCGAGCTTGCCCTTGCGGAACAGGTCGAGCAGGGTCTCCGCCTCGTGGGTCACGCCGGCGATGCTGTTGAGCTGGAGGAAACCGGCGCTGCCCTTCATCGAATGGAAGAGGCGGAAGATGTTGTTCAGGATCTCCGGATCCACGCCGCCGGTCAGGTCGCTCGCCTGCTGCAGCTCGATGAGCTCCGGCTCGACCTCGTCGAGCATATCGCGGCTCTCGGTGACGAATTCGTGCATCAGGTCGGCATCGGCCATGCAGGGCTCTCCGGTCGGCTTCCACTACCGCGCGCGACGAGAATCGTACTCCGCCCCTCCCCGCAGCGGCGGGGAAGACGGTCGGGCCGGCGCTCGGCAAGGTGGAATGTAGTAAGAGATTGCAGGACTGTCCAATTGGTTTATTGTTAGGACTTACCCGATCCTAACGCGCTCGTAACTTATCCGCCGCCGTCGCCGCGCGCGGGCATCTTGCCACGTCGGGCGGGTTTGGCTATAGTGTCGGCCATGGACACGCTTCTCCATTGGCTTCTGGGCGCCGGTTCGCACGCGCTTCTGGCGCTCTGCTTCCTTCTCGCCGCGGGCATCGTCGTCGGCGCGGGGCTGAAGCTGGGCGCCTTCGGCAACGCCCTGGCCGAACGGACGGGCCTGGGCTCTGGGCTGATCGGGCTGATCTTCCTCGCCGGCGTGACCAGCCTGCCGGAACTGGTCGTCTCTACCACCTCGACGCTGGCGGCATCGCTGGAGGCGCTCACGCTGCCGCTCGCTTCGCCCGGCGCGGCGGACCTGCTGCGCGGGGGCGCGGACCTGGCGGTGGGCAACATGGTCGGCTCCAACGTCTTCAACCTGATGATCTTCGCGCTCATGGACCTGACCCAGGGCAAGGGCGCGCTGCTCTTCCGGCTCAGCCGCCGGCACACCGTCTCCGCCGCCTGCGGCGTGGGGCTGCTCGGCGTGGTCCTCTTCGGCTTCGCTTTCGGCCGCGACGTCGCCTGGACGGTCCCGCTGCTGGATGTCGGCCCGATCACCCCGATCCTCTTCATCGGCTACGTCGGCACGATGTACTTCATGATGCACGTGGAAAAGATGGACTTCGGCGACGTGGACGAAATGATCGGCCACGAAACCGAGGAACGGCTGGTGACCATGCCCGCGGCACGCTTCTACGGCACGCTGCTGACGCTGGCGCTGCTGATCGTCCTCGGCGGCATGTGGCTCTCGCAGATCGGCGACCGCATCGCCCTGCCCTGGGACCGCGGCGGCTTCGGCCTCGGTCAGAGCTTCGTCGGCACCATCTTCCTCGCCATCGCCACGAGCCTGCCGGAGATGGTCGTCTCCTACGGCGCCGTGCGCATCCGCGCCTACGACATGGCCGCGGGCAACATCCTCGGCAGCAACATCTTCAACCTCGTCATCCTCTTCACCGCCGACCTGGGGCTGCGCGGCGGCTCGCTCCTGCACTACGCCAGCGAGGCGCACTACATCACCATCGCCATGGTCATGATGCTGACCTGCGTGGTCATCGTCGGCATCATGTTCCAGACGCGCCGCAGCTTCGCGCGTATCGGCTACGACGTCTGGCTGATGGTCCTCGTCTACTTTCTGGGCAACGCCGCGCTCCTGATCCAGAGCATGAGCACAAGCTGAAAGGGTGCCGTATGCTGACCGCCGTCCTCACCGGCCCGCAGACCATCGAGATCCGTGAACGCCCCCTGCCGCAGCCCGGCCCGGGCGAGGTCCGGCTCAAAGTCGGCGCGGTGGGCGTCTGCGGCTCCGACGTCCACTACTACGCCCACGGCCGCATCGGCCCGACGCGGACGCGATACCCGACCGTTCTCGGCCACGAGCCCGCGGGCGTGATCGACGCCGTCGGCGAGGGGGTGACGCTGGCGCCGGGAACGCGCGTGATGATCGAGCCGGCCGACCCGTGCGGCCACTGCGAGCACTGCCTGGCCGGGCGGCAGAACATCTGCCCCGACGTCCGCTTTCTCGGCACGCCCCCGAACGAGGGCATCTTCACCCAGTACCACGTGATGCGCGAGCATTGCTGCATCCCGCTGCCGGAGGAGGTCAGCCTGGTAGAGGCGGCGGTGCTCGAGCCGATGGGCGTGGGACTGCACGCGGTGGCGCTGGCGGATATCCGGCTCGGAGAGACCGTCGCCGTCTTCGGCGCCGGTCCGATCGGACTCGTGACTCTGCTGGCGGCGAAGCTGGCCGGCGCGGACAAGGTCTACATGACGGACCTGCTCCCGGAGCGGCTGGACCTGGCGCGGAGGCTCGGCGCCGACGCGGTGGCCATCGCCGACCAGACCGACGTTCCGAGTTGGATCCGCGACCATACCGGCGGGCGCGGCGTCGACGTCGCGTTCGAAGCCGCGGGCAAGCAGGAGGCGCTCACCCACGCCTGCCTGGCCACCCGCATCGGCGGTCGCGCCTGCATCATCGGCATCCCCGAGGAGGACGAACTGCACTTCCCCGCCCACGAGTCGCGCCGGCGGGAGTTGACCATCCACAACGTCCGCCGCACCAACGGCGAGATGGTGCGCTGCCTCGGACTGGTCGCCTCGGGGCGGCTGAACGTCAAGCCGCTGGCGACGCATTTTTTCTCGCTGGAAGAGGTGCCGCAGGCGCTCGAAACGGCGCACCGCTACCGCGACGGGGTGATCCGCGCCATCGTCCAGCCCAATACCGACCTGAGAGACGCGTGATGACCGGGCGCGAACTGCTCTTCCACGCGCTGCGCGGCGAGCCGACCGAACGCGTGCCGGTATGGCTGCTGTTTCCGTATCACCCCTGCGGCTTCTACGCCGACGTGAAGAACCTGCCGGCCTATGCGCCGGTGGTGGAGCGGATCGAACGCATGGGCATCACCCTCGACCGCCGCGGCCTGGGGGCAGCGCTCTTTACCGATGACGTCGCGCACGGGCAGGAGGAGACGACCGAGGACGGCGTCCTCGTGCAACGCAGCTGGACGGAATACAAAGGCAAGCGCATTCATTCCGAAACGCGGCACAAACCGGCGGGCGTGATCCGAAAGCAACTCGTCGCCGACGAGGACGCCCTGGAATTCTATTTGAGCCTCCCGATTCTGACCGACCGCAAGACGATCCACGCCCGCCTGCGCGAGCGGATGCCGCGCCTGCAATCCGAGATCGACGCTTTCCCGATCCACCTGGGCGCGACGATGCTCGATCTGGGCGAACCGATCAATCCGCTCTATCACGCCGCCGATCTGGAGGAATTCGCCATCTGGTCGCTCGAATACGAGGACGAGATCGGCCACTGGCTCGACAAGGCGATGGAGCAGAAACGGATCCTCTACGCCTGGTGCCTGGAGAACGTCGCCGCGGACGTCTACTTCCTCGTCGGCAGCGAACTCGCCGCGCCGCCGCTGGTGAGTCTGCAGACCTTCAAGCGCTGGATCGTCCCGTACGCGCGGGAGCTGATCGCGATGATCCGTTCGTCCGGCAAGTTCGCGATCCAGCATTTTCACGGTCAGGTCCGAAGCTTGCTGCCGGACTTTCTGGACATGGCCCCGCACGCGCTGCACACCATCGAGGCGCCCCCCGTCGGCAACTGCACGTTCTCGCAGGCCTACGACGTCGTCGGCGACGCGATCACCCTGATCGGCAACATCCAGTACGACGAGTTCCGCGCCCTGCCGCCCGCGCGCATGCGCGCGGAGGTGCGCAAGGTTCTCGACGAAGTCGACGGCCGCCGCTTCATCCTCTCTCCGACGGCCGGGCCGTTCGAGCACGACACGCCGCCGCGGCTGATCGAGAACTACCTCGCCTTCCTCGACGCGGCCGAGAACTACCGGCGCTGACGCCTTGCGGCGCGAGGAGCGGAATCATATCCTTGGAAGCAGGCCGCGTTCCCGAGGAGTCGGCATGATCGTACCCAAGTACTGGGCCGAGAGCCATATCCGCGACAAGGTGCGCGGCCGGATGACCACGATCCGCCGCTTCGGCTGGTCCGACGAGAGCCGGGAAGACGCGCAGGCGGTGGCCGACAAGCGCGCGAGGGAAGCGTTCGACCGCATCGCCGCGGGCGAGACGTTGGTGGCGCGCGAACCGAAGGTGCCATACAACGGTGCCGAGGGCGTGCCCATCCGCGAGGAGATCGTGGACAAGCACGACGACACGGTCGTCACCCGCAACTCCTACGGCGCGCGCTGCCTCAACACGCCCGACGTGCTCTTCGCCGACATCGACTTCGAAACCGATGTCGGCACGCGCCTGTTCTGCGGCATGATCCTCCTGCTGATCCTGGGCGCCGTTTCGCTCGGCATCGCGACCGGGCTATGGCAACTCGCGGCTGTCGGCGTCGGCGCTTCCTTTCTCCTCGGTCCGCTGCTGGCAGCGATTCTTCATCGGCTGAAAATCCTCCTCGCCGGCGGACACGAAGGCCGCGCGCGCAAGCGCATCGAGAGGTTTCTGGCCTCGCACCCCGACTGGCACGTCCGCCTCTACCGCACGCCCGCGGGTTACCGGGCGCTGGCGCTGCACCGCACTTTCGATCCGCGCGAGGAGGAGGCGCTGGAATTCTTCCGGGCACTCGGAACGGACAAGGTCTACGTGACGATGTGCCGGAAGCAGAACTGCTTCCGCGCGCGGTTGAGCCCCAAGCCGTGGCGCATTGGCATCGCCGAGCACCTTCGGCCCAACCCCGGCGTCTGGCCGGTGCGGCCGGAGTACGTTCCCACGCGCAACGCCTGGATCGAACGCTACGAGCAGGCCGCCCGCGACTTCGCCGCCTGCCGTTTCGTCGATACGTTCGGCAGCGGCAAGATCCACCAGAAGGCGCGCGCGGTGCAGCGCCTGCACGACGATCTGTGCAAGGCCCAGAGCGGTCTGCCGATCGGATGAACCTCCGCCCGGATCAGGTCGCGGCCAGTTCCTCCTCGTCGACGTACTCGCCGGCGATCTCGTCGAAGCGCTGCTCTGCCGCGAGGAAGGCATCGACCATCCGCGGGTCGAAGTGCATGCCGCGCTCGCTCTCGATCAGCGCCTTGGCGTCGGCGTGGCTCCACGCCGCCTTGTACGGCCGCACCGAGCGCAGCGCGTCGTAGACGTCGGCCACCGCGGTGATGCGCGCGCAGAGCGGGATCGCCTCGCCCGCCAGCCCCTGCGGGTAACCCGAGCCGTCCCAGCGCTCGTGATGGCTATGGGCGATCTCGGCGGCCAGTTCCAGCGTCGGCCGGCCGAGGAGGATCTCGTAGCCGAGCGTCGTGTGCGTCTTCATGGTCTCGAACTCGTCGGCGCTGAGCGACCTGGGCGCCAGCAGGATGCTGTCGGAAATACCGACCTTGCCGATGTCGTGCAGCGGCACGAAGGTCGCCAGATCCGCGATCCGTGCGCGCGGCAGCTTCAACTCCTCGCCGAGCAGGCCGCAGTAGAGACTCAGCCGCTTCAGGTGCGCGCCGGTCTCGTTGTCGCGCTTCTCCGCCAGGTCGGTAATGGCGCGGTAGCATTCCAGCCGCACCGCCGCCTCTTTCTCGCGCAGCTTGCGCTCGTACTCGACGATGCGCGCGCCTACCGCCAGGCGGCTGCGCAGTTCCTCGGCGTTGACCGGCTTGCTGAGAAAATCGTCCGCGCCCGCATCCAGGCCGCACACGAGGTCGTGACTCTCGGTCTTGCTCGTCAGCAGCAGCAGGTAGACGAACGGTCGCTGCAGGTCTTCCTTGACCCGGCGAATCAGTTCCGGTCCGTTGATGCCCGGCATGATCCAGTCGATCACCGCCACGCGCGGAGCGTCTTCCTGCTGCAGCAGCGTCCACGCCTCTTCGCCGCTGCTGGCGGTTGTGACGCGATACCCCCATTCGCCGATAAGGTCTTCCAGCAAAAAGAGAGACGACGGGTCGTCGTCGACTACCAATACATGAATCATATGACATCCTTTCCCAGCCCTTCGCTCTGCCGATACCTTGCCACGCAAAACGGGCGTTGTCAACTATGCTCGCAACTATTTACACGATTTAGCATGGAAATCGACGCATGTCTCGTTTGCCCCTTAAGGACCCGTTAAGCAATAAGATCGGGATTTCTGAAAATTATTGCTTAACGGGTTCTAAGGCGGCTTCCATTTGTCGTTTCCGTTTTATGGCAAGCGGGGTGTCGAATGCGCACAACAGGCGAAAGAAGGCGATTATCAGCGCAAACCGGATCTCACCGACTTGATATGCGCATACCGCACCGGTAGGATCGAAATCGGAATCCGCCGACAAAATCCGAGCAGGAGGCGAGCATGACGATCTACGCACGGTTTCTACAGACCGTCCAAGCGCACGGCCAGAAGACCGCACTGGAGTTCGCGGAACAGTCGATGACGTTCGCGCAATTGCACGCGGCGACGCTGCCGGTCCTGGACGCGCTTGGCGACCGGCGCGGCAAGCATGTGGGGTTGCTGGCGCCGAACGTGCCGTCCTTCGTCTCCGGCTTTCTGGGCATCCTCGCCGCCGGCGGGGTGGCGGTGCCGCTGAACGCGATGCTGACCCCGGGCGAGCTGCTCTTTCAAGCCAACCACGCGGACCTCACGGCGCTGCTGGCGACCGAGCCGCTGGCGCAGGCGATGCAGGACAACGGCATGCGCTGCCCGGTGCACGTGATCGAGACGCTGCCGCACCCGCACGGCGCGCGCGCCGCCTGTGGCGAAGCGGCCGGCGCGGACGACCCGGCGGTGCTGCTCTACACCTCCGGCACGACCGACGAACCGAAAGGCGTGATGCTCAGCCACGGCAACTTCATGGCCAACTACGAGAGCTTCAGCCAGGTGGTGAATTTCGATCCGGCAATGACCTCGCTGGTGGTCCTGCCGCTGTTTCACGTCTTCGCCCTGACCACGCAACTATTGCCGTGCCTCTTCGACGCCACGCCGATGGTGCTCTTCCCGCAGTTCAAGCCCAAGGAGATCCTCGCGGCGATCGAACGACGCGAGAACCTGCTTTTGATGGCGATCCCGCCGATGTACGGCATGCTCGCGGCAAATATCGCGGACGGGGTCGACCTGGGCCCGAACCTCCATCTCTGCGTCAGTGGCGGCGGCCCGATGCCCCGCCACGTCCAGGCGCTCTTCGAGGAACATTTCGCCGCCGAGCTCCGCGAGGGCTACGGCCTCACCGAGGCCGCGCCGGTGGTCAGCGTCAACCTCCCCGGCGCGGCGAACAAGCGCGGCACCATCGGCCCGCCCATCCCGGGCGTCGAGGTGCGCGTCTGCAACGACGCCGACGAGGCGCTGCTGCCGGGCTTCGAAGGGGAGCTTCTCGTCCGCGGCGACAACGTCATGAACGAGTATTACAAGAACCCGTCGCTGACCGCGGCGACGCTGACGCCCGAGGGGTGGCTGCGCACGGGCGACCTGGCCGTCCTCGACGACGCGGGCTATATCCGCATCGCCGGGCGCAAGAAGGAACTGATCATCAGCGCGGGCGAGAACATCCATCCGCAGGAGATCGAGGAGGCGCTCGGCCAGTTCCCGCACGTCTTCGCCGCCGCGGTGGTGGGCGTGCCCGACGAGTTGAAGACCGAGATCCCCAAGGCCTACCTCGCGCCGCACCCGGAGACGCCGCCCGAGTCCATCGATATCGCCGCGGTGCGCGCCTTTCTCAGGGACCGTCTCGCGCCGCATAAGATCCCGCGCCAATGGGAGGTGCGCCCCGTTCTGCCGCAACTGGCCACCGGCAAGGTCGACAAGCGCGCGCTCCAGGGCGGGCCGGTGGAGGCCTGATCGATGGCGACGCGGCGCACGCGCCGGATCCGGCGTTTCGCCGTGGCGGCGGCTACGGTGGCCACGGTCTACGCGGGGCTCTGCCTCTACGTCTACCTGATCCAGGATTCGCTGACCTTCAAGCCCGACCGGACCATCCACGCCACGCCGCTCGACTGGGGACTCGACTTCATCGGCGTCGACATCGCCGCCAGCGACGGGACGCAACTCTACGGTTGGTACCTGCCGCAGGAAGGGGCCGAGACGGTGGTCCTCTTCTGCCACGGCAACGCCGGCAACATCAGCAGTTACCACATGAAGGAGACGGCGCAGACCTACGCGCGGCTGGGAGTGGGGCTGCTGCTCTTCGACTATCGCGGCTACGGCCGCAGCGAGGGCACCCCGAGCGAGTTCGGCACCTACCACGACGCCGAGGGCGCGTGGAAGTTCCTCACCGGCAGACAGGGCATCCCGGCCAACCGCATCGCCGTCCACGGCCGTTCGCTCGGCGGCGCGGTGGCGGCGTACCTGGCCGAGCAGCACGAGCCGCGGGCATTGATCCTCGAATCCACCTTCACCACCTTCCCCGCCATCGGGCAGGAACGCTATCCCTACCTTCCGGTGGACTGGCTCGTCACCAGCCGCTACCCCACGCTGCGGCGGATGGCGTCGGTCCGGTGCCCGGTGCTGGTGATCCACAGCCGCGAAGACGACTTCGTGCCCTTCCGGTTCGGCCGCGCGCTCTACGAGGCCGCCAACGAACCGAAGGCCTTTCTGGAACTGCACGGCGATCACGTCCGCGGCTTCGTTGACAACCTGCCCGCGTACGAGAAGGGCTTGCGCGAATTCCTGCGCGAAGACTGACACGCCGGCGGAATCGTGCGGAAAGTCGGCGTTTTCGTGCTAGTGCCCGCCCCTGCCCGCCGGTATAATGCCCTTCGACCGTCCGGAGGAACAGCATGAGCAGCAAACGTCCGAACGTCGTCGTCATCGTGGCCGACCAGTGGCGCGGCGACTGCCTCGGCGCCGAGCAGGGGCCGCACCCGGTGATGACCCCGCACCTCGACCAGATCGGCGACGAGGGGGTGCGCTTCTCCCGCGCCTACGCCGACTGCCCCGTCTGCATGCCCCAGCGCGTGACGCAGTTGACCGGCCGGGTAGCCAGCCGTTTCGGCCTGACCCACAACTTCGGCTGCCGCAGCCCCGTCGACGCCGCCCGCTCGGTCCCCGGCCGCCTCGCGCGCGAAGCCGGCTACCAGACCCAGGCGGTGGGCAAGATGCACTTCGAGCCCTCGCGCGGGCGCTTCGGCTTCGACAACGTCCGCCTGCACCCCAACGACTACGTCAACTGGCTCGAAGACAACGGCTGGGGCGGATTCTACCGCGGCCACGGCCTCGGCGGCAACGAGGTCTACCCCGCGCCCGCGCCGCTTCCCGAGCGCTTCACCCACACCCACTGGATCGTCGACCAGGCCATCGACTTTCTGGGCGCGCGCGACCCGGAGGCGCCGTTCTTCCTCTGGGTCGTCTTCGAGGCCCCGCACAGCCCGTTCGACCCGCCCGAGGAGTACGCCCGGCTCTACGAAGATCTGCCGGTGCCCGACCCCGTCCGCGGCGACTGGTACGAGAACGCGCCGCCGATGTTCGGCAAGCGCCGCGCGCAGAAGAAGCTCGACCGCCTCACGCCGGAGATGCTCGACGCCGCCCGCCGGCGCTACTACGGCCAGATCAGCCATATCGACTACCAGCTCGGCCGCCTCTTCGGCGAGCTGATGACGCACGGGCTCTACCACGACACCGCCATCCTCTTCACCGCCGACCACGGCGAGCACCTGGGCGACCACGGCCAGTTCGCCAAGACCACCTTCCTGGAAGCTTCCGCGCGCGTGCCGCTGGTGATGCGCTGGCCGTCGTGGCTGCAGGAGCCGACCTGCCCCGCGGTGCACGAGGGCGCGGTGCTGACCGCCGATATCGCCCCGACGGTGCTCTCGCTGGCGGGGTTGGCCCCGAACCAGGACACCGACGGCACGGTCCTGCCGCCGTTCGCCGAAGCCGAGACCGGCCGCGTGGTCTGCGGCGAATGCGACGCGACCGCCTTCGCCACCGACGGGCGCATGAAGTATATCTACTACGTCGAAGGAGGATGCGAGCAACTCTTCGACACCGTGGACGATCCGCAGGACGAGCACGACCTCGGCGGCGATCCGGCGCACGCGAACACGGTACAACGACTGCGCGCGAAACTGATCGACCACCTCGCGAAGTTCGAGCGGCCGATGGTCGAGAACGGCTCGCTGGCCGTCGGCGACGGCGCGTACGACCCGGAGTCCGAGCGCCGCGCCAACCCGTGGGCCTGGCGCGGACCGATGCGCCACGGCCGCGGTTATCACGGGTGGAGGGGGTGATACATCAACCCTGGAGATGAATCCGAATAAGCATCAGGAGAATCGCCGCTATCGCCAGGCCGCAACGGCGAAAAATCCTCTCCGCCTTGAGGCGCCACCAGTCGCCGAGATTCTCTTCCCCTCGAATCGTTCGCGCGCCGACCATCACCGCGCCAAATAAGAGCGACGAGATGACGAAGCCGTAGATCCACTCCAGAATCCAGCCTTCTGCGCCTGACCGAACCCTTCCCGATACATGATCAGGGTATACAGGAAGAGCCCGATCATGGTCAGCACGAGAATCCCGGAAATGGATCGCGCCGCCAGCACGCGCAGCTTCATTCCTCCGCCCTACGCTCCTTCACGTACTCGGCGTATTTCTTCTCGTTGCGGTGCCAGATGAAATGGCTGAGCAGGACCGCCAGCGGCAGCATGAGGCCGACGACCAGCAGCGCCGGCAGCAGCGGCAGACCGCCGCCGCGCGCGTGGACCGCGTCGGGCATGGTGCGATACAGATGCACGTAGGCGAAGGTACCCGCCACCCCGTAGAAGAGGGCCACCAGGCCGATATTCGTCAGCATGTACATGCGCTTTCCGCGCGCGTGCCACTTCGCCCACTGCTGCGCCTGTTTCTCGTTCATTCTCACTCCCCCGGCTCATAGCCTACCAGTTCGCGCTCGCCCTCGGCGTAAGCGCGGGCCTCGTCGAGGAACATGCGGTACTCCTCGTCCAGCGGCCGAACCTCCTCGATCGCTTTCGCGTAGGTCGCTCTCGTCTCCGCGAGCGTCTTCGTCTCCTTCGCGATACGCTTCTTCGCATCCTCGATCAGCCGCTTGGTATGCGGCTTGTCGGCCGTGCCGCCCGTCTCCATCTGTTTCAGCCGTTTCTTCCAGAACTCGACGGTGTCGGCGATGGCTTCCAGGCGCTTCCGCTCCTCCACCTCGAGGATGGTGTCGACGTACCTGTTGCGCTTCTCCAGGATCGCCAGCACGTCCGTCTCGAGGCGCGCGAGGCGTTCCTTGGTCGACTCGGTGTCGGGCCGCTCCCACGCGCCGGTGGCCGGATCGCGCAGCAGGCGGAACCAGGTGCGAATGATGCGCGTACCGCCGGAGTAGGTCTGCGTGTAGATATACCCGCCGGAGATCCACGAGTGTGAACTGCTGGCCGATACCCGCCGCTTGCCGCGCTCCCAGGCTTCGCGCTGTTGCTCCCCCCCGGGCGGCGCCTCGCCGTAGACCCACGCCCCGTCTTCGCGCCAGCGGTACTTGCCCTTGCCGTCGCTTTTGTCTACCGCGGTGTACTGCCCGCGGTCGAGCGCTTTGCGCCATTTCTCGAACCGGTCCTCGACATCGCGTTTCGACGGCGTGAGCTGGTGAAACGGCACGTACTTCCGCACCCGGCCGTCATTGTCCGCGACCTCCTCGGCTCCGGCGGGCTCGCCCTGCAGCAGCGGCGCCACCTGCTGGACCAGCGCCACGCCGCAGGTCGTCTCCTTGCCGTTGTAAGCGCCGCTGGCTTTCTTGATCTTCACCTTTACGCGGCAGAAACCCGCGAACCCGGCCACCTTCTCGGCCAGCTTCTTCAGGCTCGCTTCGCCCTCGGGAATGGCCAGAAGCAGCGTCCGCCCGGCCGGGTGCAGGTCTACCGCGGTCGCGTGCTGGTCGCTCGTGCCGGCATTGAGAACGGTATAGCCGGGGACGACCTGGTACCTCTGCTCGGCGGTGCCGTCGAAGCGGAGCAGCAGGGTGTAGGTGTCGCGTCCCTTCTCGAGTGCGCGTTGCCAACTGCTGCGGACCATGTGCCAGCACGCGTCGTCCCACGCCTTGGCCTTCCCGATCGTCGCAAGATAATAGGTCGCTTCCAATACCCCGCCGATGAGCCGTGTCCGACGCTCGAGCCGGACGCGGAGCAACGCGCTGCCGCGCATCTGGAACTTC
This sequence comes from uncultured Planctomycetaceae bacterium, assembly GCA_964457365.1. Lineage (GTDB taxonomy): Bacteria > Planctomycetota > SZUA-567 > SZUA-567 > SZUA-567 > CAYWFP01. Next base: position 26,412 of record CAYWFP010000027.1, read on the forward strand.
TCGCGCGCGCCTGGCGCCTGGGAGAGCTTCTCGACATCCATGGCCGCGGCGCTGTCCTCTTCGACGACGAAGACCACGTCGCCGCCCATGGCATGATCGCTCGAGCTGACCGCGAGAATGCCGTAATCCACCACTTGCAGCCCCTTGCCCTTCAACGCCTTGTCCCGCTCGAACGGCTTGTCCGGACGAATCTCCGCCGGCAGCCAGACCGTCTCGCCGACGAAACGCTCCGGATGCTTGATAAACGCCACCGGATCGACCCAGCCTTCGCCCGCGAGAACGGCCGCCGTACTCATCAGAAATACGCCACACAGCGCGCCGAGTTGTCGTTTCATCGCCGACTCCTGTATGAAATGCCCGTAGGCATGATAAGCGCCGGATCGGCCTTACGCAAATCCGCGACGCGAATTCAGGCGTTTTCCCTAGACCGCAGCCGCGCCTGCCGCGGGGTGCGGCCGGTGACGCGCTTGAAGACATGGTAGAAATGGCTCAGCGAGGGAAAGCCCACCCCGAGCGCCACCTCCAGAATCGGCAAATCGGTCTCGGCGAGCAAGCGCCGCGCCTCGCGCACGCGGACGCTGTTGAGGTAATGTTTGAACGTCCCGCCCGTCTCCTCGCGGAAGACCGCGTGGAAATGGCTCCGGCTCAAGTGCGCCATCGCCGCCAGTTGCTCCACCGTCAGCGGCTGCATGTAATTGCTGTCGATGAAACGCCACACCCCTTCCAGTCGCGCCGCCGCCGGCGCCGGCGCCAGCGCCTCGCCGACCAGCGCGGCCGCCTCCCGGTCGCGGAAGACCGCCAGCAGCATCCCCAGCAGCCCCGCCTTGACCGCGCACCCGTGGCCGGCGGGACGCTCGCTCAACTCGCGCGTCATCGTATCCAGCCGCCGCCCGATCTCCCGCGCCGCGGCACGCCCGAGCGGGATGCGGTTGACGCCTCCGTACGCGGCCGCGCAGAGCGCCTCGAGCACCCGCCGCGCCTCGCGGTCGCCCTCGTCGGCGTGGGCGAACTCGTCGGCATCGAGGTTGAGCACCAGCCCCACGCAAGAGCCGTCGGCGTGGCCCCGGCCGTTGTGGGGCTGGCCGGCGGGGAAGAGGAAGAGCTCGCCCTTCTTCATCGGCAGCGTCCGGTCCTCGGCGTGCTGCCAGCCGCGCCCGGCCTCGCAGTAGAAGAATTCGTGCGTCTCGTGGACGTGCTGGTGCCCGCCGCCCATGCGCGGCCGCATCCGGATACGGAAGCAGTGGGTCATCCCGGCCATCGAGGAACCCTATATTCGCACAATAAACGATGCGACTTTTCCTTATTAATATGGGCTTTTTCGGACGCGAGCAAGCATTCTTTCGTACATTTCGACAATAACTTCCGACATCCGGGCAAGATTCCCCCGCCCCGCCGCGCTAGAGTCGAACGCGAGAACGAAACGCGTCTTTTCCGTCTACGGCAAGGAGAGCGGAATGAGCGGCAAGTTGAGAGTCGTACACGTCGGCTGCGGCGGCATCGCCGGGGCCTGGCTGAAGAACGAGTTCCTGCGGGACCGCATCGAGATGGTCGGCCTGGTCGACCTGGACATCGAGGCCGCGCGCAAGACCGCGACCGAACGCTTCGATTTCCCCGACGCCGAGATCGGCACCGACCTCGAGGCGATGCTGGAGAAGACCAGCCCCGACATCGTCTTCGACTGCACCGTGCCGCCCGCGCACGCGCCGGTCACGCTGACGGCGCTGAAGCACGGCTGCCACGTGCTGGGCGAGAAACCGATGGCCGACACGCTCGAGAACGCCAAGCGCATGGTCGCCGCCGCCACGGAGACGGGCAAGTTCTACGCGGTCACCCAGACGCGTCGCTACCTCAAGCATATCCGCCGCCTGAAGGCCTTCCTCGAATCGGGCGCCATCGGGACGGTGCATACCGTCGAGAGCCAGTTCTTCATCGGCGCGCACTTCGGCGGCTTCCGCGCGGTCATGCCCCACGTCCTCATCGTCGACATGGCCGTCCACAGCTTCGACCAGGCGCGGCTGATCACCGGCGCCGATTCGCTGAGCGTCTACGCCGAGGAGTGGAACCCGCCGCATTCGTGGTACGAGCGCGACGGCAGCGCCGTGGCCTTCTTCAACATGAGCGGCGGCCTGCGGTACCTCTATCACGGCAGCTGGTGCGCCGAGGGCTGCAACACCACCTGGGATTGCGCCTGGCGCATCCACGGCACCCGGGGCGCGGTCCTCTGGGACGGCGGGGAGGGCTTCACCGCCGAGGTGATCGACCCCCAGGCCGAGGGCTTCATGAAGCCCAAGACGCCGGTGGAGGTGCCGGAGATCGACCCCGGCGTCAAGGACGGCGGCCACGGCGGCGTGATCCGGGAGTTCCTCGACTGCGTCGAGGCGGGCCGCGAGCCCGAGACGATCTGCACCGACAACGTCAAGAGCTTCGCCATGGTAATGGGCGCCGTGGCCAGCTCCGAGAGCGGCCGGCGCGTGGATATCGAAGCCTTCGAGAATGCCGCCGCTTCGGCCTAGAAAAGAGCCAGAGAAAGGATTTTCATGCGACGCGATCTGCACAAAGAAGACATCCGCATCGGCACGCTGGTCCGCGGCACCGGCGATCCGATCCGGTACATCGAGGAGATCCTGCCCCACGGCTTCGAGTCGCTGGGCATTATGTTCTGGCAGAGCCTCGGCGGCGCGAACCCGAAGAAGCTCGCCGCCGACGTCGAGGCCGTACTCGCCGGCACCGGCGTGGTCGTCTCCACGCTGGGCATCTTCGGCAATCCGCTGGAGAAAGGCACCAAGGACAAGGAGACGCTCGCCGGCTGGCGCAAGCTGATCGACCACGCCCACCTCTTCGACTGCGACATCGTCTGCGGCTTCGCCGGCCGGCTGCGCGGCAAGCCCATCGACGAGTCGATGCCGGCGTTCAAGAAGGTCTTCGGCCCGCTCGCGCGCAAGGCCAAGGCCAAGGGCGTGCGCCTGGCGTTCGAGAACTGCGACATGGGCGGCACCTGGGCGAGCGGCGACTGGAACATCGCGCACAACCCGACCGCGTGGGAGATGATGTTCGACGCGGTGCCGCAGGAGAACGTCGGCCTGCAGTGGGAGCCGTGCCACCAGATGGTCAGCCTGATCGACCCGCTGCCGCAGTTGCGCGCCTGGGTGGAAAAGATCTTCAACCTCCACGGCAAGGACGCGACCGTCTATTGGGACGTGGTCCGCGAGTACGGCGTCCACGGCCCCAAGCAGTTCGCCTGGCACCGCACGCCCGGCTTCGGCGACAGCAACTGGACCGACATCATCACCGAGCTCCGGCGCGGGGGCTTCAAGGGCTCGATCGATATCGAGGGCTGGCACGACCCGGTCTACCGCGGAGAGCTGGAGATGACCGGCCAGGTCCACGGCCTCAACTATCTCAAGCAATGCCGCGGCGGCAATTACGTGCAGAATCCGGAAGGATAGGGCACCGGATTCGGTGGCGCAACGCCGTCACGAGCAGCGGTTGCCCCCCAGGCCCGCCTCGCGTGCGGAGCCGAATCGAGAATCGTCGCAAAAAGAGGCCTGGTTCAAACGAGGGTAACAGGCGCGCGAGCGCATGACGATGGTCAGTAGCAAGGCGAACAGGTTTGCCCGGCAGGCTTCCGCCGTGAACGGGAAATCGCAGACCATCTCGCGAAGCAACTTGATCGCAGCGCTCAAATCCCCGGGCGTGGGATTCTCCGGCACCTGGGGCATCTCCGGGTTCGGATCGGGCAGATAGTAAAGCCGTGAATCCGGGTCATACCCCGGCGTGTCGAGTATCGAGCCGTCGGCGCGCATCACCGGCGACTGGGTTACTCCATCAAGGGGCGGAAACGGATGATCGCTCCGGGAGAGAATGACAGCCGCCACGTCATAGGGAGGATTGCATGGCACATCGCCGCCGTCCGGTCCGGTTTTGTAGAAATCAGCCACGCGGCTCAGGTGATCCTTCATCGTCGGCGCATGATCTCGGCGTACGGATGATACCGCGGGTTGGCGGCGAATTCGAGTTGATGGATAAAGCCGTCGGGAAAGGTTTCGCCCGGTGCGTGCCAGGACACCTGGCCGTCCGGGCTGACGATCTCGAACGCATGGATCGCGCGAGAACAATACGCGGTAGCCACATCCATAGAGGAGGCGTCTGCCCCTTGCAACCGGGCGAACGCGTGAAACAACTTATCTTCCAAGCCTAACCCGGCGATGTCCTCCGCATTCAGGAGCAGCCCCCGGATTTCCCTTTCAGACACCCGTGCGTTCACCTGCCCGAACCAACCGAGCGTCTGCAGGATGGACTTGTAATGAATGTCGACAACTGCCCGCAGGCGAGATGTCGGGTCAACCGCGTGGGATGAGGTACGGATAGCAGTCTCCTGGGGGTAATTCATGGTGCTTCTCCTGGAACGAAATGGCCTTCGGCTTCCTGTCCTCCACTACTGTCCAGATGAGCAGACATCGTGCCAGTCGCAGGTTTTCGGGATAACAAGAATACGCCTATTCGCGTAACTGACTGGGATGCAGAAAGAAGGGCATCCGAGGGCAGTTGAGGGCTCGTATGCGCAGGGCAGATAAAAGAAGCCCCAATCAATAATTGTTGGCAAAGCTCAGTAAATGATAGATCCCCTTGGGCCAAAACGTTTTCTCTTTCGATAAGGCATTTCCGTGAATGCGACTTGCCTTTTTGCACGCTTAACTCGGCTTCATTTAAAATTACCATGTGCCATGACAACTATCGTAGCCTTTCACCTTGCTCCCGAATCCGCTTCGTGATATCGTGCCCATGGCAGGCAACGCACCTCGGCACATGCACGGAGGGGAACCTAATGGGCAAATCCGACAGCGCGTCCATAGCGGAACAGGAGAAATTGGTCGAGCGACTGGTCAAGGTGCTGCAGTCGCAGAAGCAACTGGGGGACGAGAGCTATCCGGTGGCATTAGGGCGACTGGCCGAACTGGCCGAGGTGAAGGTGAAGGATATTGCCAACATTTCAAACAAGGGCGTGTTCAAGAATGCCATATTGGCTGCGCGTATAATTGACAAAGCCGACCGGAAGACGCCGCTGGCACTGACGGATGACGTCGAATGCTTGGCTACCTCTCCGAAGACGCTGGAGTTTATTCTTTCGTTCATACGCACAGCAACAATTCATGCTTTCAGCGTGGCTCAACTTAAAAGAAAACTCACGACAACAAAGAATCTCAGCAAACGCTTTCAAGCCCATTACAATAATCTCATCAATAGCGATGAACAGCTATCCGACAGCGTCGCATGGATCCAGTGCAACGGACCGAAGCTGTTTCTTCTCGCAGATCTTCATCCAAAAGCGGCAGATTCTCACACTGGAGGCCATTGCAAGCCATCTATCTCGTCAACGACTTCTACCCGGCAAACATCAAAGCCTACGCCTGAAACAACGACTCCTCCCGACTTCGCCAAACGCTTCGCCGAGGCATTTGATAGCCTCGACAAGAGCGGCAACAACCTCGTCAGTCTCGTCGACCTACGCCGCGAACTCTCGTCGTTTGATCGCGGGGCCTTCGATGCCGGACTGCGTGAGTTGAGAAAAACCGGCCGGTATACCTTGAACTCGGCGGAGGGGCGCGGCGGCATCAGTGAAGAAGAGCGCCTGGCCGGCATTCTGGAAAGCGGAAATCTCCTGCTCTTTGTCTCGCGCCGATAGGAGGAGCCCACATGCCCCCGAAGACCGTCACCAAAGCGAAGAGCCCGACCATCGAAGACTTCTACGAACACGTTCTTTTCAGCGGCCCATTCAACGATGACCGCGTGGACAATCCCAAGGCGCTCGACGAGGGCTCCGTCGACGTGCCGTCGATCAACAAGGAGCCGTTCGAAGATTTGAAACATGCCGTGAATACGATCCAGCATAGCGGGAAATCCGCCGGTGTCGTGCTCTGGGGCTCGGCCGGCATCGGCAAAAGCCATTTGCTTGCACGTTTCTGTCGATGGGTGAAGAGCGAGAAGAACGGCATCTACGTCTTCTTCCACAACCTCATGACCTTGCCGGAGGAGATGCCGCAATACCTGCTGAAGTGCACCATCAGCCACCTCAACGACGACCGGCTGGAGAGGCTCAGCGGCACGCAACTCTATAAGCTGATCTACAAACTGCTGCACAACGCCTGGGAGAAGCATATCAGCAAGAAGGGCAAGAAAAAGATCGAGTCGCGCGATGAATTGCTCGAAGCCTACATGCTCGAAGTCGATGACATTCTCGACTCGGAATCACAGACCATCGATAGGGATACGGAGCGGCAGATCTACCGTGTTCTTTTTGAGCTGTTCTGTTCGGCCTACTACTACGAGAAGGCCTGCAAAGAGAAGAAGGAAGACGCGGAGAAGAAGAATCGCGAGGAACTGGCGCGACTGGCGCGCCGCTGGCTCTCGGCCGACGCACTCGACATCAAGGAAGCGAAGAAGCTGAATATCGAAGTGGGAAAGGAAGACGAGGAGGAAGGCACGCAGCTTCATGGCGGGCAGCAGGTCGAGCGTATCCTCGTGGCGATGGCGCGACTGGCGCAATTGAACGGCCAGCCCTTCGTGCTGGTCTTCGACCAAGTCGACAACATGAATCCCGAACAAGTCGCCGCGCTCTCGCATTTCTGCCATACTTTGCTCGATCATACTCCGAATCTTCTGATCGTCACCTCAGGCGTACAGCAAACTCTGATAGGCATGAAAAAGGATGGGATAATACCTGCTTCCTGCTGGGAACGAGTTGCGAAGACAAAGGTTCAACTTGCCAGTATCGACCAGGAACAGGCGCACGCGCTCGTGTCCGCCCGTGTAGAATCGTTTATGAAACCCTTTGATAAACTGAAGGAAGTTAAGAAGTGGCGCAAGGAGAACGCGCTCTTTCCCTTGGGAACGGGGTGGCTCGAGCAGCGCCTTGCCGACACACCGGAGTTTCGCCCGCGTGACGTGATCAACTGGAGCAGACAACGCTGGAGCCAAAACACCTGCGCAATTCGCGAAAACGGCGGTGCGACATGGCTTAAAGAATGGAAAGATGGATCCGTCTCGAATGGTGGATGGGTATTAACAGAAGACGAGCGCGCAAAGCGCATCGACGAGAAGGCTGGCAAGAAAGTGGAGGAGCAGATCAACCGCCGGGAACTCGAACCTTCGACCTTGCCGGCCGATGTGTCCAACATGGTCGGATTGATGGAGAGTCTGCTCGGGCAGTGCCTGAACAACAAAGCTTACACGCTAGAATCGTTCGAGCGCTTCAAGGAAGGCAAAGGCAAAAAGCCGAACTATCACATCTTGGCCACCGAGATCCGCAAAGACGACGGCAAGAAGGTGACCACCGGATTGACCTTCCTCGCTACCGGCAGCAAGACCTCGGCCGCCGCAACGTTGCGTCGCATCGTGCAAGACGACAATCCGCCCGATCATGTCTTGCTGGTTACCGACAAGCGCATGCCGCTGACGCTGGCCGCCAAGGGCAAGAAGTATCATAAGGAACTCAAGGGGCGCGGCAACAAGCGCTTTGACGAACGCGAGATGATGTTCAGTGAATACGCCGGCCTCGACGCCTTGCAGGCGGTCATCGGTAGCGCGCGCTCGCACGATCTGGAAATCGAGGGCGACAAGGACAACAGCGTCTCCGAGACCGAGGTGATTGCTTCTCATCATCGCTGCGATCGGTATCGCAAGCAGCCGCTATTGTGGGAATTCTTAACCGAGAAGAAGTCGGACGAGCCAGTAATTATCTATTGGCCCGACAAGAAGAAGGTGGCTGAATTCATCATGGCGCAGTTGGCACTGCACATGGGCATGTCGGCATTCGAGCTGGCTCATAAGTTCTTCGAGAACGCCAAGCCGAAGAAAAAGGGCGTTCGGATCGAGGATGTGCGAATCATATTCATCGCCGTTGCCAAAGATCTGCACGAAAAGGGCAAGCTCAACGCCTCAGCGATCAACGAGGATCTCTACCTGCTTCCGGGGAAAGCCCAATGAAACCGATCCGTTTTACCGTCACCCAGGTGCGTGTCGCGGCGAGTTGCCCCCGCATCTTCTATTTCGACTGGGAGCACACCAAGCGCAACGACTTGAAATATCACAAGACAACACGCATCTGGAAGAGCGGTGCTGAAACCACCGCGTTGGGCAGCCTCTTTCACCACAGCATCGAAGCCTTCAACAAGGCCGCGGATACCAGCGAAATGGTGCATGATATCCTGAACATGCAGGAAGGCGCTACCGCGATCCAGCAGTCTCTGCAGAGCCATATCTTTCAACATTATATCAAGCAGGAAAAGCTCTATGCCGCTACTGGCGCCCAGCAGCAGGGATTTATCAACGCATTGCGGCATTACGTCGGCGAATTGGCCGCGATCCTCGCCTACGGCGTCGGCGAAAACATGCCCCTCAGCGAGATCCTCGACCACCTCTTCGGCGATACCCGCAAGAAAGTTGATGTGACCTTCAAGGTCGGGCAACAAGGCGAAGGGATCCACGTCGTCGGCATTCTCGACTATGTTTTCCACGACTTCCGCGACAAATGCTGCCGCATTATCGATTACAAACTCACGCCGCCCGACGGGATCTCGAACGACCTTTTCCAGGTATGCGTTTACGCGTTGATGCACAACGTCCAGCATCAGACGCAGGCCGATGCGGCCGTGCTGTACCTGCACCCCAAGCGCGAGATGATCGAGAAGAAATGGTCGGAAATCTTTGCCGAACGGCATAAGATCTACAACCTGTTGGCGTCGATGCGCGAATGGACACAGTTCGACGAAGAAGCAGGGAACGGGTTAAAACCTCTTGGCGAACCGTGCTATTGCGCCCATTGCCCGTGGGATAAGAAGGACCAGTGCATCCAGCGCCTCGGGCCGAAGCACGAAGGCGGCTATTGCGAACATTGGAAAGAGACAACTCCGGATTCTCCGAGCAAAGAACCGGAGACCGTTGTCGCCGAACCCGACCCCGATACTGGCGCTGACGAGGAAGTCGAGAATCAACCGGTAACGCCCGCCAAGGAAGAAATCGATCTTTCCGCGCATCTGTGCATTGGCACCGTAAACGACTCGACTGTCGGTATTCCAGTTAATTGCCTCAATACGCACACGGCAGTCGTCGGCGCAGCCGGCAGCGGCAAGACATGGCTTGCCAAGGTGCTGGTCGAAGAGGCAGTCCTGCAGGGGATTCCAGTCATCGCGATCGATCCGCAGGGCGACTTGGCCCAATTCCTGAAACCCTCGGCGCGTGGTGGCGAGTTGGCCGAGGAAAAGGAACGTTTCGATCGGTACTGGAAAACCGTAGAGCCACGCGTCTACACGCCCGGCTCGTCACATGCCAAGCGCATGCACATGAATCCGATGCGCCTTTCGCGCCTGGAGGATTTGGGCAATATCGAAAACGATCTCCGCCGCCAGGAAGAGCTCGACAGCATGATCGAAGTGGCGGCCGGCAATCTCGTGGCCTTGGCCTCCGCCGGCGGCGAAGAGGATGCTCAGCGCACCGCGATCTACCAGATGCTGAAGGTGTTGATGCGGGAGAAGGATCCCGAGCAGATCAAGCTGCAAACGATTGTTTCTGGGCTTCTCGCCCCCGAAGATCTCGGCTTCGACAACATGGACCATATGATCAAGAAGGCCGATCGGGAGAAGCTGGCGCGGAAATTGAACGCGATTCTTCTCGGCCCGGGCGCCAAGCTATTCAGCGGTGGGGTGCCACTTGATCTGGATCATCTGCGAAAGCCTTCGAACGGGGGCAACACGCCTCTGAATGTGATCTACCTCAACGCATTGACCGACGACACGCAGAAGCATTTCTTCGTCGCCTCTCTGGCGGCGGAAGTCTATCGCTGGATGGTCTCTTCACTTGACAACAAGGGAGGTGTGAATCTGCTCTTCTACATCGACGAAGCCCGCGACTACATGCCCGCCGGCGGAACTAAACCGCCCGCCAAGGAGCCGCTGATCCGCCTCTTTACGCAAGGGCGAAAATTCGGTGTGGCCTGCCTGCTGTGCACGCAGAGCCCGCGCTCGGTGGACTACAACGTTTTCGGCAACTGCAGCACCAAGATCATCGGCCGGCTGGAAGCTTCGCAGGACGTCGACCGCGTGGCCGAGTGGTTCCAGACCAATGGCCCCACACCACCATGGATCAAGGATCGTAAAGGCGCTGAGCCCGGAACGTTCGTCGGCCGCTGGCCCAAGATCCCCGCACAATTCGAAGGCACAGCCTTCAAAGGGCGTTTTCTGTATTCGCTGCACGAAGGGGCGTGGTCTCCAGATAGGCTAGATGAGGAGACCGGAGAAATTAAATCGGAACTGCAGTAATACCCCTTCACCTTTCCTCTGGTCGAGTAGACATAATATGGTTCCTCCATATTCCTTTTCAGTAGTATGTGAGGAACTTCAATGCCCCTCACAGAACCGGACTTGTGGATTTCCCACATCCGGCTCTTCGGTTTATCTCACCACACACGTGACGCGTAAAAACTGTGGCAAATCCTCGGTGTCGGAAGCGGGTAATGGTCAAGATAGGCCATGAAGCGGTCCCAG
>CAYWFP010000028.1:0-1610 GCA_964457365.1 uncultured Planctomycetaceae bacterium
CCGGCCACGGCGGTTTTCTGTGCCAACTCGATTCCGGCGAGATGATCGAACAGGTCTACCGCGTCGACGCGCACTGCCGCGAGGCGGACGAGCCGGGCTTGAGCAACGTCGTCTTCATGGGCATGGGCGAGCCGCTCCTGAATCTCGACGCGGTGCTCGCGACGGCCGAAAGGCTGCGCGATGCCGACGGCTTCGCCCTGGGGCGGCGCCACATCACCCTCTCCACCGTCGGCATCCCCGCCGGCATCGACCGGCTGGCCGAGGAGGCGCCGCAGTGCCGGCTGGCGCTGTCGCTGCACGCGCCGACGCAGCCGCTGCGCCAGACGCTGATCCCGGCGGCCGCACGCTGGCCGCTGGAAACGCTCATGCCCGCGGTGCACCGCTTCGCCGCCGTGGCCGGCCGGCATCTGACCGTGGAGTACTGCCTTATCGACACGATCAACGACAGCTCGGCGCAGGCGCGGGCGCTGGCGGCGCTGCTGGCGGAGCTGCCGGCCAAGGTCAACCTCATCCCGCTCAATCCCGTGCCGGACTATCCCGGCAAGCCCCCGCCCCCGCCGCGCGTCCGCCGTTTTCAGGACGTGCTCGAGTCGGCCGGCCTGGCGGTGACCTTGCGCCAGGAGAAGGGGCGCGACATCGACGCCGCCTGCGGCCAACTCCGCCGGCGTGCCGCCGAGGGCGATTCGCCCGCCTCTTCGCCGCAGGCCTCTGACGAAAATGAAACGGACTGACCGAAACGCCCATTTCCTTGCACGCCCGCGACCGGCGGGAGCGCGCTTGTTCTGCCGCGTGCGCAAACGCGTGGCGCGATTGCCTGTCCGGCACGGACTGACCGAAACGCGCGTTTCTTTGCACGCCCGCGACCGGCGGGAGCGCGCTTGTCCTGCCGCGTGCGCAAACGCGTGGCGCGATTGCGTGTCCGGCACGGACCTTTTTGCTTGCGTCGATGCGGCCGCGGCGTACCATTGCCCCGCAGGATTGGTGAGCACATGGCCAGGCAGAAATCCGCCGACGCGGTGAAGCAGGCGCGCGAACCGGCGCTGAACATGGCGCTGAAGCAGATCGAGAAGCAGTTCGGCACCGGCGCGGTGATGCGCCTCGGCGCCGACTACCGCTATGCCGGGCCGCCGGCGATCCCGACCGGGTCGCTGGCGCTGGACATCGCCACCGGCGTCGGCGGCTTCCCGCGCGGCCGGGTGACCGAGATCTACGGCCCCGAGTCCTCCGGCAAGACCACGCTGGCGCTGCACGCCATCGCCAACGCCCAGCGCCAGGGCGGCACCGCCGCGATCATCGACGCCGAGCACGCGCTCGACCCGCTCTACGCGCGCAGCCTCGGTATCGACCTCGACGAGTTGCTGGTCTCGCAACCCGACTGCGGCGAGCAGGCGCTGGAGATCTGCGAACTGCTGGTCCGCTCCAACGCCGTCGACGTGGTGGTCATCGACTCGGTGGCGGCGCTGGTGCCGCGCGCGGAGCTCGAGGGCGAGATGGGCGAGAGCCACGTCGGGCTGCAGGCGCGTCTGATGAGCCAGGCGCTGCGCAAGCTCACCGGCGTGATCAACCGCACCTGCGCCAGCGTCCTCTTCCTCAACCAGATCCGCATGAAG
>CAYWFP010000028.1:1620-35678 GCA_964457365.1 uncultured Planctomycetaceae bacterium
CGGCAACCCCGAGACCACCCCCGGCGGCCGGGCGCTGAAGTTCTACGCCAGCATGCGCCTGGAGATCCGCCGGGTGGGGCAGATCAAGGACGGCGAGGAGGTCTGCGGCTGCCGCACGCGCGTCAAGGTGGTGAAGAACAAGCTCGCCCCGCCGTTCCGGCAGGCCGAGTTCGACATCCTCTTCAACCGCGGCATCAGCGCCGCCGGGGACCTGCTGGATCTGGGGCTGCAGCACAAGCTCATCGCCAGGAGCGGCTCCTGGTTCAGCCGCGGGGAGACCCGCCTCGGCCAGGGCCGCGAGGCCGCGCGGACGTTCCTGGAGGAGAATCCCGACATCGCCGCGGCGGTGGCGGAAGAGATTGGGAAACTGGCCGGACTCGCCCCGGGCGACTCCGATCCCGAACCGCACGACAACTGATTTTTCGAAAGGACGTATCCATGGCCACCCGCAGCAACAAACCCGTTCTCGCCGCGCAGCTCTTCTCCTGCCGCGACCACCTGAAGACGCCGGCGTCTTTCAGCCGCTCGATGAAGCGCCTGCGCAAGATCGGCTACAAGCACGTGCAGGTCTCCGGCGTCGGCGACGTCAGCCCCATGGAGATCAAGAAACGCTGCGACGACGCGGGCGTAACCGTCATCGGCTCGCACATCGGCGTCGGCGATATCCGCGACAACTTCGCCGACGTGGTCGACCGCCTGCACGTCTGGAACTGCGCCTATGTCGCCATTCCGTGGGAGGGCTTCAAGGACTGCAGGACCGTCGCGCAGGTCAAGAAGGTCTTCAGCGACTGGAACAAGCTCGGCAAGGCGCTCAAGGCCGAGGGCATCACCCTGCAGTACCACAACCACGCGCACGAATTCGAGAAGGTCGGCGGCAAGACCATCCTGGAGATCCTCTACGACTCGACGGATCCGAAATACCTGCAGGCCGAGATCGACACCTGCTGGGTCGCCCGCGGCGGCGCCGACCCGGCCGACTGGTGCCTCAAGATGAAGGGCCGCCTCGACCAGGTGCACCTCAAGGACACCGTCATCAGCGGCGGCCAGCCCGTCTTCGCCGAGATCGGCGACGGCAACCTCAACTGGCCGGCCGTCTTCGCCGCCTGCAAGAAGGCGAAGGTCAAGCACTACATCGTCGAGCAGGACTCCGACTGGATCAAGAACGATCCGTTCAAGAGCATGGAAGTCAGCTTCAAAAACATCAAGAAGATGAAGGTCGGCCTCTAGGCCGGTCGCTGGAGAAACCATGAGCGATACGCTCCGCCGTTACCGGGACATGGATTACCCCCCGCCGCAGACCTATCTCTCGTGGGATCTCTTCGGCAAGGGGCTTGAGCACCTCGGCCGTGGCGGCAAACCGGTGGAACTGCCGCTGCGCGAGCCCGCGGCGGACGAGGTGCTGCTCCGCGTCGACGCGCTGGGGCTCTGTTTCTCCGACACCAAGCTGATCTGGGCCGGGCCCGAGCACCCGCGTATCCGCGGGCGCGATCTGGCGAACGACCCGACCGTCGCCGGTCACGAGGCGGCGCTGACGGTGGTCAAGGCCGGCGAGAAGTGGCGGGATCGGTTCGCGCCCGGACAGCGTTACATCATCCAGGCCGACATCTTCGTGAACGGCGAGCAGAAAGCCTTCGGCTACGTCCAGCGCGGCGCCATGGCCCAGTACGCCTACGCCGGGCCATGGGTGCTCGACGGCGACGACGGCTGCTACCTGCTGCCCCTGCGCGAGTCCACCGGCTACGCCGAGGCCGCGCTGGTCGAGCCGTGGGCCTGCGTCGAAGCGGCGTACAACATTCCCCAGCGCACCGAGCCCAAGTCGCGCGGGCGCCTGCTGGTGGTCTACGCCGGCAAGCTCTGCGTCGACTTCGGCGCCCTCTACGGCGAGCAGGGCCCGGCGGCCTCGGTGGTCCTCGGCGAGCCCAACACCGACCTGACCCCGATCCTCGGCGACACCGGCATGGTCAACAAGCTGCCGCCGACGGCCGCGGCCGTGACCCGGGCCGTAGACGAAACCACCGGCGGCGAGGGCTTCGACGACATCGTCGTGGTGGGGAACCCGGGCGCGGAACTCCTCGCCGCCTGCGACAAGGCGCTGGCGAAGAACGGCATCCTCTGCCTCGCCGGCCACGCCCCGCTGCCGGTCGCGCCCGTCGATATCGGCCGCGTGCATTACCACTACACCCGCCACGTCGGCACCGAGGCCGGCAGCATCCGCAAGGCGTACGCGGCCAACGCCCGCAACGGGTTGCGCGCGGGCGGCGCGTGCTGGATGATCGGCGCGGCCGGGCCGATGGGGCAGATGCACGTCCAGCGCGCGCTGGAACTCGACGAACCGCCGGCGAAGCTCTATTGCACCGACATCTCGCAGGAGCGTCTGGACTACATGGAGCGCCGGCTGCGTCCGCTGGCGCTGGCCAAGAGCGTGACGCTGGTGACCCGCAACGTCTCCGACGCCGCCGGCCTCGACGATGCGTTGAACGAGTTCACCGGCGGCCGGGGCTTCGACGACATCTACGTCCACGCCCCGGTCGGCAAGCTCGTCGAACACGCCGCGAACTTCCTCGCGGACAAGGCGGTGCTCAACGTCTTCGCCGGGGTGCCGTTGGGGACGATGGCGAATCTGCCGCTGGATCTCTTCCGCAAAAAGAACGTCCGCATGGTCGGCTCCTCCGGCTCCTCCATGGCCGATATCAAGGGCGTGCTGGAGAAGTGCGAGACGAGAAGGCTGGCCACGCGCATGTCGCTGGCCGCGCTCGGCGGCATCGAGACGACCTGGGAAGGCATCAAGGGCGTCAAGGAGAACCGCTTTCCCGGCAAGACCGTCGTCTTTCCGCAACTGACGGGCCTGGCGCTGCAGACGCCGCCGGAGCTGCAGAAGACCTGCCCCGCGGCCGCGGCGCTGCTGCAGGACAACAACGTCTGGACCAACGAGGCCGAGGCCGCGCTCTTCGAGGCGATGCTGTCTCTATAGGAGGTGACATGCCACCACGGCCGAGACCGCGAGGAACGACGGCTTGCGCTTGCGCGCTCCAGGAACCGCTACCGCGCGCCGGGCGCCGCCCGCTATCACGGGAGAAACGATGTCGCTGACGCTACTGGTTCTGGCCGCGGGGATGGGCCGCCGCTACGGGGGGCTCAAACAGATCGAGGCCGTCGGCCCCGCGGGCGAGGCGATCATCGACTACTCGGTCTACGACGCGCTGCGGGCGGGCTTCGACAAGCTCGTCTTCGTCATCCGCCGCGACATCGAGAAGGACTTCCGCGCCTTCGTCGGCGACAAGTTCGCCGCACGCATCGACACCGACTACGTCTTCCAGGAGATGGTCAAGCCCGAGACGCCCGTGCCGATCCCGCCCGAGCGGCAGAAGCCCTGGGGCACCGCCCACGCCATCCTCGCCGCGCGCAACACCATCGGCGTTCCCTTCGCCGTCATCAACGCCGACGACTTCTACGGCGCGGAGGCCTTCGCGGCGCTGGCTCGGTTCCTGGCGGCCGCGGACGACCCCACGGCCTGCGCCATGGTCGGCTACGAACTCGGCCGCACGCTTTCTCCCCATGGCACGGTCTCGCGCGGGGTCTGCCAGGTCGATGATCAGGGCCGCCTCGTCGCGGTGACCGAACGGACGAAGATCGCTCCCGCCGGCGACGACGCGGAGTTCGTCGACGACTCCGGCGTCGCGCATCGCCTCCCCGGCGACGCTATCGTTTCGATGAACTTCTGGGGCTTCCACCCCTCGATCTTCGCGCACCTGCACGAACGCTTCCTTCGCTTCCGGCAGGAGAATCCGGACGACCCGAAAGCCGAATTCTACATCCCCAGCGTCGTCAGCGAGCTGATCGACGAGGGCCACGCGACCGTGCGGGTTCTGCCGACCGGCGAGGACTGGTTCGGCGTCACCTACCGCGAGGACAAGAACCGCGCCGTCGCCGCCATCCGCGGCAAGATCGAGGCGGGGGTGTACCCGGAGGACTTATGGAGATGAAACACGACCTCGCTCTTGTCGCGCCGCATTTCCGGATCCCCGGCGA
This sequence comes from uncultured Planctomycetaceae bacterium, assembly GCA_964457365.1. GTDB lineage: Bacteria > Planctomycetota > SZUA-567 > SZUA-567 > SZUA-567 > CAYWFP01. The sequence goes on from CAYWFP010000028.1 coordinate 5,650, forward strand.
GTTCGTCGAGGCCGCGCCCTACGGCTCGGGCCATATCAACGACACCTACGCGGCCGTCTACAGCATCGGCGGCGCGCCCGTGCGCTACCTTCACCAGCGCATCAACGACAAGGTGTTTCCCCACCCGGCCGAGTTGATGGACAACATCCACCGCGTCACCACGCACCTGCGCGCGCGCCTGACGCTGGCGGGCGAGAAGGAGCTCTCGCGCGCGGCGCTGACGGTGATCCCGGCGCGCGACGGCAAGCCGTACTACCGTTCGCCCGAAGGCGAGTTCTGGCGCACCTATATCTTCATCGAGAAGGCCATGACCTACGACGTCGTGCCCTCCGCGGCGCAGGCGTACCAGGGCGCGCGCGCCTTCGGACGCTTCTGCCGGCTCCTCTCGGACCTGCCCGCGCCGCGGTTGTACGAGACCATTCCGGACTTTCACCATACGCCCAAACGCTTCGCCGCCTTGCAGGAGGCCATTGCCGCCGATGCCGCCGGACGGGTAAAGGACGCCCAACCCGAGATCGATTTCGCCCTGGCGCAGGAATCGTGGATCAGCACCGCCGTCGAGGCGCGCGGCGCCGGCGTCCTCCCCGAACGCGTCACCCACAACGACACCAAGTTCAACAACGTCATGATCGACGACGCCACCGGCGCGGGCGTCTGCGTCATCGACCTGGATACCGTCATGCCCGGCTTGTCGCTGTACGACTTCGGCGACATGGTCCGCACCACCACCAGCCCCGCCGCCGAGGACGAGGAAGACGTCTCCAAGGTGACCATGCGCGCGGAATTCTTCGTGGCGCTGCTGCGCGGCTATACCGAGACCTTCGGCGAGGATCTGGCGCGCGCTGAGCGCGAGTTGCTGCCGCTGGCGGGCAAACTGATCACCTGCGAGACCGGCATCCGCTTCCTGACCGACTATCTCGCCGGCGACACGTATTTCAAGGTCAAGCGCCCCGACCACAACCTCGTTCGCTGCCGTACGCAGTTCGCCCTCGTGCGCTCCATCGAGGAACAGGAGAACGACCTGCACGGGCTGGTGAAGGCGGGCTGAAAGGCCGCTTGCCGTCGGCGCGCCGAGCGAAATCCCGATCTTATTGCTTAACGGGTCCTTGTCACCTAACGGGTCCTTAACGGGGCCTCAGTTCACGTTGGCGTTGAAGACGTGCAGTACGCGACTGTGGTCGGGATCGGCCACCACCGGTTCCGGTTCCTCCGGCAGCGTCTCGACCATGCCGGTCTTGCCCTTGACCGCGTCGCGCGCGCCCGGCTCCAGAAAGAGCATCCCGCTCTCCTGGTCCATCAGCCGCTGCGAGCCGGTGCCGAGCACCTCGTAGAGAATCACCTCCCCCACCAGCCAGGTCTTCACCCCGCCGCGGAAACAGCCGCTGACAGTCTTGCTCTTGCGCCCGAGCGAGCCGTGGATGTGCAATACCGGCTTCATGTTCTCGTCCGGAGCCAGAATCCCCATCGCCGCCACCTCGTGCGCGTTCTCGATCTCGATGGTGTTCGGGTCCGGCGGCCGCGCGTCGGGATCCTTCGGCCCGCTGACGATCTGGCCGCTGCCGACGCCGCCGACGAAGACGGCGTAGCCGACGGTCACGCCGTTCTCCTGGGCGTGGCGCTCGATGCAGCCGGGCACCTCGTCGCCTTCTTCCAGTCGCAGGATGAAAACCCGTCCGATCCGTCCTTCCGCCGCCTTCATCACCGTCCTCCTCTTGGCCGTAACTCCGCTCCCGTTATCCGCCAAGCCACTCTGCGCGTCAAGTTCCTTTTTCGTTACGCCCCCGCCCTTGACTCCGGCCCGGGCTGCTGTATGCTTTACGTCTTCGCGACGATACGCCACGGAGAGATGCCGGAGTGGTCGAACGGGCACGCTTGGAAAGCGTGTGTGCGCATAGCGTACCCGGGGTTCGAATCCCCGTCTCTCCGCCAGCCTTCCCCCGCCGGTCATGCCGGAGGTTCTTCATGTCCGGCGGCGCCAATTGCGCCTGGCGCTCCGCCATCCGGACGGCGTTGGCGGCCGGTCGGAAAAACCGTTTTTTTTCATGATTTTTTTGGCAGATCCGGCAGATCGAATACAATAACAACTGAGCACTTACACGATATTCCGCCCACGCGCGCTCTCGCGCGTCGCGTGATCTGTTAATGACGAAAGGGGAGGCAATGACCCGGCCAGCCGCCTGCCGCATGCGTGCGTTCACGCTTATCGAACTGCTTATCACCATCTCCATCATCGGCATCCTTATGGCGATTATGATCCCCAACCTTCCCAAAGCCAAGGAGATGGCGCGAAAAGCCACATGCGCGAGCAATTTGAAACAATGGGGCGCGCTGATGGGCTCGATCGAGCGCGACAACGATTTCCTGCCGTGGGTTCCCGACCGGGGGCTGTATCCTATCTTCATGCCAGTGAAGAGATTGCGCGCCCAGCACGGCACCTGGGGTACCCTTGGCGAAGGATTCGAGGATTTCTCGCTCGAACTGGTCGAGAGATATTCGAATGCCCCGATTGTCTCAAGCGTCGGCGAGAATAGCTGGAAAACACTCGGCATCGCCAACTGTCCCTCGGCCGACCTGGACATCTTCAACGTTTATAATCAATACCATAACAAGGTCACGTTTTACGACGACGAGACCCCGGTCGACCGTTACGCTATCCGCATGAGCTATACCTACCTGGCCAACGGCGGCAAGAGCAAGACCAACCGCGCCATCATGGCCGACCGCGTCGGGGTCGAACAGACCGGCGACACGCTTGCTTCGCGTATCCGCTACTGGTTCAATCACGGCGATCCGGGATTGAAACTGCTTGATGACGAGCCCGGCCAGACGACGCCGGATCTGCTGATCGTCAACCAGAACCTGACACCTGTCGACGGTGGCGGCATGCCCAAATGCCTCAATCGCATCTATGGCATGAATACGCTCTACGGCGACCATCGAGTCGAATGGACCAAGCCGGATGCGCCGCGGTTGCAGGCGCTGATGCAGGGATACGCGCACAGCGGCAGTTATCGCTACTTCGGCCTCGGCTACGGAAGCGCCGCCTCGTCGGCCGCCTTCTACCGTATGGCGACGTTCTCCAGCTTCAATTATCTCGAGGAATGGTCCGGTGATCTGCGCCGGGTGATCCGGGAATAATCGCCTCCATAAGCGCAGAAATTTCGCGCGAAAACCCGTTTTTTTTACGGCAGATCCGCCCCCGTGCTGGAAATAACCGATGAGACAGGCCGATACGCCACTGGCGCGAGGAGAAACAGTTGACGGGCTTTACCGGACCAGAGGCGGACGCAATCCTTGAATATGCAGGCCGGGAACGCCGCCTCGGACGCCGCGGCCGAAGCGTTGCGTGCGCGCGTCGCCGAGGTGCTGGCGCCACATATGGACGGTCTCAAGGCGCTGGTTGCCGCGCGCGTACCGAATCCGCACGACGCCGCGGACGTGCTGCAGGACGCGCTGGTGGAGATCTGCCGCAGCATCGAGAAGCTCGACCCGACGCGCGATCCGGGGCCGTGGTTGCGCACCATCGCCATCCGGGCGGTGCAGAAGCACTACCGCGACCGCGGCCGCCCCGCGCGACGCTCCGCGGAACTGAACGAGTTGCACGAGTTCCTCTGGGCCAGGCGCGCCGAACACGAGGAGACCTCGCTGGCCGAAGACGCCCGCCGGCTGGCGGACCTGCGCGACTGCATGGCGGGCCTGGACGACGAGCAGCGGGCTTTGCTGCGGCTGCGGTACCGGGAAGGACAACCCGTCGCCGCCATCGCCGCGGAGGCGGGCAAGACGGTCAACGCGATCTCGAAGCAACTCATGGCGCTGCGCGGCAAGCTGCGCGCCTGCATCGAACGCAAACGCACTGAACGAGGACGGTGATGAACGACCCGATCGAACGCATGCTCGACAACGACCTCGACGCCGCCGAAGCGGTCGCCCTGCGCGCGGAACTGGAGCGCGACGAGGCCCGCGCGACCGCGCTGGCGGACGAGGCTGAGCTGGCTGGCCTGCTGCACCTGGCCTGCGAACATCCGTCGCTGCAGCGCGATTTCCTCGCCGAGGCCGTCTCCCGGGCCGCCGCGGAGAGCGTTCCGGATCTGGCCGCGGAGATCGCCGCGACGTTCACGCCCGAGCGGGCGCTGCTGAGCCACGGCATCTCCGACCGCGTCCGCCGGAGCCTGGCCCCGACGGCGCCGAAGATCCTGCTGCGCCTGGCGCGGACGCTGATGGTGCTGGGCATCCTCGCCGGCTTCGCCTGCCTCTTCCTGGCCACGCTGCTGATCGGCGCCGGCCGCGGGCTCCTGCCGCCGCTGGATCAGGTCTACCTGCTCGCGCAACTCGGGATCATGATGCTCGCGGTGGTGCTCTCGTTCTACGCGCCGCAGATCGTCCGCCTCCCGCGTCAGCTGCGGCGGCTGCTGGGCCGGCGGCGCGTATCGCTCGAATCCGACACGGTATGGGAAGCCGCGGGCGTGGTGGCCCTGCGCGCCGCGGCGGTGGTCACGCAGGCGGTGATCGCGACGTTCCTGTTGTACGCCTGAACGAGGACGAATTCATGGATAGACGCACGCAAGGCTTATCGCTCATCGAACTGCTCGTGGTTATCTCCATCATCGGCATTCTTCTGGGCATCTCGCTTTTCGGCGTCACGACCGTCCGGAATAGCCACCGCCGCGCCCAGGCCAAGATACAGATCCAGGGCCTCTACGGCGCCATGGAGAACTACAAGAACAACACCATGGATTCGAACTACATCGTCAACACCGACAAGCCGGCCATCAAATACAACCGGGTGGCCAAGAGCGATTCCGACGCGGGCGTGCTCGACATCTTCGCCAACGACAAGCACTTAACGTTCAACCACAGCCAGATCAACGGCTCCGGGACGTTTCTGGACCCGTGGGGCAACCCGTACGTCTGGATCGACCCCAACGACGGATCCTTCTCCGACTGCACGCACGATATCCTGATCTACTCGGCCGGCTGCGACGACACCAACGCCGACGGCACCTACAAACCGGAGAACAAAGACGAGGTCGTCTACAAGAAGGACGGTGAATAATGCGAAACCGAGGCGCGTTCACTCTCGTGGAGATGCTGATCGTCATCACCATCATCGTCATCCTGGCCACCATCGCCTACACCGCGCTGCTCTCGAGCGGGATCCGCGGCAAGATCGAGCGGACCAAGGCGCTGATGCTGAAGGTCCGCGGCGGGGCGCACCAGTTCAAGTCCGAATGGGGCGACTACCCCTACGTCTTCGAGACCAACTCCTTTCACCTCTGGAAGCGCAGCGACAGCAACCGCTGGAGCGTCGACTGGGGCACGCGCCACACGCCGATCTGCGACGATGCGAGCGAGCGGCGCCTCAACGACGGCTGGCTCGTCAGCAACGACCTCTACTCGCGCCTGGCCGTCGCCAAGCCCGACATCCACCGCGACGACTTCAAGGTCGATCCGCGCGTCGATCCGCAGACCATCCCCGAGCCGCAGCGCTCGGTGGTGGTGGCCGCCGCGCGCCTGACCTGGAACAACCGGCTCAACCGCTGCGGCGACTACCTCGAGGGCGAGATCCCGGCACAGAACTTTTACTGGGTCGAAGACGACCGCTACCCCGGCGAGAAGCGCGGGGTGATCTGCGACGACTTCGTGCAGAAGCCCGCCCCCGACGCGGCCATCCCCGGCCTGGCCACCGACGCCGCCGACCTCTACACCGAGGAGAAGGCCATCCGCGACAGCGAGGGCAAGGGCACGCCGCTGATCTACGTCTACCGCACCGAGCAGTACGCGCGCCACGACGCGACCGGCCGCAAGACCAACGGCATGTGGCACCGCCCCTACGCGCGTGAGCTGCTGAATCTCGGCGAGCACGTGACCCGCGTCGACTACTTCCACCCCGCGCAGTTCCGCCGCGCCCCCGGCGGCGCCTGGGACCAGCCCGGCTTCAACCTCAAGTTCGGCCGCCGCCATAACGCCGCCGGCTTCACCGTGGGCTGCGCCTGGCGCTCGTACTCCAAGATCAGCGAGAACACGACGAACCATCCGGAAATCTTCAGCGTCTGGCCGGATCCGGGCGACCGCTGGGTCACCGACTACATCCGCGGCCGCCGCTCGTTGTTCGGCATGACGATCACCGAGATGGGCCGGCCGCGCGGCACCACCGTCATCAGCGGCCTCCGGGGCGCCGGCGACGAGACCGGCCGCGTCTCCTCGGGCGCGCTCGGCCGCGTCGGCGACGAGTTCGAGATCTACAGCCTCGGCCCCGACGGCAAGGGTTACTGCGTCGAGCCGAGCTTGCCGACCATCGCCGTGGATGATCCGGAGGCGGTCGGCGTCTGCTTCGTCAACTCCGAACACCCCGTATGGTCTTATTCGCCCGAGGATACGGAACCGATGCTGGAGACGCTCGCGCCCGACCAGGACAACATCAGCGTCGATCCTTCGTTCAACGCCGAAGGCGCGACGACCGTATCGGAGTAGCGCAAGGAAAGGAAACGACATGGCCGCCAACCGTCCGAATTCCGCTTCCGGCTTCACGCTGGTCGAGATGCTGGTGGTAATCGGCATCATCCTGGTGATCATGGTCATCGGCACCTACAGCTACCAGGGCTTCGAGAAGAACATGCGCCTCGCGCGCGGCGCGCGGACCGTGGAGGCGGCGATCACCTACGCCCGCAGCGAAGCCATGAAACGCGGCAAGCCCGTCGCCCTCTGGTTCGTCCGCCCGCAGGGCGTCACCCGCCCGACCGTCATGCCCAACGGCGACGTCATCGACGGCGGCGAATTCATCTACGACGGCCCGTGCAGGATGATGCTCACCGACGCCAACGGCATCGAGGACATCAAGGTCTTCGACATGCCCAAGAACATCGGCTGGCTGCCCAACAACCGCTTGTGGGGCCGCGGAGGCATCGCCAACGTCTGGTACAGCAAGTTCGCCGGTTTCAACTTCGGCCGCGAGCACAACGTCTTCGCCCACCAGCGCATCGGCCACTGCGTCATGGGGCTCTACGTCTACCCCGACGGCTCGTGCAAGGAATACGGCTTCACCGGCCTCAAGGGCGGCAGCTGGGGCTCCGGCAGCGGCACGAGCTCGCCGCAGAACTGGTGCGTCCAGAACGCCTGGCCCTGGCAGTTCATGAAAAACCTCCGTATCTACAACTTCGAGGACGAGCCGAACTGGTGCTACGGCAACCCCTCCGCCTGGGAAGACGGCGACTTCAAGCCGCCCTACCGCCGCTCCTTCTTTGCCGCAACGAATTCCAGCTACAAGTACCTCGGACGTGGTTGGGAAGACCCGGAGTACCAGCGGGGCGGCGGACGCAACAATGACCTCACCGGCGGCATCAAACCGCGGGTCTACGACCATAACGCCGCGGGATACAACGCGGCCTTCAGCATGCAGAAGTCGATCTTGGCCTCGCTCGAGAACACCGGCAACGGCTTCTACGTCGAGAAGGTGCCGTTCTACCTGGTGATGATCAACTACCAGACCGGGCTCTGCCGCGTCGTCAAGGGCGACCCGGCCAAGCACTTCGCCCCGGTGATCGACCTGGACGGCTCGTCCGTCACCACCCGCTTCTGACTCCGCGGAAGGAGAGAGTTATGCACACGAAGACGAACGCCGCCGGCTTCACGCTGATGGAGATCTGCATCTGCATCCTGATCATCGGCGTGGGCGTCGTGGCGGTCATCTCGGTGATGACCCCCGCGCTCAAGTGGAGCGCCAAGGCGCGCGCCACCATGATCGCCAGTTCCGCCGCGCGCGCGGCCATGGAACGCATGATGAACGGGCTCGGCGGCGCCGACACCTACGGCGACTACGTGGTCGAGGTTCAGAACGACAACACCGCCTTCGAGGGCCCCGACGCGCTCCAGATCAATAACGACCTCGGGTACCAGCAGATCCTGGTCTTCGGCTGCCGGATCAACCCCGACGGCACGCGCACCAAGGCGGCGAACCCCTGTTTCGTCGTCGGCGTGCGGATCGCCGGCCCCTGAGCACGGACATGAACGTCGACGAGGAGAGTTTTATGCGAAACGTTACCGACCGGGGCATGACGCTGATCGAAGTGGTGGTCTCGCTCATGCTGGCGATGCTGGTGATCCTCTTTCTGAGCAACGCCTTCGTCAACGCGCAGCGCGGGCTCCAGAACGCCGCCATCGGCCTGGACATCCACGAGCGCGCGCGCATCATCATGGAGAAGTTCGTCCACGACGTGGAGTGCTCCCACCCGGCGGCGGCGTGGGACCGGATCGACCAGCACAACCTGGTCATGCTGACCTCGATCCCGAACCCGGTCACCTCCTACTTCGATTCGGATCTGACCTGGGTCCGCTGGCACTACGACCCCACGGAGAAGAGCCTGATCCGCAACCAGTTGGACGCCGACGCCATGAACCTCTCGCGCATCAGCAACGACACGCCGGACTTCGTCAGCAAGCTCGACCAGTCCCGCGCCAACGTCGCCAGCGACTTCAAAAACTGGCAGATCTTCACCTATCCCGGCGTCTACCTCAACGACGGCTATGCCGAGCGGGCCGACGCCATGGACGACATGTATATCCGCGATGTCACGATCACCACCGAAAGCACCGGCGCGGCGCCGCCTTTGGGCACCATGTTCCGGGTGGAGACGGCGACCCCGGACGTCGAGGCGGCGCTCGCCCCCGTCGGCGCGGTTCCGGAACTGGTGGAGATCGAGTTCGAGATGAGCAACGCCCGGCCGGGCATGGACAAGGCCGAGGCGCAAGCGGCCGGCTTCCTCTGGCATTCCTTCCGGCAGTGCGCGCGCGTTCCCCGGCCCCTGCCCTACTGAGACGCCGTCAGGCGAAGGAGAGACACGATGCACGCAAACCCGTCCCGACACGACGCCCGACACGAACGCGGCTCGGCGCTGGTGGTGACCGTGGCCATCCTGATGGCGCTGATGCTCATCGCCACGGTGATGATCCACATGGTCTCCATGCGGCGCGAATCCGCGATGCAGTACGGCCTACGCGAGACCGCCGAGCTCGCCGCCCTCTCGGGGCAGCAGCACGCCGTCACGGTGCTGCAGACGCTCCCCGCCGGACCGACGACGCTCGACCAGAAATGGATCAAGGAGTTCACCATCTACCCGGCCGTCCCCGACGTCGCGGGCGCCCTGCACGACGACCCGAGCACGCCGCAGTTCGACGAGCGCGACCACCTGACCTTCGACTACGAGAAACACGCCACCAGCCTGATCACCGACCGCGCGAGCTGGCGCTCGGGTTTTCCCGTCGTCCCCGGCTTCAGCTTCCTGCCGCCGGAGGATGACATCAGCCGCTGCCTGCCCCTGGGCGACGTGGACATCTTCACCTCGCAGGTCGCGCGCGCCCACGCCCACCGCCGCACCGGCGACACGACTTATTACGACGAATGGTACCTCAACGTCCACGGCAACGTCCCCAGGAAATACTGGTATGTGAACGTGCATTACGGCCCCGGCCATTACGCCTATACCAACAGCTCGCCGCCCTCGTTCAGCAACCAGAGCAACTGGGTCACCTCGGGCGACCCGATCCAGGCCGAGGCCGTCCTGCGGCAAGACGGCGACATGTTCAATTACCGGAACAACGAATCGTTCATGCGGAGCGAATGGGACGCGCACGAAACCGAGATCAAGAACGGAGCCTACAAGCACAACTGGACCGAAAACCACGAACACAGCTTTCCCTGCGTCTTCCAGGCCGCCGGCCGCGACTCGGGCTCGCCGCTCTTCGGCCTGCGCCAGCAGGAGTACGGCCGTACCATGGCCGGCCCGCGCTACCCCTTCTTCGACTGCAGCTACTACGACGAGTCCTTCGGCTATGCCGAGCCGGCCAAGGCGCACTTCCTCTCCAAGTACGCCGTGGCGATCCAGGACATGACCGGCGTCATCTGCACCAACATCCGCGCCGACGACGGCTCCGGCGTCGCCGGCGGCATCACCATCGAGAAGCTCGACAACTTTCGCGAGGGACTCAAGGGCGTGCTCGCCGCCAGCGGCATGGGCTGCACCTCCGTGGCGCCGTTCGAGTTCGACGTCTCCTACGTCTCGATGGCCCCGCCGTACGCTTACGCCCGGGACGGCGGGTCGCGCAACCCGCGGTACTGGCACGTCATCGAGGGCTACAAGCGCTGCGAGGACGACACCACCATCGACCGCTTCGTCAGGGGCTTCGCCCACAACTGGGAGGATATCCACAGCCAGCACCTCTCCTTCTGGCAGAGCCGCTCCCCCATGACCGACTACGGCGACCCGCGGCAGTGGCGCCAGTGGGAGCCCAACAGTTATTACGAAGTCGGCGAGATGATGCGCGACAACAACCACTCCCGCGCCCTGGAGATGCAGTGCACCACCTACAAGGTGACCAGCGCCGGCACCACCAGCGCCAACCACACGGGCAGACGCTGGGCCCATACCCGCGGCCACCGCTTCCCGTACAACGACCGCACCGACGGCGCGCAGTTCGTTTACGAAAACTACATGACCAAGGCCGAGGTTTCGCCGGGGATGTTCTCCTTCGCCGCCGCCAACTTCACCAGCTTCGGCCGGCCCTGGCATCCGTGGTTCACCCCGTGGGGCACGTGGAAGACCCCGATCACGCCGCTGCCCGACACCGTCGGCCCGGTCCTGACGCTCGAGGAGAACACCGTTCCGGTGCGGATCAACGTCATCACCGCCCCCGCGCGCCTGGTCGAGGCGATGATCCTGGCCCTGCCGCACCAGAAGCAGAACAACCTCTTCGATCTGGCCAACGTCAGCCCGGACAAGCTCCCCCTCAACGGCAGCGGCAACCCCGGCGGCGACGACCGGCACGACGGCGACTCCGGCAACCCCGCGGGCATCCTGGTCGAGGGCTGGAACGCGCGCTACGACTACGACCGCGACTACGACACCGACGGCGAGTTCGACGACCCCGACGATATCGTCATCGGCGCCGGCGGCGCCGGCAACGCCCTCTTCGTGGGCTCGGCTTCGCCGTATCTCTGCCCCGTCCCGGCCAAGCAGTTCCGCAACAAGCGCGTCACCGGGGACATCGAGGACGCCTGGGAGATACTCTTCGATCCGGTCCCCTGCTGCACCGAGGAGCCGGCCGACACCTACGACACCGGCGTCCTGCCGCTGAGCGGGCGTTTGGCCTTCGAGACCCGCCCGTGGACGCCGAACACGTACTTCGAGCGCGGCGACATCATGTTCCCGCAGACCACGGGCACGCACAACATCGCCAGCAACTCCAACCTCAACTTCCTCGTCGTCAATCCGAGCGACTTCTCCTACTTCGTCTGCGCGCAGTCGGGCACCACCGGCAACTTCCCGCCGCCCGACGCCGGCAACCAGAACGGAAACACCTGGGACGGCGTCTCCGAAACCGCCGATATCACCGACGGCGGCGTGGTCTGGCGCAAGATCATGTACCGCACCGACCCGGCCGATCCGACGGCCCAGCCGCTCGGGCGCCGCGACTCGATCAACGGCTCCAACCACTGGACCGACCTCTGGTGGGACATCGCCTGGACGCTGATGGAGGCGGTCAGCTACGCGCGCGAAAACCCCGCCGAGTTCTCCGGCGCCACCGAGGTCGCCGCCACCAATCTGCTCATCGACAAGTGGATCTCGTTCCTCAACACCGGCAACATCCGCTCCGCGCCCACCGCGGGCGACGAGTACCATGTCGGCAGTTGCTTCCGGGCCACCAACGGCAACTGGTACGTCTGCATCGCCGACGGCAACCCCAACGGCGGCCACCCCAGCGCCGGCCCCGATCCGCTCACCTTCCCCGGCACGACCGGCGAGACCGTCGTCGACAACGGCAGCCTGGTCTGGATGAAGATGGCCCCCAACATCGACGAGCAGTTCAACGTCGCCTGCAATTACGCCATGTACACCCTCTTCGGCCCGATCCGCGGCCCGGTCGATTTCCTCGCCACCATCCCCAACAACCCCGGCGCCCCCGCGCCCAACTGGGAGACCTTCTTCAACACCTATACCGAGGTGGAGGACATCCACTATCGCCATATCGACGACGGCGGCGCCGTCCTGACCCTGGGCGACCCGACCCGGTCGCCGGCCGCGCCCTACGACCAGCCGCCGTTCGATCCGTACCTCAACGACATCGGTCACGTGAAGACCGACAGTGACGGCCAGAACATCGGCGTCGCCAGCGTCACCGGCCGCCTCTACGTGCCGGTCGAGCGCAGCCGCTTCTTCCGCATCTGGTCCAAAGGCGTGCTCTACCGGCCCTACAAGGGCGACAAGGCCGCCACCGCGCTGCTGGAAACGGTCTTCTACCTGCACCCGACCGACAGCGGCAAGCACAAGATCCTCTTCCAGCGCTGGAACGGGGACCAGTGGCCGTAGCGCCGCTTTTCTCGCCGCGCCTCTCGGGGCCGTCCGCGACACGGACGGCCCCGCTTTCGTGACGCCCTTGCGGTCGCTCCGGCGATGCGGTATACTCGGCCTATTCCCGTAGACGTTCTCGTTCGCCCTTTGCCCGGAGCTCCACATGGCCAAACGCTATGCATCGAAGTCGCGCGGCGGCGGGTCGCGCAAACCGCTTCTTCTCGGCATCCTGATCGCCGGCGTCCTGCTCTTCTTTCTCCTGCGCTGGCTCTTCGGCGGCAGCCCGTCCGCCGGCGTGGAACCGACCTTCCCCTACGCCTACATGAATCCGCAGACGCGCGCGCTGGTGGTGATCCGCCACCCCTGGCCCGGAGCCGACCCGCTTACCGTGGAAGACGAGGAGAGCGGCGCGACGCTGTATCAGGCCTATATCTGCCTCAGCGACCAGTGCCCGGTTTACAAGAAGACGGGCAAGCGCTACCTCTTCGCGCGCACGCCCGAGACGCTCGTCGACGACAAGCCCGTCTGCCCGCGCTGCAAGGAGGGCGACGTCCGCCGGGCCCAGCGCGACGCCGTGCGCTACCACACGCCGGAAGGCGTCGAGCTGACGCTCAAGCACGCGCGCGAACCGTCGCTGCTGGAGAAGAAACTCGCCAGGATGAAACAGGCTGCCGCGCCCGGCGGGGAGTAGGCGCCGCCGCGAAACGAACCGCGCCCGGCCGTGAAGACCGGGCGCGTTTTTTTTCATGACGCGCGAGCTCAGACGAAGAGCGACTCGTCGTCGAAACCGCGCGTCCAGCGCTGCGTCGGCACCGCGTCGGCGGTATGGACGTACCAGTCGAGCATGCGCTCCAGAAGTTGCGTCCGCACCGCCGCGTAGGCCGGATCGTCGTAGACGTTGCGCAACTCCTGCGGATCGTTCTCCAGGTCGTACAGCTCGTGCACGCCCGCCGTGCGCCGGACCAGCTTGTGCGTCCTGGTGCGGATCATCGTCGCGCGGCAGACCGACTCGGGATGCTCCTGCTGCTGCCGCCCCTTGGGATAATAGATCCCCTTCGGATTGTCGCCGATATCCTGCTGCCTGCCCGGGGTACCCTCGAAACACTGCGGCTCGTGCGGGTCGTACCCGCCTTCGGCATAGACCGCCCGTTCCGGGTCGCCCGGCGCGCCCGCGAGCTGTGGCGTCAGGTCGACGCCGAACTGGGTGTGCTGCAGTTCGATCCCCGCCTGCGCCAGCGTCGTCGGCACGATGTCCTGGCACTCGACCGGTTCGGCGACCACGTGGCCGGCCTGGCACCCGGGCGCGCGGATGATCATCGGGATGCGCGTCAGGCAGTCGTCGAGCCCCGAGGGCCACTTCTCCACCAGCCCGTAGTCGCCGGCCCAGTCGCCGTGGTCGCTGAAGAAGTAGACCGCCGTCTCCTCGGCGAGTCCGGTTTCGTCCAATGCGTCCAGCAGGCGGCCGAAGTTGTGGTCGACGTAGCTGATCATCCCCAGGTAGACGGCCATGATCTTCCGCAGCACCCCCTCCTCGGTCTTGTCCAGGTCGCGGTACTGCCGGATCAGGCGGAAGTAGTCGGGCTTGTTCGCCAGTTCCGCCGGCCGCAGCGGCGGCAGGTCGTCGGGGTCGTACATGCTGTACCACGGCTCCGGGCAGGTGTACGGGCAATGGGGAAAACCGAACGCGAGGAAGGCCATGAACGGCGGATCGTCGGGGTTGCGCCGCTTCAGCAGTTCGATCACGCGGTCCATGTAATGCCAGTCGTGGTTGTGATCGTCCATCGCGCCGAAGAGAAAGCTCTGGTACCCCGGCTGGCCGAACTCGAAGAGCGCGGGCTTCTCGTGCGTGCCGCCGTGGGGCCAGTAGAGCTGCGTGATCGAGTCGGCGACCGAGTCGGGCGCGAGCATGTCGTTCTTGCCGTAGAAGTGCACCTCGTACCCGTTGCGCTTGAGGTACTTCAGCGTGTTCGGCTCGTCCGGCTGGAGCGTATGCCACAGCGTCCGGTGGCCGCGGACGTGCGGGTACCACCCGGTCATGAAGCTGCAGCGGCTGGGCGTGCAGACGGTGTGCTGGACGTGGCACTGGTCGAAGCGCACCCCCTCGGCGGCGAGGCGGTCGAAGTTCGGCGTCTTCGCCAGCGGATGCCCGTAGCAGCCCAGCAGGTCCGCGCGCATCTCGTCGGGGTTGAAGTAGATGAAGTTCATCGTCGTCCTTTCTCGCAGAGGCCTACCACGCGAAGGCGTAGAGGTTGCCGTCGTAGTCGCCGAAGAAGAGCGTGTTCCCGCTCACGCTCGGCGCGGTCAGGATCGGCGCGCCGACCGAGACGCGCCACAGCTCCGCGCCGTTCTCCGCGTTCAGGCAGCGGCAGTGCCCGCCGGTGTCGCAGACCAGGAGCTTCTCGCCGGCGATCAGCGGGGCGCTGTAATTGCCGGCCGGCATTTTCCCGTCCTTCCCCACCTCCCACCAGCCGATACCGCCGGCGAAATGCAGGCGCGCGGGCTCGTGCGGCACGCTCCAGAGCACCTTCCCTTCGGCGTTCGGGTCGTGGCAGACGATGTTCTGGTGATAGCTGACGAATGCCTTGTCGGCGGCGACCGCGGGCGTGGTCGAGCCGGACTCGTTCTCGGCGAAGAAACGCGCCTCTTGCAGGTTATCCGGCGAGAACGCCAGCAGGCCCGTGCCGACGGTCAGCAGCAGATCCTGCCAGCGCACCGGCGAGGACTGGCGCTGGCCGGGGAAATTGGTGTACCGCGCGTGCGCGATCTCGAGATTGCCGCCGTCGGCCTTGTCGAAGGCCTGCAGGATGCTCTGGTGGTCCTGGTGGCTGGCGTTGAAGGTGCGCTGGTGATACACGCGCTCGCCGAGTATCAGTGGCGAGGCGTGGCCGGGGCAGAAGTAGCTGCACGCGCGGTCGCTGGCGAGCTTGCGCCAGACGAGCTTGCCCGTCGGCGCGTGCAGGGCGTACACCTGCCAGTTCGCCCCGAGATGCAGCGTCTCGCCGTCGAGCACCGGTTCGCACGCGATGGGGTAGTTCTCCTCGTTGTTCCACGACCACGCCACGCTGCCGTCGTCGAGGTTGAGCGCGTAGACGGTGCCGGCGGTGGTCCCGCAGAATCCGAGGCTTTCGTGCAGCAGCACGCCCCCTTCGACGCTGGCGTCGACTTCGCGCGTCCACAAGGCCTTTCCGTCCTCGGCGCCGAAGGCACGCACCAGGCACTCCTCGAACCTGCCGCCCGACTTGGTGCCGACGATCACCTTGCCCCCGAGCAAGTTCGGGCAGCCGACCGAGAGCGAACCCGGCAACGTCGCCCGCCACGCCAGCGCCGGCGCGTGATCCGGCAGCGCGCTCTGGCACGAACGGTCGCCCCCGGGGCCGCGCAGGTTCGTCCAATTGCCTTCGGGCTTGGCCTGCGCGCCTTCGGCGTAGGGTGCCGGATCGGGATAGGCGGGTATGTGGATCGTATGCGGGACGAACTCGCAGTCGGCGGTGCCGTCGTCGCGGCAGGTGACGATATTGTACGTCAGCGGCGCGCTGTCGAAGCCGGCGCCCTCGCCGACGACGGTGTAGTACGGCACGCCCATGTAGCGGCTGAGATAGTTGTTCTGCACGTGGCCGAAGAGGTGCATCCGCACGTTGTGATGGCGCAGCAGGTGCAGCAGCGTCTCGCCGCCGTAGAGGTGCGAGGTGCCGATGGGGTTGGCGTGCATCATGTAGATCAGCGGCATCTGGCGCGGGATCTCCAGCAGCAGCTTCTCGATCCGCTCGAGATTCTCCTGGCTGAGGCGGTAGTAGCTGTTGCCGTGCTCGTAGGCGGCGTAGTACTCGTCGATGATCAGGAACGCCCAGCCCTTGTGCTCAAACCAGTACGTCCCCGCGCCGCAGACGTCCTCGTAGGCCTCGTCGGGCGTCAACTCGGCGTGGCGGATGTTCATGTCGTGGTTGCCGCGCACCGGGTAGAACGGCACGCCCGTCTCCTTCGCGGCCTTGTCCATCAGCCCCATCCAGTAGCTCAGCCTTTCGTGCGTGGCCCCGCCGGTGATGAGGTCTCCGGTGTTGACCGCGAAGTCGACGTCGTGCGCGCAGCATTCCTGGTAGAACTTCAGCAGCACCTCGTCGTACTCGGGGTTGGGAAAACGATGCCCGGGGGGGATGTTGTACCCGGCCCTGTTGATCACGTGGTCCTTGCTGCAGCCGGTCTCGAGCTCGCGGTTGAGGTACTTCTCGCGCGCCTCGCCGGTCGGCGGGCCGTAGGTGTGCGTGTCGGTCATCTGGACGAAGCGGAACGTCATGACTCGTATCCTTTCGATCCTCGGGTGTCGGGTCACGCCCAGGAGTAGCGGCGCGTGTCGAAGCGGTCGGTGTAGGCCAGCCGCTCGGCCAACCGGCTCAGCAGTTCGCACTTGATCTCGCCGCAGGCCGGGTCGTCCCAGCGGTTGTTCAATTCCCGCGGGTCCGCGCGCAGGTTGACCAGCAAGCCGTCGTCGAAGCCGGCCCAGACGACGAGCTTCCAGTCGCCCAGGACCAGCCCGCGCTGGCGGCAGATCGGCCGGTCCTCGTGGCAGTCCTCGTCGTACTCGAGCAGCACCGGCTCCTCGGCCAACGCCGCGCCGTCGAAGTATTGGCGCAGCGAGCGGCCCGGCAATCCCGGCCGCGTCTCCGGGGCGCCGTGGCCGCGCATGTCCCACCAGCGCCCCGCCAGCCCGGCGTAGTCGGCCACCGTCGGCGCCAGGTCCAGCAGGCTCACCGGGGTCTCTTCCTTCACGCCCTTGCGCTCCGATCCGGGCACGCGCCAGACGAAGGGGATGCGCACCAGCTCCTCCCACGGCCAGCCGCCCTTGTGCAGCAAATCGTGCCCGCCGAGGTACTCGCCGTGATCGGCGATCAGCGCCACGACGGTGTTCTCGGCCAGTCCCGCCTTCTCGAGCGCGGCCAGTACGCGGCCGACGTTGTCGTCGACGTGGGTGATCATGCCGTAGGTCTGCGCGATGATCTCCCGGAGCTCCGCCTCGTCGGGATTGACGTTGAGGTGATTGCCGCCCCGGTTCGCCTGCATGAAGCGCGTGTGGTCGGTCCGCTCGAACGCCGTCGGCGGCAGCGCCACCTCGTCGGGATCGTACATCTCGCTGTAGGGCTTGCACGCGGCGAAGGGATGATGCGGATCCGGGAACGAGCAGAAGAGGAAGAACGGATCGTCCCCTTGCAGCGCGTCGATGGTCCGGTCGGCGATCCAGTTATTGTAATGCGCCTCCGGCGGCATGTCGATGCGGAAGCACTCGTTCCCCGCGCGGCGGTACGCGTGCTCCGGCTTCAGCTTATCGCGCAGGCCCGGGTGCTCGCGCTCGAGCCAGCGTTCGTAGTCGCCGAAGACGTAGTTGACGTGCCCGCCGCAGAAGTCGACGCGCCGGTAGCCGTAGTACGGCGAGGGCAGCGCCTCGATCGCGCCGCTGCGCCAGCCCGCGCCAGATTCCCACGAGCTGAAGTCCGCCGCCGCGCGGCCGCCGGTGGGCTGGAGGTGCATCTTGCCGACCGCATGCGTACGGTAGCCGCTCTCCAGCAACGCCTGCGTCACCGTCGGCACGGTCTCGGGCAGCAGGCAGCCGTTGGTCAGCAGACCGTGCTGGCGCGGGGTGACGCCGGTGACCATGGTCGCGCGCGATGGCATGCAGACGGGATTGTTGCAGTAGCCGCGGGCGAAAGTCACGCCGCCGCCGGCCAGCGCGTCGATGTTGGGCGTGCGCACCTGCCGATGGCCGTTGCAACCGAGGCAGTACGACTGCATCTGGTCGACGCAGAAAATCAGGAAGTTCGGTCGCGTCATGGCGCCCCCGTTCAGCCGTAGCGTTCGCAGAAGTCCAGCAGCTCGTCGACGGTGGTCGTCGCCAGCGCCACGCACTGGTCCGCGCCGCCGTAGTAGACGCCGAGGCGGCCGTCGGGGTACTCGACCGCGCCGCTGGTGAAGACGACGTTGGGCACCTGGCCGCGGCACTCGTAGTCGCGCACCGGCGCGAGGATGAACTTCCGCGGCGCCTTCAGAACCTTGGCCGGGTTCTCCAGGTCCAGCAGCGCCACGCCGAGGTAATAGTTCCCCGCCGGGGGCGGATGGCTGACGGCATGGTAGACCTTCAGCCAGCCCTTGGGCGTCTTGATCGGCACCATGCCCGCGCCGTTCTTGGCGAAGTTCCAGCTCGTCTCGGGGATGCGCAGGGGTTGCGGCTCGCCCCAGTGGATCAGGTCCGGCGAATAATTGATCCACATCACGCTCGCCTGCCCGTCGGGGCGTTCGAAGCGACAGTAGCGCCCGCCGATCTTCTCGGGAAACAGCAGCGCGTTGCGGTTGCTCGGGACGCTGATGCCGCCGATGGGCTCGAAGCGGACGAAGTCGGTCGTGCGCGCCAGCGCCACGGTGCTGCCCAGGCCGACGACCCAGGAGCAGTGGTAGCAGTAGTACGCGTCGGCCATCTTCGTGATGCGCATGTCGAAGCGGACGACGCCCAGGTCGCGCTCCACCTCGCGCAGCGGATACTCTATCTCCCGCGCATCGACGGTGAAACGAACGCCGTCGTCGCTGCGGGCGACGTGGAAGTGGCTGCGCCGCTCGTAGTCCTCGACGCGCAGGACCAGCAGCGGCTTGCCTTCGAAGAGCGTCGCCCCGGCGTTGAAGACCGCCGAGGCCTCCATCGGCATGTCGTGCGCGCTCAGGATCGGGTTGCCCTCGTATCGCTTCAGCGGGGACGGGTCGTTCGCCTGACTCATCATTGCCCTCCTTTTCGATTGTTCTCCGGCAAATCCGCCGGCCTCTCCTGCGTCTCGATCATCCAGTCCAGCAGCCGCCGCCGGCATTCTTCGCGCACCTCCGCGCAGGCGGGGTCGTCCGCGCGGTTGACCAGCTCGTGCGGGTCTTCGCGCAGGTCGTACAGCTCGTCGACATCGCCGGGAGTGACGCAGTATTTGTACCGCTCGGTCCGCACCGCCTTGGTCCGCCCGCGGCTGATCGTCGCGCAGAGGTGGGGCCCGCTGTCCTCTGCCAGCGCGGCGTACTCCGCAGCGTCCAGGTCGCCCGGCTTGAGCGGCGCGCCCGGGTCGCCGTGTTCGAGAAAGACTTCTTCGCGGTGCGTCTTCGCCTCCCCGCGCAGCACCGGCGCGAAGCTGCGGCCCTGGACGTGTCCGGGCACGTCCACGCCGGCGAACTCGGCCAGCGTCGGCATGATATCGACGTTGGTGGCCATGGCGTCGGTGGCGCGCGCGGCGAGGCGGCCCGGCGCCCAGGCCACCATCGGCACGTGCACCAGCGCCTCGTAGAGCGTGACGCCCTTGCGGATCATGCGGTGATCGCCCATGTAGTCGCCGTGGTCGCTGGTGAAGAGGACGACGGTGTTCTTCGCCTGCCCGCTCTCCCGCAGGTCCGACAACAGCCGCCCCATGTGGTCGTCGATGCAGCTGACCATGCCCCAGTACAGTCGCCGCAACGTGTCGATGGCGTCTCCGGGATACTCGCGGCCGTACCGGTCCCACTCGACGATGAGGCGCTGGCGATACGGCTTGTCCGCGGTCTCGTTCTCGCGCCACGCCGGCGGCGGCAGGTCGACGTCGTTATACATGCTCGCGTACGGCTCGGCGACCATGTACGGCGGGTGCGGGTCGGGGATGCTCAGCCACAGCAGGTACGGCCGGCGCCGCGGCCGGGCGATGAATTCCCGCGCGTGGCCGAATATCTGCGCGGTGACGTTCTCCTCCGCCGGCACCGGGTCGTCCGCGAACGGCACCTGCATCTTGCCCGCGCGCACCGCGGGGTTGCGCTTCTCGGCCTCGGTCTGCGGCTCGTGCCAGCCGCCGTGGTGCGCGTCGCGGAAGGTGTCGAACGCCGCCGGCAGGCGCGGCGCGGGGAAGCAGTGGTTCTTGCCGATGAGGGCGGTATGGTAGCCCGAGCGGCGGAAGATGTCGGCGAAGTCGGTCTCGCGCTCGAAGAGCAGCCGGTTGTTGTTGTAACTGAGGTTGGTGTGGTTCTCGCGCCCGGTCCAGAGCGCCACGCGCGAAGGGACGCAGATCGGGCAGGTGACGTAAAAGCGCGAGAGGTTGACGCCCTCGCCGGCCATGGCGTCGAGGTTGGGCGTGCGGATCAGCGGATTGCCGTTGACGCCGAGCGTGTCGAAGCGCTGCTGGTCGGTGTAGACGAGGATGATGTTCGGGCGGTCGCCGCGAGGCATCCGCGCTCCTTTCCCCTCAGCCGGCGGGCGCCGCCGGCCGGCGCAGCGGGTTGACCACGCAGGCGTAGACGCGGCTCAGGTCGGCGCCGCGGGTCGCCTCGATCGTCAGCCGCACGGCCTGCGCGCGCTTCTTCACCGGCGAGAAGACCAGCCGCTGCCAGTTGTCGTCGTCGCGCCAGACCGTCTCCCAGTACTCCCCGGCCAGGACGTCCACGCGCAACGACTTCGGCATCGCCGTCGGCAGCGTCTTCTTCAGCCCCGGTCCGTCGAGGGTGATCTGCGCCTCCATGGCGCTGTCGAGCACGAGCATCACCTCGTCGATCTCGGCGGCCGCGGGCAGGTAGACCGTCAGCGCCTCGCCCGGCGTCGCGTGCCAGCAGTGCGGATCCTCTCCGACCTGCCGGTTGATCCCGTCGCGGACCGGCTCCGGATCGCCAACGGCCTCGAGCTGCGCGCGGGTCATGATCTCCGGCATCGCCTGTTTCAGCCGCGGCAGGTAGACGTCGTCCACCAGCAACTGCTGCTGCAGTTCGACGATCCGCGCCGGTACGCCCGCCGGGTCCACGCCGCGCGCCACGGCCATCGCCGCGGCCGTTCCGGCGGCCTGCCCCATGACGCTGCAGGTGCCGCTGACGCGGGTGGAGCTCATGGCGATGTGGGTACAACTGGCGTTGCGCCCGGCGAACATCAGGTTCGGCACGTCGTTCGAGTACAGGCACCGCAGCGGGATGCCGTACGGAGACGGCGCCGGGTGGTGGATCGTCGGCGGCTGGCCGTACTTCGTGAACGACCAGAACCCGCCCGGGTGATGGTCGTCCATGGTCCAGCCGCCGTGACCGATGACGTCGTCGAACGGTCCCTCGGCCTCGACCTCGGATTGGGAGAGGACGTGCGCGCCGATGTAGCGCCGGCTCTCGCGCTTGCCGGGCAGGAAGGGCACCTTGTGCAGATCCCACGTCTTCGCCTTCTCGCTGTGGACGCAGTCGGTCTTGATATGCTCCCAGAGCCCGAGATTGATGCGCAGGATCTCGTCGCGGAGCGTCTCGGTGTCGTGGATGCTGTGATGCTCGCCCCCGAGTTCGCACCACCACGGCGCCCAGACGAGGTAGCTGTGGTTGTCCGCCCCCCACGGAAAGTCGTCGCAGCTCTCGAATTTCCGCGTCCAGTGCAACGGTTTCCACGGCCGATCCTCGCCCGCGTCCTCGCCGAGCCAGCCGCAGCTCATGCCCATGGTCAACTCGTCGCCGGCCTCCGGGGCGAAGCTCTCGCCGTACTCGTCGCGCCCCTCGCGGCCCATGCGGTGCGGCGCGCCGGTCAGGGGGGCGAGGATGCTGTCGCCCGAGCAGTCGATGAAGATCTTCGCCGAGACGGTGCACCAGGTCTGCGTGGTCTGCTGCCAGCCGGTGACCGCGGCGAGGCGTTTTCCGTCCATGGCCGCGTCGAGGCAGGAGCAGTTCAGCAGCGAGATGAGGTTCGGCGCGAAGCGGACGGTGTCGAAGAGCACCAGGTCCCAGAGCGAGTAGTTCGCCTGCGGATTGCGCCAGAGGTTCTTGAGGCGGATCTCCTCGAGGATGCCGGTCTCGCGCAGGTGCGGGATCTTGGCGTTGCGATCGGCGCCGCAGATGCGCACGCCGATCTCGGAACTGACGTTGCCGCCGAAGACCGGCCGTTCGTGCATCAGCACCACGCGCGCGCCGCGGCGGCTGGCGGCCACCGCCGCGCAGAGGCCGGACATGCCGCCGCCGACGACGCAGACGTCGGTGTCGAAACGCTCGTGCCGAAACGGAGAGGTGGAGAAGTCCATCCCGTGCTCTTCCCGTTCAGCCGCGCAGCCGGATCAGCGGCTTGATCGCCTCGCGGTTGTTTACCGCCGCGAACGCGTCGTTGATCTTGTCCAGCGGGTACGGCTCCGAGAGCCAGATCGAGGCGTCGAGCTTGCCGTCCTGGAAGAAGCCGATCGCCTCGCCGTGGGTCTCGGCCTCGTCGTAGCCGCCCTTGTAGAGGGTGAACGTTCCCTGCGAGGCGCCCGGATCGAGCGTCACCTTCCCCGCCCCGTCCATGCCGTAGATGCCGATGACGCCGCCGGACTTGAGGCACTTGAGGCCCTCGTTGGCCAGCCCGACCTTGCCCACCGCGTCGATGACCACGTCCGCGCCGCCGACGGCCTCCTTGGCCCTGGCCCAGCCGTCCTCGGCCTTGTAGTCGAAGAGCGCTTCGCACCCGACGGCCTTGGCCGCGTCCGCGCGCCCGGCGGAGCCGACCATGAAGACCTTCGCGCCGAGGTTGCGCGCGTGATTGGCGAAAGCCAGGCCGTTGCCGCCCGAGCCGATGACCAGCACGGTCATCCCCGCCTTGACGCCGATGCGCTGGGTATAGCTCAGCGTCTCGCGCCAGGTGATGAACATGGTGCCCGCGGCCGGGTCGGTCCCCGCCGGCAGCGTCTGCTGCGCGCGCGTGCCGTTCCACTCGCCCTCGGGCCGGCCGTCCTCTTTCATCGCCTGCCAGTCGGTGGCGATGCCGCACTCGGCGTAGCCGCCCCAGCCGGCGTTGAGGTCGGCGATCGGCGGGCAGCCCACGCGCGCTACGAGGTCGCCTTCCTTCAGGTTCTTCACCTGCGCGCCGCACTGCACGACCTCGCCGATGCTCTCGTGACCGAGAACGAACGGCGGGTGGATCCAGTAGCAGAACGGCGGATCGCCATTGATAAGGTGATTGTCCGTGCCGGCGCAGACGGCGCCGAACAGGAGCTCGCAGAGGCACTCGTATTCGCCGGGCTCGGGTTGCGGCACGTTGCCGCGCACCGCCAGCCGGCCCACTTCCTCGACGACAGCGGCTTTCATTCTACAGTCCTCCCGGTCCCTTGTACCCGTCGGGATTGCGCAAACGCCAGCCCAGCCCCCCCGGCTCCTCGCACGGCCGGAACGGCACCATGGCCGAGATCGTGTCGATCTTCGCCATCACGTCCGCCGGCAGCGGCCCGGCCTCCAGCGCGGCGAGGTTCTTCCGCAGCTCATCCTCGGACTTGACGCCGGTGAGGACGGCGTGAACGTCGGGGTTGGAGAAGACGAAGCGCATCGCCAGCTCCGGCACCTCCATGCCCAGCTCGTCGCAGAGCGCGTAGAGCTTTTTGAACTGCTCGCGCCGCGGCTCGCTCAACCAGTACATACTCGGGTTGTCCACGTCGTGACGCTCGGAGAGCGAGCCCTGCTGCAGGGGCGAACCGGCGACGACGCCGACGTTCTGCTCCTTGGCCGCGGGGATGACCGAGAGCTCGGCCTCGCGCCAAAGCAGGCTGTAGTTGAACGCCGTCAGCACGACGTCGAACTTGCCGCTCCGGACCAGGTGCGCCAGCTCCCAGGCGGTGGTGCCGCCGAGACCGGTGTACTTGATCTTGCCCTCTCTCTTCAGCTCGTCCATCAGCTCGAGCACCGGCCCCTCGACGTCGACCATATCGGTCCACCAGTCGTACTGGCCCGGCCGGTCCGGTTCGTGGATCATGAGAATGTCGATGCAGTCGATCTTCAGCAGCTTGAGGCTCTCCTCCACCGAGCTGCGCAGCGCCTCCTTGTTCTGCGGCTCGAAAGGCTTGGGCCGGCCGCCGAGCTTGGTCGAGAGGACGACCGGCTTGTCCAGTCCCTCGAGGCACTGGCCGAGCACCTCCTCGCTGTTGCCGTAGCCGGGGGCGGTGTCGATGTAGTTGATCCCCGCGTCGACGGCGTTCTTCACCGTGGCCTTGGCCGTGTCCAGGTCGGCGTGCCCCGACATGATGAAGAGTCCGCCCATCGAGAGGCGGCTCACCTCCAGCCCCGTGCGCCCGAGTGTCACCTTGTCCATCCTCAGCCCTTTCCTGCAAAGGTTGTTGAATCCGGTTCGGAGCCGATACGCGCGGGCCGTCGTCTCCGAACGCGGCAGGGGTATCCGGGGAAACGGCGGCTCGGCGTGTCGTGCGATCGGCGCGCGGCGGCGGTGGCGAAGACCGCGCCATGCTCCCCGTCGCGCAACCGCATCCCACTCTACCGCGGAACGACCCGCCGGCAAGCTTTTTTTGGGAACGCGCCGGCCTTTTCGAAAAGAAATGATCCCCGCCGCGCCCCCGATGCCGGCCACTTTCGCGCTTGCCTTCCCCGCCGTCGGGGGGGGGGGGTATGATACCCCGGTATCGGGGATCCCGGAGACGACCATGGACCCGAATTCGGAGACGCACATCATCCTCACCGAGGAGGACGCGGAACTGGCGCTGAAGGAGCGGCGCGTGCTGGTGGTCGAGGACAACCGCCAGATCCGCATCACCCACGAGAATCTCCTTTCAAGCAGAAGGGCAGCCAGGTCATCACCGCCGAGGACGGCCTCGACGCCTGGGCGCGGCTGGCCGCGCAGTACTCCGAGCACGAGCCGGTGCACCTGGTCATCACCAACCTCGACATGCCCGGCATCGACGGGCTGGAACTGCTGCGGCGCATCCGCGACGACGAGGTCTTCCGCACGCTGCCGGTGGTGGTGATCAACTCGCACAAGGAGACAGGACCTAGGCGTTCGAGTCTCGATTGTCAAAGAACCGTCGCGGGAACGGAGCCCGCCTTGCGCCGGATTCGCTTTCGGGCTCGTCAACAGAGCTCCGCTTCCGGTCCGGCATCGGGCAATTGCGGGAACCAGCCCGCCGCATGCCCACGTTCACATCTGCGTCATGCCGCAGCGAAAATCAAGCGGCTGTGGTACAGTCCTGTACCGTACGCGAACGGCCGGTCCTTCTCGATCACTCCTTCCCCTTGCCCCGCAAGAGGATAAGCAAGGGCAACTTTTTTCCGAAAACTTATAAAATCGTTTATTAGGATTACTCGTTATTGAGTGCAAACAGGCGTTTGCGCCCACTTCACGCGATGCTATCTTGCGCCGCATCCGGATCGGTCGCGTGTCACCGGCATGGCACACGGATTTGATTTCCAACCCCGAGTGTGATAACATAATTTAAAGGGATTTATCATGACGATTCATTACACTTGCAAGGCATGCGCGAAATCCTACAGTCTCAAGGATTCCTACGCGGGCAAGAAAGTTACGTGTAAATGCGGCCAGAAGTTCCGCCTCCCCGCAGGCGAGTCAGCAGGCAAATCGTGTCCCCGCTGCAATACCTTGGCCGGTGAGAACGACGCCATCTGCATCCAGTGCGGTTATGATTTCCGGCATGGCGGCAGTATTGACGCTTCTCACAACCGCGGCGCGACTACGACTGCCGGTGCGGGGGAAGCGCGTTTCCGGCAGACCCGAACTATCCTTGCCGTGGCGGCGGCAGGAATAGGCGTGTTTGTCCTCTTCGGACTCTGGCGATGCCGGCGTTGGCGGAATTCTATTCACTGATGCTGAGAAACTATCCTTCGAAACGCACTCTGTTAAAGGAAAAGATCGCCCCGGCGCTGAAGGATTTCGGCCCGGAAGCGGCACCCTATATCCTCTCCGCGTTGCGGGCCAAATCGCCCGAACCCGCACGCGCGTTACTTGTCGGATACGGCCCCGCAGCCGCGCCCGCTATCGAGAAAGCCATCGCGTCTCCCCCCTCGCTCTCGAGAAAAAAACGGGAACGCTTTCTCGAGGAGTGCCGAACCATCCTCGATATAATAGGCCAGTAAGGACGCGCCCAACAAATCCGTGGCAAGGCAGCGCTGCCGATCGCGCCCCTTTACCGGTAAAGAAAGCGCCGCGCGAGGATCAGGGCGTGGAGCTGGTGCTGGGTGACGTCGATGCGCAGCACCGGCTCGCCCATGCCGTTCATCACGCCCCCGAGCGCGCGCGGGTCGGTGGTGGGGTGCGCGCGCAGAAACTCGTTCTCGCCGGCGAAGGGGCCGCCGACCTGCATGCGCATGATCCGGTGCAAGCCCTTGTCGATCGCGTCGGCGAACTTCTTCTGCGACTCGACGTCGCCGCGCTCGCGGGCCAGCGCCCAGGCGTGGATGATGCCCTCGAAGGCGTAGGCGGTGTTGCGCCGCCGGTCAAGCACCTCGTGCGTGTCGATCATCCAGTGCGCCAGATCGATGACGCGCTCGGCGTAGTGGTCGGTATGGCTCCAGCCGCTCCGGCTCAGTTCGTAGAAGGCCATGCTGCCCCACTGGTAGAAGCCCTTGGTCAGATCGCTGTCCTCCACCTGCGCGCGGGCCTCGACGACGTGGTAGTTGTACATGATCTCCGCCGACTCCTTGGCCAGCCCCTGCAGCAGGTCGTAGCCCTCGATATAGCGCGCGGCCTTGACCAGCGCCAGCAGCGCCTCGCCGTCGACGTACGGCGAGGGCTTGCCGTGGGCCTTGCCGTCGACATAGTCGTACTCGCTGTAGAACGCGCCCACGCCGTCGCGCAGCGAGAGCAGGAAGTGCATGTAGCCGTCCAGGTCGCGCAGCAACCGCGTGCGCTTGCCGCTCTTGTCGAGCGTGCGCAGATAGTCGATATGCGCCAGCGCCAAGAGCGCCATCGAGCCGCTGCGGCCCGATTCCTCGCCCGGATAGACCAGCATCACCCGCCCGTCGTCGAGGGTCTTGCCGTGGCGGGCGAAGAAGTCCAACCCCTTCTCGATGGCGAGCGCGCTCTGGGGCGAGGGGCGCGCCTGGTGGACCACGGTCAGCCCCCACAGCGAACCGGCCTGCCGGACCTGGCTGTCGCCGGGAACCGGGAGCTGGCGAAGCCAGTTGTACTCGTAAACGAAGTTGCCGCTGTCGCGCTGCGAGCAGACCATGTAGCGCCGCCCCAGCAGGAGCGCCGCGTCGATGGCCGCGGGGGCGATGCGCTTCTCATTCGCCTCCGGCGCGGCGGTAACCGCGGGCGCGGGCGGTGGCGTCGCGGCCGGTGCCGGCGGCACGGGATGCGAGCGGACGACCTGCACGACGATCAGCGCCAGCAGAATCAGCCCGGCCCCGACAAGCGCGGGAAACAGGGCGCGGCGAAGCGCGCGCGGCGGCGTGTCGGAGGCTGCGGTTCCGGCCATGAGCTCAACTATATTCGTACGCACAGGCCATTACAAGGCCCTATGTTGCACGAATCGGGCAGCGCTCGAGCCCGCACCCGGCGCAGTGCGCGGGCGAGCAGGCGGGGGTGAAGCAGGCGTCGTGGCAGCGCTGGCGCTCGCGTTGCAGGAACGCCGGATCGATACCGAGGTCGATATGCCCCCACGGCAGCGGCGCCTCGACCGCCGGCGCGCGGCAGGCATAGGCCTCGATGGCGAGGCCGGCGTCGGCGAAGGCGCGGCGCCAGGCGTCGTCGGCGAACCTGTCGCTCCAGCCGCAGAGGCGCGCGCCCAGGCGCCAGGCGCCGAGGATGACCCGCCCCAGCCGCCGATCGCCCCGCGCGAGCGCGCCTTCCAAAAGCGAGGCGGGGATGTCGTGGCTCTTGTAACTCACCTTCTTCGAGCGGATATGCGCGCGCACCAGCGCCTGTTTCGCCGCCAATTCCTCAGCGCCGGCCATCGCCTCCCACTGCAGCGGGGTATGCGCCTTGGGCACGAAGTTGCTCACCGAGCAGGTCACCGCCGGGCCGCGGCCGCGCTTGCCGCGCAGGTGCGCGATCTCGGTGGCCAGCTCGCCGACAGCGGCGACGTCGTCGTCGGTCTCGGTCGGCAGCCCGAGCATGAAGTAGAGCTTCAACGTCTGCCAGCCCTGCGCGAACGCCTCGCGCGCGGCGGCGCGCAGATGATCGGTGAGGACGTTCTTGTTGATCGCCGCGCGCAACCGGTCGGTCGCGGCCTCCGGCGCCAGGGTCAGGCCGCTGCGGCGGACGGTCTTGAAACGGCGCGGGATGTCGCTCAGGGCGTGGTCGACGCGCAGGCTCGGCAGCGAGAGGCTGACGCCCAGCGGCGCGAACTCCGCGTCCAGGGCGGCCACCAATTCGTCGAAGCGCGAGTAATCGCTGGTGCTGAGGCTCAGGAGGCCGATCTCGTCGTAGCCGGTGTGCCGGTAGCATTCCCGCGCGGCGGCGACGAGCGCCGGCACGTCGCGCTCGCGTTGCGGGCGGCAGACCATGCCCGCCTGGCAGAAGCGGCAGCCGTTGGGGCAGCCGCGCTGGATCTCCAGCGTCACGCGCTCGTGGACCGATTCGAAGACCGGCACCACCGGCTTCACCGGCGGCGGCTGCGAAGCGAAGTCGAAGACGATACGCCGTTTCACGGGCATGGGCGCGCCATCGACAGCACCGGCGACATGCAGAAAACCGTCCTCGCCGGCCGCCGTTTCGTATAGCGCCGGCACGTAGACCCCCACCACTTCGCGCGCGAGGCGCAGCAGCAATTCCGCCCGCGGAAGGCGCGCGGCCTTGGCGGCGCGGACGATTCGCAGGATCTCCGGCAGGGACTCGTCGCCCTCGCCGACGAGGAAGGCGTCGAAGAAGTCCGAGAGCGGCTCGGGGTTGAACGCCACATGCCCGCCGCCCAGGATCAGCGGCGCCTCCGCGCCGCGGTCGAAACGCGCAAGTGGCACGCCGCCCAGATCGAGCATGGTCAGCACGTTGGTGGCCGATAGTTCGCAGGTCAGCGAGAAGCCGATGGCGTCGCAGTCGGCCAGCGGCGTGAACGTCTCCAGGGTGGTCAGCGGCCGGCCGGCGCGGCGCAGCGCGGCCTCCATGTCCGGCCAGGGCGTGAAGACCCGTTCGGCCGCGGCCCAGTCGAGGCGGTTGACCGCGTCGTAGAGAACGCGGCTGCCGTGGTGGCTCGTGCCGATGGCGTAGACGTCCGGGAAGGCCAGCGCCAAACGCACCTCGGCGCCGGGCTGGACCACGGCGTTGACCTCGCCGCCGACGTACTGGCCCGGCCCTTCGATGGCGAAGAGCAGACGCTCCAGTTCCGGCGGCAACTCACCGCTCCTATCATCCTCGTTCATCGCGCTCCTTCGTATTGTCGCCGTCCATCATCCACGTGGCGCGCCGGAATTCAACCCTCGGCAGAAATCCACACCCCGGCGTCCGATAAGCTTCTTTCCCGTGAATTCTCGGAAAGAGAGACAACGGCAGACGCAAGTGGCAGAGGGAGTCGCGCAGGGCGCGACAGAAACGAGTGGAAGGAAATCGAGGAAGCGCCATGCGAACGTTCGGAACCTTGCTGATGGTGGCGCTGCTGCTCGGGGGATTCGTCCTCGTGCGCGCGTGGGTCTACGCCGCGCGTTACGCCGCTCCGACGGCGACCGCGGCCGAACCCGCCCCGACCGGGGTCGATTCGAGCGCGCCGGAGGCGGACGAAAAGAACGAGTACCTCTTCATGAAATCGCCGTCCTCGGAGATGTGGCACAATCCCCCGGCCACGGACCTGCACCTCTCCCCACCCGCGAGCGACACGGCGCCCATACCGGACCGCGAACTGCCGGCCTCGCTCTTCGGCGATATCGCCGCGGAGGAGAAGTGGGAGTGGCCGCCGGAGAGCGAGAACCCCGCGAAACGCTGAGGGCTAAACCAGATCCGGGCTTTCGGGGTCGATGACGATCTTGCCCGCCTGCTGGAGCTTCATCGCCACGTCGATG
>CAYWFP010000028.1:35688-36622 GCA_964457365.1 uncultured Planctomycetaceae bacterium
GCGCGCGCTCGATATCCTGGACGCGCACGCGCTTGCCGCCGCCGGCGGCGACCTCGTCCTCGATCAGTTTCGCCCGGCCCGCCCCGACCGCGTGCAGCACCCGCTTGTGCAACCGATCCGAGGCGAAACGCAGCGCCAGCGCCGAAACCTTCGGGTCGACGACGCTGAAGACCTTACCCAGCGCATCGGCCTCGCTGGCCTCCAGGTCGTCGAAGACGAACATGCGCCGATGCAGGTTCTGGTACAATTTCGGGTCATTGGCCTTGACCATGTCGCGGACCTTCGGGTCGGCGTAGCGGAGGATCTCGGCCGCCAACGCCATGCCGTCGATCTTGCGCGGGCCGCCCGCGGACTTCGGCGGCGCTTTTCCGGACTTGGCCCGGTTGGCCGCTTCCAGCGCACGCTGCATCGCCTGCTGCCGGCGCGGATCGGCCAGTTGCCCGGCTTCTTCGGGGGTGGCCTGGCGCGGCTGCCATTTCTGCGGCGAGCCTTCCTGCGGCAGACCCTCGCGCTGACGCGCCACCTGCCGGGCTTCCTGGGGCGTGGCCTGGCGCGGCTGCCATTTCTGCGGGCCCGGGCGGGGTTGCGGCGCGGCAGGCGCGACTTGACCGCCGGGCGCGTCGAAACGTTTCTTCAAGCCGTGAGCCACCGTCTGCAGGATCTCGCCGGGGACCTTGCGCCCCTTGCGCATCAGGCCGACGATCTCCTGCTGTCGCGCAGCCGGCATGGTCGCGAGAATCTTCGCCGCCTGCGGCGGAGCGAGCTGGGCCAGCACCACGCCGGTCACCAACGGTTGCTCGCCGGCAAGCGCCTTGGCCACCTGCTCGGCCGGCGCCTGGTTCAGAAATCCGAAGAGTACCTTATCATCACCGGACGGCGGCATGTATCTCCCTTGCGTTCAACCCTGCCCGTATTCTCCGTTTCCGCACCCGGC
>CAYWFP010000029.1:0-36457 GCA_964457365.1 uncultured Planctomycetaceae bacterium
GACAGGATCCGCACGTGAGCTTTCGACGATACATTACCGCCAGAGTCAAATCCCTGCTCCGCCCGCTTCAGCGCATGCGGCGCAAGTCCGCGCGCGCGGTGATTACGCGGCCGCGCGGCACGCTGCGCCCCGAGGACGCGTCCATGACTTTCCTCGCCGCCGTCGGCGGCCGTTTCGATCAGAACCGTCCGGACGCGATGATGACCTGCCGCATGGGCCTCTGCCGCGCGTTCGAATCGCTGGGGATCGCGTATCTGCTCGTGGACGTTGCGGACCTGGACCGTCGCCTGACAGAGTTGAATCAACCCATCGTCTGCCTCTTCGGCGCGGATTATTGCGCCATCACCCGCCAAACGATTCGTGCGCTTCGGGACGTCCCGCACTTCGTCTGGGTCGATCCGTGGTTCCGCGACAGCGGCCGCTTCTTCGAGGAACACGGCCTGGATGCGCGCATCTGGACATGGGCCGCAGATCATCGAGCCCGCATCCTCGACTCGCAACCGCGTTTCGTCTATACCGCG
Organism: uncultured Planctomycetaceae bacterium; assembly: GCA_964457365.1. GTDB lineage: Bacteria > Planctomycetota > SZUA-567 > SZUA-567 > SZUA-567 > CAYWFP01. The sequence goes on from CAYWFP010000029.1 coordinate 522, forward strand.
ACCGTCGAGAGCGGTCTGCCATTTTTCGAGGAGTGGTCGAAGCGCGGCTGCAAGGTGCTTTCCCTTCCGTTGGCCTGCGACACGACGCTGTACACGCCCTCGGCCCCGCGGCTGGAGGAATTCGAGGGCGTCCGCATGGCTTTCGTCGGCGGGTACTGGCCCTCCAAAGGACGGCAACTCGACCGGTACCTGCGCCCCTTTGAAGACGACCTGGTTATATACGGGTACAGCAAGTGGCCGTACACGGGATACCGCGGCCGCTTGCCGCGTGCAGCCGAACCGGCGCTTTACCGGCAGGCCATCGTGTCGCCGACAATCAACGAGCCGTCGGTGCGCGTTCTCCGCGGCCAAATCAACGAACGCGTATTCAAGGTCCTCGGCAGCGGCGGCGCGACGGTGGTGGACGCGGTCCCGGCTTATCGCGAGCTCTTCACCGAGGATGAGTTGCCGATACCGGAAGACGAGCACGAATTCGCGGCGATGGCGCGTTCGCTGCTGGCGGAGCCCTCGCTTCGCGACAACATGGCCGAGCGCGGCCTGCGGGCCGTACTGGCGCGGCACACCTATATTCATCGTGCAAAACGCATCCTGCAGGAACTCGGCATCCGCCCCGATGCCGCCGAGGAATGAGGCGCATGCTTTCGATCATCACTCCCAGTTATATCGATTCCCCGGAACGACTCGCGTTTGCGCAAGCGTCGCTTGCATCCCTGCATGAAGCGGTAGGAACGACGTATCCGCATATCGTGATCGACGACCTGCCGCGGCGGCGCGGCGTCCTGGGGCGCTTTTTCGTGAACAGAGAACTCCGCGGCGCAGCTGAACGGGTGTACGACCATCCCCACATATCGCTTCGGCGCCGTCCGCCCGGCGGCAGCGCATCGGCCCTGCGCGAAGCAATCCGGCAAGCGCGCGCCGATGGCAGCGAGCACGTCTTCATCCACCTGGACGACAACGTTTACGTTCCTATGCTCGCGCCATTGCTCCGGCATGCACAGGATGCCTTTGGCCGGGATGCCGAACTCGTGAAGGTGCGCCTTGCCGGCTACCCCATCCTCTGGAGCGGATGCACGCCGAAAAACGGTAACCGCAGCATCCTGGCGATCGAAGAGGACGTCGTCCGGTTCGACCGCATCCGACTCCGTCCGACACGGTACACGGACTATACCCTCTGGTGGTCGCATTTCAATACAGACATGATCGGCGAGAAGAGTTATCCTGTCGTACTGTGGTCGACGCTGTACCGCGCGGACTGGTTGGAACGGATCTTGACGTGGGAAGGCGCCCGCGCTTGTCGCTCTCTCGCGGACATCGAACTGTATTATTTGAATCCTTTGAATTGGGGCCGTCTGCTCCTTGGGTTTTCGGGCAAGCTCGGCTATATTAACATGCAATTCTGCGGCATCGAAATGGAGCACAGCAGCAATTGGGCCGAACTGATCAGCTATCCCAATGATCCGGTTCGCTAGCGATTGACGGGACGAGCTCCCGTCCCGTCGGAGGTCTCCGCGTGCAACCGATTCGGTACGCCGTCCACGGTCTTCTCGACGTCGTCATCGATCCCGCGGTCGATGAATCGATTCGAAGCGACGTGGACTTTCAACTCAACTACTTCCGGCAACCCCATTCCGCCGCTGCCGCCGCGCGGCGAATCGGTATCGAACCCTATGAGCGATTCGTGCCCGATCGCACGCGCGACATCTTCCATCTCGTCGAAGGTTCGGATGCGTGTTGCCACAATCCGGCGCAGCGCTTCGCCTGCCGCTGGACAGAGACGGGATTTCAGCTATTCGCCTCTTCTCCAAGTTTTCTCATCAATCAGTTTATCCAGCTCATCCTCATCCGGCACGGCATCACCCTCGTCCACGCGGCCGCCGTCGCGGACGGGCAGGGAAGCGTGACGTTGTTGCCCGGACCAGGGGGCGTCGGCAAGACGGCGTTATTGGGGGAGATGGCGAAACAACAAGGCTGCCGTTTGCTCGGGGACGATATTGTCGGAGTGTCGGAAATGGGCGAATGCCTGGCTTTTCCGCGGTCCTTCGTGCTCAAGCATTACCACCGATCCGTCTATCCGGAGGTGTTCGAGCGCATGGGGCTCGACAAGTCGCGGAGCCGATGGAAGCAGATCGGAACGCGCATTTTCAGGATTGCTCGCGAGAATGCGCCCTGCATCGGTCTAACCAAAACGGTGGCACGCGCGCTCGGGATTTACCGCATGATTTCCGCGCACATCCCTCCGCAGGCGCAGGTGGAGTATCTCGCGGCCGTGCCGGTCGGAGAAATCTTCGGTACGGAATCGATACTGGAGCGGGGAGAGTTGAATCACGTGTTATTGCTGAACCGCTATACCGGGCCTTCGTTTTCTCGCGAACCGGTTGCCATGGACGTCCTTGTCAACCAGATGCTGGCGACATTGCAACACGAATGGATCGACGGTATGCGCTCCTTCTGCGCCATGGGTGCGTTGAACTTATTCCGCATGAACGACTATTACGCCCGCACGGAAGCTATTCTCCGCCGCGGATTGGCAAGAGCGAACCATGCACGCTTGCGAATTCCCGCCAACGCTTCGCCCCAAGAGTTGTTCGCTCAGTTCCGTTCGGAGCAACCGTGACTTCTGCGACGCGACCGACCGTGACGGTTCTGATGCCGGCCTACAATGCCGAAGCTTTTGTCGGCGAAGCGGTGGGCGGCATTCTATATCAGTCTTTCAGCGATTACGAGTTTCTTATCATCGACGACGGCTCGACTGACGAGACCGGCGCCATTCTCCGCGCCTATGCGGAAAAGGACAACCGCATCGTCATCGTTGCCCACGACAAGCAGCAGGGCCTGATTCACACGTTGAATCACGGACTGGACCTTGCTCGCGGACGCTACATTGCCCGTCAAGACGCGGACGATATCAGCCTTCCGCACCGATTGGAATCGCAAGCCGCCTGTATGGACGATCATCCCGCGATCGGCGTCTGCGGAAGTTGGGTGAAGACTATCGGCGACGTGCCCCGGGCGACATGGGCCTATCCATGCGAAGACGGGGCGATCCGTTCCACACTGCTCTTTCGCTCTCCATTCGCACACCCGGCCACCATGCTGCGGGCGGACATACTGAACGCGCACGGAATCCGCTACGACAGCGCCTTTCCGCACGCGGAGGACTACGCCCTCTGGGCCGCGCTCGCACCTCATACCGAGTTCGCCAATCTCGCGGAGACTCTGCTGCTGTATCGCACGCATGCCGCTAGCGTGACACGGCAGAAGCATTCGGTCCTGCTGAACTCGTCAGCGAGAATTCGGCGAAAGCAATTGGGCGAGCTCGGTGCATTCTCCGAAGAGGACGCCGCGCTGCACGAGCGGATCGGGTCTTGCTGTTACGACAGCACCCGCGCATTCGTGCATCAAGCCGAATCGTGGCTTCATCGACTGGCAGCGCTGAATCGGGAATGCGGGACCTATCCGCAGTCCGCGTTCGCGCGCACGCTGGCGGACGAATGGCACAGGCTATGCGACCGGCATTCCTATCGCGGCCTGTTCGAGAGCCTATGGGCGACCCAGGCATATTGCCGCTCGCCGTTACGTGCGCACGCTCCGGCGACGTGGCGCCAGTGGTGGAAGACGGCGTGTTGGCTGACGCACGGGCCGTTTTTTCAGTCTTTGCGCAAAACCCGGCTGGGCCGATGCATGCGCAGATAAAAAGGATCGGTGCGATGACGCTTCCCAGGCGCGTTCTGATCATGACCGATCATCTCGATCTGGGTTGCGGCACACTGACGTTTCTATTGCAGTTGTTGGCGATTCATCGCCGTCAGGGGATCGAAACCACGGTGGCGGTCGAGAGCCAACTGGCGACGGAAGATCTTGTCGCATGTATCGCAACGCAGGATGGCCAAATCTTTCGCGTGCCTGATCGCCCGCGTCTTTTTCGCCGCTCTTATCTTGCCCTCGGCTGGGATTATTACGTCTGCCGGCGCGCGCTGCGGATTGTCCGGCCCGACTTTCTCATGGCTTCGACACGCAGCATCAATCTGTTGCTCGGCGGCTTCGCTTTCTCCCTGCCGTTCGTCTACGTCGTGCACAGCTATCCTGTCTTGTCTCTGCGCCCTGGATTGTGCCGCATATTGCGCCTGCTGCGCAAACCATGGCAGACGTTCCTGACCGTATCGCAATTCTCCGCTCGTCGGCTTTGTGATTACCTTGCTTTGCCGGCGGATTGCGTGGCGGTCGTTCCCAACGCGCATACCCCTCCCGCCTTTTCGCCTCGGCCGCAACGGCGCGTGATGACGGTCGGACATGTTGTCGACTACAAGAATCCGTCGACATGGATCACCGTGGCGGATGCCGTGACGGCGGAAGATCCGGAGGTGGAGTTCGTCTGGTATGGTGATGGCCCGCTGCTGGACCAGATGCGTGAGGAGGTGCGCGTGCGCGGTCTCTCGGGCCGCGTTCGCTTTGCCGGATTCCACGCCGCCATCCAGGAGGCGTACGCCGAGGCTCTGCTGTACTTTCACCCGAGCCGGAAGGAAAGCTGCGGCATTGCCGTGCTCGACGCGCTGGCCTCGGGCGTGGTCTGTATCAGCTCCAATGCCGGGGCCTTGCCGGAGGCGGTAGCCGACGGCGTCACCGGATTCACCCGCGAGCCCGACGATGTCACCGGCTTCAGCGAGTGCATTCTAGCTTTGCTTCGAGATTCGGAACTGCGGGCGCGTATGCAGCGAGCCGCCCGGATACAAGCGGAGTCGCATTTTTCGCCACAGCGACAGGAAGAGAAGATGCTTGCTCTCTACGCGCGACTCATGACGGAACGAAGGTGATGTTCATGCCGTATGATCGGCTCGCTAAAGGAAATACGATGAATATCATCGTCCTGTCTTTTGTCGAATGGCACGGACGTCACGGACGCACCCATCATCTCGTGGAGCATCTGGCCCAACGGCACCGCATCCTGTGGGTCAATCCGCCGCGCAGTTTTCTGCAGCATCCTACGACCCGAATGATAGTCCGTGAAGGCGAGAAATTCAGTACGGTGATCGATCTGCCGGGGGGGGTGCCGGGACGTAACTACGAGCCGATGAGTTGGTTGTCGCAGATGTACTGGGCCGGGCGAATGCGACGTTTTCTTTCCAGGTGGAGAGGCGAGCGCCTGCCCACGCTCGTGCTGGTCGAGACGCCCGCGATGTGGAACCTGGCCTTGCATATAGATTCGGACCTGTTGATTTACGACGCCCACGACGACTGGCGGTTGATCGAGAACAACCGGGGGAACCATATCGCGCGACTCGAGAAGAGCGCCGCGCGAAAAGCCGATATCGTGCTGACGGCGTCCGCCGCGTTGGCCGAATGGTTCGGGCAGCTCGGTGCTACGCCGAAGCCCTTGCCGAACGCGTGCGAAATCGCAGACTGGAACCTATCCGAGAACACTGAGGCCGCGGAAGAACTCGAGCGCTTGCCGCATCCGCGATTTCTGTTTTTCGGAGGCGTGGACCGCTCTTTCGATACCTTCGCCGTCAAAACGGCCGCGGCCGAGATGACGGATTCCTCCTGGATCATCGTCGGCGGGATCGCGGACGCGGGTATTCGTCGGGAACTGCAAGAGCTTTCGAACATCGTCCTCATAGGCGAAAAACCGTACCATCGTTTGCCGTCGTATGTCGTCGGCAGCGACGCGCTGATTCTTCCCTATACGGTGACGCCGCGAAATCAAGGGCGCGACTGCGTCAAGCTCTACGAATACCTCGCCACCGGTCGGCCGATCGTCGCGAGCGACCTTCCGCAGGTGAACCAATTCCGCGATCTGATCGGCATAGCCCGTAGCGAAGACGGCGAAGCTGGATTCGCGTTGGCGTGCCGGCGCGCGTTGCAGGAGGACACCCCAGCACTCCATGCGCAAAGGAAAGGTGTTGCGCAGGATCATACATGGGCGAAACGCGTCACCCGTTTGGAACAAATCATCGAGAGCGCATTGGCTGGAAGAAACCTGCGGTAATCCCGTGCAGACGGAACGGCGTTTACGGGTCATGCACTGCGAAGAGACGACCAAGCGCCTTCTCAACGCCACCCCCATGTGGTGCGATGCTGCGGAAAGCCGGTTTCGGTGTAATAGTCGAGGTTGCGCAATGCTGCTTCGACATGAGGTGCGGTGATGCCATCGCCACATTCATGATAGCTGGCGACGGCGACATGTACGTTGTCGCGAAGAAGAGTGTCGTGCGCGCCCTCGAGCGCCGCCAGTTCGGCTCCTTCCACATCCATCTTCAAGAAATTCACACCTGTAATATCCCTTTTCGCAAGTGCTTCGTCGAGACCTGTGACCCTGATGCACGTCTGTCCGTGAGCGTCTTCGGCGAGGCGTGCGGTATGCGTTCCCGGATCGCACCAAGCGAGTTCGGTCGTCTTGTTCCACAGGCCCTGCTCGATTACCGTCACGGGCGCGAAGCCGTTCAGCGCGACATTCGCGCGCAAGCGCCTGGCGTTGTCGGCATCCGGTTCGAATGCGATGACGTGTCCGGTCCTGCCCGCGCGCGCAGCCATCAAGAGGGTGAGGGCGCCGACATACGCACCCGCGTCGACGACAATGTCGCCGACTTGGATTTCGCGTTTGTAAAAATACCCCGGTCCTTCCACGGCCAGATCGCTGAAGGGGTTCTCGTGGAATCGCAGGCAGAAATCAGGATAATGGATCTCGAACAGGCCCCGGCGGAAGTACATGCGGAAGGGATTGCGTTCACACCGGTTATGATAGAAGCAACGGAGACGGTTCTTCAAACTGCTTTCGGGTAGTCTCTGCAAGAACTGACGAAGAACATTGATCATGACCGAACCTGTGGGATTTTGCCGCCTTGTGATCTACCGGTGGCCGTAACGCCGCACTCGTTTCTTCGCTAGAGGATACCGTTCGACCAAGTCTCGGGCAAGAGTGCTACGGTGATGACGATAATTTCTCCGACTCATCGCGATCGTTCCGAGTTGTGTTGCCCGTTTTCTCTGCGGCATATAGAGTCCTCCGCGGTTCGAAAGTTGGACTCCCGGTTGCTGTTGACTTTCGCCGGCACTACCTATATGGTTACGCGCAAGTAGGGTAAAAGAGAAACGGGCGAGTGGCGGAATGGCAGACGCAAGGGATTTAAAATCCCTTGGGCCGGAAGGCCCGTGCGGGTTCGAATCCCGCCTTGCCCACCAGTTTTCATCGTATCATTCATCGCGGTCTTGCGCGCGATGCAGTGCTTATCTTATCCGGCCTAACCCTTGACACATAGCGAGAACGGAATGAGCGGAGCAAAGCGGAAGACGCTGCCTGTAGACAGAATCGTTCCTCTCCTTCCGCCTCTGTTTCTGCTATTTTTGGTTACGGCTCTCACGCCGTGGTGGAACTGCTTCACTTACGACCACGACGAAGGCATCAACCTGATGAAAGCCATGTTGGTGGAACGGGGCTTTTTTCTTTACGGGGAGATCTGGTCGGACCAGCCGCCATTCTTCACTTGGTTGCTCGCGGGGATACTGACAGCGGTCGGGCCGTCGGTCGCGGTGGCTCGCGGACTGGTTTTGGCGTTCTCGATGTTGCTGCTCTGGTCCTTCGCCTGCATATTGCAACGTCTGGAAGGTAAAATTACGGCGCTCCTGGCGTGTTTCTTCCTGATCGGATCCACGTTCTATATCAAGTGCAGCGTAGCCGTGATGATCGGTTTGCCCGCCGTGTCACTGGCGCTGGTGGCGCTGGATCGTCTGTTGGCGTGGCAGATCGAGGGCAGGCCGTGGCAGGGAGTGTTCTCGGCGCTGACCATGGGCCTTTCACTTCAGATCAAGCTCTTCACATTTATGCTTGTACCAGCGTGGTTCTTCGCGCTCGCGTGTGCGAAGAATGCTCAACCCGTGCGACAGTCGCGTCGTTGGCTGAACCTTGGAGGATGGATCGGCGCTGTCGCCGCGGTGTGGTTGGCGATCACTATCGCGAGCGGGGCGGCCTTCTGGCAACAACTTCTCGATCCTCACGTGGGGCAGCCGACGACAAAAGCATTCGCCGCCGACGATGGCATCTGGAAAATTGGTTACTGGTTTTTTTTCAACCTCTCCTTCGTCCTCGTTGCGCCGTTTTCTCTGCGTCTGTTGCGTGAAGAAAACCGATGGAGACGGCAGGTTCCGCTGATCTGGCTGCTCACGGCTACATTCTGCTATTGGTTCCACCAGCCGGTTTGGTATCATCACTTTCTGATGTTCTCCTTACCCGCGAGCTGGCTGGCAGGCGTGGCCGGTGCCTACCTTTTGCGTCTCGCGCGCGGTAAGGGTCCGGCGCGTTACGAGGCGCAAACGGACTGGGCGCGTCGCGGCACGCGTATTGCCGCCGCCGGTATCCTGTTCGTCGCAGTAGTCGGTGTTGTCGGCGAGATCGCCCGGCAGCAAAGCGCCAGCGAATACCTGCGCAGTGATCGGCAGCGCCAGTTCGCCGCTCTGCTCGCCGCGCGCAAGCAGCGCACGGAATGGGTGATGGCCGATATGCTGATGGATGCGTTTTACGCCGATCTTCCAGTGCCGCCGGAATTGGCCGTTTACTCGACGAAACGGCGCCGCAGCGGCCAATTGAGCGAGGCGATGATCGTGAAGGTACTCGAGCGTTACTGTCCGGAGCAGGTCTTGCTGCGACGTTATCCGCCGGGGAAAGAGGTGCTCGAATATCTACACGAGAACTATCGTCGAATCGGCGCAGATTTCCGCTGGGGACACTATGTGCTGCCGCCCATGACAGGTGCCGGCGGCGACCGACCTTCTGAAAGCGAAGAACTCCCGCCGGTTCGTCCCGGGGAATGATTGTCCTGCCTCTTTCGACGGCGTTTTGATACTGAAGCAGCGCCGGGACGAATGCCGATAATCATAGTGGAAGTGTATAAAGACGGGGAAGAGGCGCACTGGGTGCCACGGAGTGCGCGAACCAATTGTCTCGGTCGCCCTGGCGGTGGAGAACGAGGAGGAGTTTGCATGCGGTTGTGCCTGTTATGCTGCGTTGCATTCTGCTGTTTCGCGTCATGGACGGGGAGTGGCAAGGCCGGCGAAGAACAACCGGTTGCGGTTTCGTTCGGCGGTCAGGTCATTATCCCGCCCCGACGTATTCTGCCGCCGGAAGGTTGGCGGATCGCTTCGCGAAAAGCACGCGGAGCCATGCGATTTTATACCAAAGAGACAGAGCATTTGATTGTTCTCTCGACCGCCGATCAGCGCAGTGCCGAGGACATCGCCGCGCACTTGGAGGTGTTTTACCGGCAGATAACCCCGATTCTGGAGGAGATGATTGGGCCGGCCCGTTATGCACGGACAAAAATCCGGGTATTCGCTTGGGCCAAACGGGAGGATTCGCCTAAGGGGGAGGAATATGATCGGAGCGGAGTGGATTCGTGGTACGATTCCGATACGCGCAAGGTCCATTTCCTTTTGAGTGAAGACGGAAATGGGCGTGCGCGGCCGGACCGGATCCAGCAGGCACAACACCAGCTTGTGCATTGCATGCTGCGCAGTCATATTTCCCCGTTGCATTTCCACGAAGACCAAGTGAAAAAGCTTACCGCGCGAAATGGTGATACCGAAGTCGACCTCGACGATTATCTGGTTGTGAACGACGGCGACGATGACGGCGACGACGACGATGACGGCGATGACGACGATGATGACGATGGCGGCGATGACGGCGATGACGACGATGATGACGATGACGGCGATGATGACGATGACGGCGATGACGACGATGATGACGATGATGACGATGGCGGCGATGACGACGATGACGATGATGACGACGACGACGATGACGACGATGACGATGACGATGACGACGATGACGACGATGATGACGATGACGGCGATGACGATAAGACTCTTGATGAGCAGGTGCGTCTTGGCCTTGCGATAAGGGACGCGGTAAAACTGTATGAGCAGTGGGGCCTGAATTCGATCAAGCCGTATACGCAGTCGGAGATGAACCAAGAGGCGCGCAAGATCAAATCGGTACCCGAGGCATTTGAGGAAGGCTGCGCTCTGTTCTTTGGAACGGCATGGAATATATACCTGCCTCCGGAGATCAATTTGCGTTACGCACAGGTGGCATGGGATCCGCTTCGATTCGTCAAACCGCATGAAGAGACCGAGTCATACGGCGACTGCGGCGTGAAGAAACGGGCGAAGTGGATCGATTCGTTCGATCTTTTCGATGACGTGAGCTTCTCTCGCTCCGACTTGAAGTCGTGCCAGGGACAGGGGTTCCTGTTGGTTTCATTTCTGGTCAACGACAGCGTTGGCCGGCGTTTGCTGACGGAGTTCCTCCGGGAGTGTCGCCGCAGTGGACACTTCTATAAAGGCTGGTGTGCGGAGTTCGACGAGGCGTGGAAAGCGTATCTCGCGCGCGAAGTATATTGGACGGCAGGCGGTCGGAACCTAGATTTGCAGCGTTTCAACGAAATGCATCACGCGCTGTATCGCACCGATAGCATCGAAGATTTCGGCGCGGAAGATGCCGAACGTTGTCACTGGGTCTTCGAGAAAGGCGTTCCGGTGATTCGCGGGCGTTGGCGCATGGCAGAAGGCGAAGCCGTAATTCGTCAGAATGGTCCGCGGATCGAAGTGCGCTATTCTCGTCTGCATCACCTGCGCTGGATCGGTCGCGGCAGGATTTATCGTGACGGAACGGTGGAGTTGGAAATCCAGTTCAAACGAACGGTGAAGCGAACGAATCTGCAGGCCCGACTGGACAAGGAGGGAGGACGTCTTAATTATCGTGGCGGCGCAGGCCGCACCCTCTTTCCATGGATTCGCTCGGAGCAATAAAGAACGCCGCGCTACGGCGGCGTTCTCATGAATTCATTCCGTCGGAATGTCGCGCCGGATCGGCTCTCTTTCCAGTTTATCCACCGAGTTCGGTAATCAGCGATACCAGCGGCAGGAAGAGTGCGATAACAATAAAGCCGACCGCGCCCCCCATGCCGATAATCAGGATGGGTTCGAGCAGGCTCATCATACCCGAGACCAACGCGTCCACCTCGTTGTCGTAGTTGTCGGCGATTTTGATCAGCATCTGGTCCAGTTCGCCCGTCTCTTCGCCCACCTCCACCATGTTGACGGTCATCAGGTCGAAGACGCCGCTACGCCGCATCGGGTCGGCGATGTTTTCGCCTTCGCGAATGGCCGCGTGAATATCGCCGACAGCCTCTCCGACCACGGCGTTCCCAATGGCCGTGCGCAGGATGGCCAGCGCGTCGAGGATGGGGACGCCCGCGCTGGTCAGCTCGCCGAGCGTCCGGCAGAATCGCGAGATCGTCGATTTCTTGATGATCGAGCCAAAAATCGGGATATATAGTGCGGCCATATCGGTCGTGTATTTGCCTGACTTGTTCTGCCGTATCAGCCAGATGACGAAGAAGACGACCACGGGAAACGGAAGGATAATGAACCAGTAGACGGCCATCGCGTTGGCGACGTTCAGCAGCAGGGTGGTGACCATCGGCATGGCGATATTCATGTCTCTGAAAAGGGCGTCGAAGCGAGGCACGATGAAGAGCATGATCAACGCCAGAATACCCGACGCGATGAGGACAACCGCTGCCGGATAAATCAGCGCGCCGATGATCTCCTGGCGCAGTTTCTCCGACTTCTCGCGGAAATCCGCCAGTCGCGAAAGAATCCTGCCCAGCAGGCCCGACGCTTCGCCGGCACGGATCATGCTGACGTATAATTCGTCGAAGGCGGCGGGGCATTTTGCCATGGAGTCGGAGAGGCTCGACCCCTGCTCGACTTCGTCGCGGACATCCATGACGGCGTTCCGGAGTGCGCCGGGCCGGAGCATCTGCTCGATGATGTCGAGCGAGCGGATCATCGGCAGGCCCGCGTCGATGAGCGTGGCGAACTGGCGCGTGAACTGCGTCAATTCCTTGCCCTTGATCGAACCGGCGAAGAGCGGATTTGTTCGTTCGCGCTCGCTCGTCGCCTTGGCGCCTTTGCTCTTTCGGCCCACTTGGTTGATGGTGGTGGGGAAGAGGTTCTTGGCCCGCAGTTTCTCCCGCGCTTCGTCGGAACTGCTGGCTTCGATCGCCCCTTTTTTCTGTCGTCCGGCCTTGTCGACAGCTTCGTATTCGAACTTGGCCATGAACCGATCCTCCCGAGAAAGATGACGGCATGTCGTTGCATGAATTATACGACGGATGACCCGCGCATGCCAGTTATTCCGCCTGCATCGTTTCCTTGACGATCTCTTCGATAGTGGTAATGCCGTCGAAGACCTTGAACAAGCCTGCGTCACGCAGAGTGCGCATCCCCGTTTCGAGAGCGGTTTGACGTAACACCTCGGTAGACCGCTTGTCGATGATCTGAGAACGCAGGGCGTGATTCAGGCGCATGATTTCGTAGATGGCGCTGCGGCCGTGGTAGCCGGTCTTCTTGCAGTCGTCGCAACCGTCACCGTAATAGAAGAGCTGTCCCTCGATATCTTCGGGCGTAAGGTTGATCTCGAAAAGCTCCTCCTCGGTGGGCGTGTATGGCCGTTTGCAGTTGGTGCAGATATTGCGCACCAGGCGCTGGGCGACGATTGCCTCGATGGTCGCCGCCAAGAGGTAGGGCTCGAGGCCCATTTCCACCAGACGTGCGACAGTACCCGGGGCGTCCTGGGTATGCAGTGTGCTGAAGACGAGGTGCCCGGTAAGCGATGCCTCGACGGCAATGGTGGCCGTCTCGACGTCGCGAATCTCGCCGACGAGGATCTTGTCCGGATCCTGCCGCAAGATGGCGCGCAGGCATTTGGCGTAGGTGACGCCGATCTCGGAGTTGATCGGACATTGGATGATGCCGGGCAGCTCGTATTCCACCGGATCCTCGGTGGTGATGATCTTGGTTTCCACGTCGTTGACCGCGTTGAGGCAGGCGTAGAGTGTGGTGGTTTTTCCCGAGCCGGTGGGGCCGGTGACCAGGAGAATGCCGTTGGGCTTGTGGATCAGTTCCATGAATGTTTCGAGCACGTCTTCTTCCATCCCCAGACGGTTGATGTCCAGGGCGACGACGCTCTTGTCGAGGACGCGGATCACCACGCTCTCGCCGAACATCGTCGGCAATGTCGAGACGCGCAGGTCGACTTGGCGGCCAGCGATCCGGAGCATGATCTTGCCGTCTTGCGGCACGCGACGCTCGGCGATGTTGAGGTTGCTCATGACCTTGATGCGGCTGATCAGCGGCAGCGCCAGGCTGCGCGGCGGCGACTTGAGCTCGATCAGCGCGCCGTCGACGCGGTAGCGGATGCGGAAGGTGTCTTCGTAGGGTTCGAAGTGGATGTCGGAAGACTGGTCGCGAATGGCCGAGAGGAGAACAAGATTGAGCAACTTGATCACCGGGACGGAGTTGGCCTGCGCTTCCAGGTCGTCGACGCTGAGGTCGGCGTCGTTGTCGCTGAGTTCCTCGATATCGGATTCGTCGATCTTGTTGATAAGGTCCTCGATCGATTCCTGGTTCTCGTTGCCGTAGAACTTCTCGAGCGCCTCGCGGACCGATTCCTCGTCGGAGACCGCGCCGCGGACATTGCAGTTGAGCATGAAACGCAGGTCGTCCAGCGCATGGACGTTGAGCGGATCCGCCAACGCCACCACCAGGGTGTTCTCCGCCTCGTCCCACTCGATGGGGATGATGCGGTATACCTCGGCCATCATCGCTTCGACCTTGGACAGCACCTCGGGCTCGATCTCGATGTCGGAGAGGTCCACCGCGTCCATACCGACCTGTTGTCCCAGGGCGAGCATGATCTCCTGATCGCTGACGAGCCCCATGTCCTTGAGCACGTTCCCCAGCGCGCCGCCCTCGGCCTGCTGTTTGGTCAGAGCCTCCTGGAGCTGTTCGGCGGTGATCATGCCTTGCTCGACCAGAAGTTCCCCCAGAGGTCTACGGGGTTCTTCGCCGAGGGGCGGTGACGGGACGGCATTCACGATGCGGTTGTCCTTCCGTCTATTCAGCGACGCCGGGCGCGTTGTTCGCGCTCGCGCTCGGCCTCCCAACTTCTCACCTTGACCATCAACTGGTCTGGATAGACGCAGCGCTGGAGCATGTCTTCTCGTTTGATCAAGCCTTCAGTGTATAGGTTGAAGAGGTGATCGTCCAGAAGGATCATGCCCATTTTCGCGCTCGTCTGGATCATGGAGTCGATCTTGAACGTCTCGTTCGACCGGATCAGGTTCTGGATCGATGAGGTGGTGATCATCAGTTCGAACGCGGCGATGCGGCCCTTGCCGTCGGCGCGACGGAGTAATTGTTGCGAGAGGACCGCGATCAGGCCCACGGAGAGCTGCGTCCGGATCTGCTCCTGCTGATTGGTCGGAAAGGCGTCGATAATGCGGTTGACCGTCTTGGCCGAACCGGTGGTGTGGAGCGTGGCGAAGACGAGGTGACCCGTTTCGGCGGCGGTCACGGCCGCCTCGATGGTCTCCAAGTCGCGCATTTCGCCGACAAGGATGATATCGGGGTCCTGACGCAGCGCCCGTCGCAATCCCTCGCCGAAGCTCGGGGTATCGACGCCGATCTCGCGGTGGCTGACGACGCATTTCTTGTGCGGGTGAGTATATTCGATCGGATCCTCGATGGTGACGATATGGTCCGCGCGCGTCTCGTTGATGTAGTTGATCATGCTCGCGAGTGTGGTGGTCTTGCCCGAGCCGGTGGGGCCGGTGACCAGGAACAGCCCGCGGGGCTTGCCGCAGAGTTCCTTGACGATCACCGGGAGGCCGATGGTCTCGAAGCTCAACATTTCGCGCGGGATTTGCCGCAGCACGACGCCCGTCTTGTTCTGATGCCGGAAGACCGAGACGCGGAAGCGGGTGCCGTCCTTGAACTCGAGGGCGAAGTCGGAGCCGCCCATCTCCGATTCGAGTTCGATCAGGTTGCGCTCGGGAGTGATGCTCTTCATCAGGCTGACAGTGTCTTCGGGCGTGAGAACCTGGTTGCCGAGGGTGCGGAGCATGCCGTGCACGCGCAGCTTCGGCGGAGCACCGACGCGCAGATGCAGGTCGCTGCCGCCGTTCTTGATGGTCGCCTCGAGGAGTTTGTCCATATCCATGGGCGTTGCGTCTCCGGTGTTGCGATTTCAGTCTACGCGTTTGGCCACGGCCAGGACTTCGCCGATAGTGCTCGTGCCGTCGAAGACCTTGCGCAGGCCGTCCATCAAAAGCGTGTGCATGCCGTCGCGGACGGCCTGTTCGCGGATGGCGTCGGTGGTGGCGGTGTTGAAGGCCAGTTCCCGCAAGCGGGAATTCATTACCATGATCTCGTAGATCGCACGTCGTCCCTTGAATCCGCTCTCCTTGCAGTTGGCGCAGCCGGTTCCGGCAAAGAACTTGTTGTTGTTGATCTGCTCGTCGGGAACGCCGGCGCTCTTCAGTAGCGGGATCTCCGGCGGCACCTCGTTCTTGCATTCCGGACAGATGCGCCGGATCAGACGCTGGGCCAGAACCGCTTGAATCGAACTGGCGGCCAGGAACGGAGGTACGCCCATATCGATCAAGCGCGTGATCGAGGCCGGCGCGTCGTTGGTATGCAGCGTGCTGAAGACCAGGTGCCCGGTCAGGGCGGCCTGGATGGCGATATTGGCCGTCTCGCCGTCGCGGATCTCGCCGACGAGGATGATCTCCGGCGCCTGGCGCAGCATGGCGCGGATAATGCGGTCGAAGGTCATCCCGGCCTTGCGGTTGACCTGGGCCTGATTGATGCCGGAGACGTTGT
Source organism: uncultured Planctomycetaceae bacterium (assembly GCA_964457365.1). Taxonomy (GTDB): domain Bacteria; phylum Planctomycetota; class SZUA-567; order SZUA-567; family SZUA-567; genus CAYWFP01. The sequence goes on from CAYWFP010000029.1 coordinate 16,248, forward strand.
ATTCCACCGGGTCTTCAGCGGTGATGATCTTCTTGTCGCTGCGGTTGAGTTCGTTCAGCGCCGCGTAGAGCGTGGTCGTCTTGCCCGAACCCGTCGGGCCGGTGACGAGGATAATGACGTTGGGGCGGCGGATCAGCCCCTGGAAGATGCGGTAATCGTCGGCATGAAAGCCGAGTTGCTCGAGACCGAACATGACCGCTTCCTTGTCCAGGATCCGCATGACGATGCTCTCGCCGTGGGTACTCGGGAGACTGTTGACGCGCAGGTCGATCTCGCGCCCGAGAACCGCGAGCTTGATGCGGCCGTCCTGTGGGCGGCGTTTCTCGGCCATGTTCATCTTGGCCATGATTTTCAGGCGGGCGGTGATCGCCGCCTGCAGGCGTTTGGGCGGCGAGTCGACCTCGTAGCAGTGGCCGTCGACGCGGTAGCGGATACGCAGCCGGTCGGCCATCGGTTCGACGTGGATGTCGCTCGCACGGCTCTTGACCGCTTCGGTTATGATCAGCGTCACGAGCTTGATTACCGGCGCGTCTTCGGCGCTGATGTTCTCGTCGCCCTCACCGTGATCGATAACCTCGATGCTCTGCTGGGTCAGCTCGTTCATCATGTCGTCGATCTGGCCCTCTTCGAAGCCGTAGAATTTCGTCAACGCTTCGTCGATAGCGGTCTTCGTGGCCAGCACGCATTCGACCTGGCAGCCGATGCGGAAGCGCAGGTTGTCGAGGGTATAGAGATCCAGCGGGTCGCCCATGGCGATGACAAGGATGTCGTCGTCGAAATCGATGGGGACGATCTTGTGTTCTTTGGCCAGATCCGGCGGCACCATCTCGATGACTTCAGAATCGATTTCGATACTGTCGAGATCGACCATCTCCATGTCGAACTGGTCGGCCAGCGCGCGCGTCAGATCCTCCGGCTGGACGTAGCCGTTGTTGAGCAGCACATCGCCGATGCGCTCGTCGCTCTCGCGCTGTTTCTGCAGCGCTTCGGCCAATTCCGGAGCCGTTATGCACCCCATTTCGACCAGCAACTCACCGAGCATTTGGCCACGGTCTGGCATGTAAATTGAACTCCACTTGTCAAATACACGGGGCGGAAGGCGTTGCCGAATTCATAACACCCTACCGGGGATAATGTTAGAGAGTGCGTGCGCGAACGCCAATCAACAGTATCATACTCGCAGAAGGCGGATCGTGTCAAGCGCCATTTCACGGGGCGGAAGTTATTTTCCCGCTTCGGCAGGTTGCAGCGCCGGGTCGAGGATCTCGAGACGCCCTTCCCGGCGCGCTTGCTCGTTGAGGCGATTCAGCAGTTCCTCGGCGTTGGCCAGAACCATGAAGTCTTCGTAGTCGGCGCGAATGCGTTCTGTGATCTGGGTGAAGGGGATGATACGCCCGGGCTTCTTCTCGGTCACCTTGACGATGTAATAGCCCGAGAGGCTCTTGATCGGGGGCGAGGGCTCGTTCAACTCCATCTTGAACGAAACGTCGGCCACCGCGCGCGGCAACTCGTTCCGGGCGCGCAAGCCTACGTTGCCACCGCGCATGGCGGAGAGTGGATCGTGCGAGTGGGTGCGCGCGAGTTCTTCAAAAGCGGCATCGCCGGCGAGTTGTTGCAGCAGCGTTTGCGCCTGTTTGAGCGCTTTGGTCCAGTCCGCTCGTGTCGGTACCGTTTCGCCGCTGGCGCCCGGCAAGCGCAACGGATCAATGAAGATCATGAGCAGGCGCAGGCGGTCGGGTTCGGTGTATTTTTCGCGGTGGGTGTAATAGTAATTGAACAAGTCGTCCTCGGAGATCTGAAGCGCTTTCTTCATCAGTTTTCGCAGGGCCAGCCGCACCCAGACCACTTCTCGCATGTATTTCTGTTTCGGCATGCCGCGTTCGAGCAGGTAAGCTTCGAGCGAGGGGGTGCGGCTGTCGCTCTCCACCCCTTTTGCAAAGCGGGCGGCGGCCTGATCGAAAGCCAGCTCCATCTCCTCGCGAGTGATGCGTTCGCCTTGCCGTTGAAGTTCTGCCGCCAGCAATCGACGGTTGATCATGCGCTGGAGCGCGGAGCGTCCGTGGGTCGGGGCGATCTGCTCGTATAACGCTTGGCGGGTGATCGCCTCGCCGTCGAGCACGGCCACTGCATGGCGCATCGGCGACTGCGTTTCGGCCGTGGCGGCTACGGGGTCGGTCTGCGGAGGATTTTCGTCAGGCGTTTTGGCCTTCGATGGTTCTGGACGGCTGTTTTTCGGCGGGTCCGTTTCGCGGGGGTTGTCATCGGCCTTGGTCGGAAGGGTCTGGTGCTTCCAGAAGCTGGCGCCGTCGTCGTCGTCCAGGAGCGGATCGGGCAGGTTGGCGCTGGGGAACGCCTCCGCCGAATCGGTCTTGACGACCGTTTCGAGTTGCTTTGTTTCGGCTGTCGCTTCGGGCGCGGGTTCCGTATCGAGATCCGGCTCGGGCAGTTCCTCGATCACCGGTACGACGTCGCTCTCGATCTCCGGGATCGTGGATGTCTCGACCTTGGGTTCGAGGTTCTCCTCCTCCGGTAGTGGCAGGTCCGCCAGGGGGTCGGGCAGATCCTTCGTCTTGTCCTCGCGCGGTACTTCACGCGGCGCCGGCGGGGCGGGGGACGTTTGTCCGGTCTCCGTTCCTTCCGGCGGCGTCAGCGGCACCATATCCTGGTCGCTCGGAGCATCGTGCTCGGTCGGGGATTCGCTCCTGCGAAGAGGTTTGTCCTTGTGGGGTTCGTTACGGTTTGCCGTTGTCGGCGGTGGCGGCGGGATCAGAGGCGGCACGTCGGGCAATTCTTCGCGCATATCCTCGGGCAACCGGGTGTCGGGACGCGAAGGCTCGTAAGTACCCGGTGGCGCATCGGGGATGTATTCCTCCGCTCGCGGACGCGGATCAGGAGTGACGCCTTCTTCCTCGCGGGGGAGGAAATCCTCCTCGTCGACGATGCCGGGAACTTCCAGCTCTTCGCCGGCGGAAGCGGTGATCGTTAAGACCAGCGTCGTCAGCAGCAGCCGAAGCGCGTGTTGCCCGCATCTCACGGTTCCGCGTCCCGTATTCAGGAAGCGGCCCATTCCGCTCCCAATGCGCTGCGGGAGTCGTCGGCCAGACGGACGGTACTCAGCGTCAGTAGCAAGCCGAGAACCGGCCCTGCGCCGCGGACCATGGGGTTGGTCCAGAGCCCGAGCAGGAGTAATGCTACCACAGCGCCCGCGATTCCGCCAGCCCCAATAAGGCGTTTTTCGCGATTAATCCGCATCGCGCGGCCCAGCAGCACCGCCAGAAACAGGAATAGTGCCGCCAGCCCCGGCAGCCCCGTTTCGGCGGCGGTAAGCATGAACCATGAGTAAGTTCCCGGTTCGTGTGTCAGCAGGTTATGCCATTCCGGGGGAGCGTCGGTTCGGCCCTCGGGAACGTCGAGCGAGCCGTAATAGCGGTCGAGGTATCGCTGGTACCGCCCCCATCCTACACCGGCGGTCGAATTCTGTGCGATCATGTTCAGGTTGGCATGCCAGCGATACGCTCGCATGGTCGGACGGGTTCGTGGCATGATCTCGCCCGGTCGCCGGTAAGTGCGAAAGGTCTGCAGGGATTCGGCCAGTAGAACCGCGCGCTTGGCCGCCCTCTGCGGAAAGATCCACAGCCCGAGGAAGAACAGCACGAGCAGGCTGACCAGCGCGATGCGCGAACGAAGTGCCAGAACGATCAGAAAGCCGAGCAGACAGGCCAGGAGGGACTCGCCGCTGCGGACGATCGCGATCAATGCCAGGCCGAGGAGACCGATACCGAGGCGGATCGATGGATGCTTGCCGGTAACGAGGATCATCTCCAGGCAGAGACAACCCAGCAGGGCGACCAGCATGCCGTGAACGTGATGGTTGTCGATCCAGAAAGGGGCGCGGATCAGTGTCACCAGCAGCGCGCCGGCGATAGAGAGGCGGAGGGCGGGACGCCACTTCGGCCAGTACAGCATCGGCAACAGTGCCAACGGCGTCACGAACAGGTACTCGCAGAATTGGAATATGTTCTTGCCTGTCACCACCAGTGTCTGCCGATCGAAGTTCTCCACTTGCCGCAGACTGATAAGGCCGACGATGAGCAGTACTCCGGCCGGCCAGGTTACGCTTGCCCACAGGCGCAGATAATGGCGCAGCGGCCGGCGGGTTTCTGCAGAGAAAAGCTGCAGCAGGATCAACAGGCTCGCGCTGGCCCAGATCAACGGATCGAAGAGGGTGAGATGGATGCTGCGTTTGGCCAGCAGTGGCAGCGGCAACGAGAGCGTGAAGGGAAGGCTGAGAACCGCCAGGCAGTTCAGCCCGATCCACCACCGCGGTAGCGTCATCGCTTCCGTTTCGCTGTTCATGGATACCCCTTCAGGTGATCGCGATGCGTCGGCGGAAGACATAGGTCGGTATGAGAAGAACCGCCACCAGCGTTACCCCGGCCAGCGTCTCCTCGCCCTGAGGCGTCGTCGAGAGGCTGGCGACGAAGCCGGCGTCCAGCAGGCAGATGCCCATGAGCGCCGCGCCGACGAGGCGATGGATGCGCGCACCGCCGGGCCGGCGCAGTACGGGATAAGCTTGGACGAGTAGCCAGAGAAACAGCAGCGCAAAGACGCTCAGGCTCACAATATGCCGGGGCAGTACCCAGGCCGAGGCGAGCGGTACCAGCAGCAGCGTGGCGATGCCGACGGCCAGCACTACCGGATTGATCTGCTGGCGTTCGCGTTGGACGCTTGGCGTGGGATTGGTCGAGACGTAGTTCTGGCGAATGAGGATTTCGGCCTCGCGCTGGACGCGTTTCTGGTCCCGGGCGATACGGCGAGCCAGGTCCTGCTCGCTCTTCGAATCCTCGTCTTCGTCGGTCGAATCGATCTCCGTCGGGACGTCCAGAGCTGGATCCGAAGGTAAGGTCGGCTTCGGCAAAGCCGGGCTCTCCATCGAAGCCAGTACAGTGATAATGGCGGTATAGGCCCATAGCAGGGCCGCCGGCGCCAGAACGATCCACATTGTCCCCACCAGGACCAGGATCTGCGGATGGGCGGTCATGCCCAGCAGGAGGTTCAACCCCCGGCAACCGCCCATGGTGAGCGGTCCCAGTGCCGGCACGTGTTTGGCCAGGGCGTCGTAAAAGACGATCATCAGCGTCAGCGCGGCGGCGACGAGGAAGCTGGCCATTCCCGCGGTCATTGCCAGCAGCAACCCCGCCACCGTCAGGCATGCGGCGAGGAAAAAGGCGCTGGTCATGCTCAACTGGCCGGAAGGCAGCGGCCGCTCCGGGCGCAGGTTCGCGTCTTCTTCGACATCGAAGATGTCGTTCCAGGCCATTCCGGCGAGGTAGAGGCAGGCGCTGGCGCCGAGAAGAAACTTCAAGCTCGCGAGTTGCTCCGCGCCGGCGCCGCCGAGGCGGACGATGAAGTAGCCGGCCATGATGTCGGCCAGGGCGGTGAATACGCCTGGAACGCGCAGGAAACGGAGTATCGGCACGGATCGCCTTTCCACACGGGCTGAATCCTTAAGCGTATGGGGCGGGACGGTGAAAATCAAGTACACACGCCGGCCGTGGCTGTTCCTGCGCGGGAGGGCGCGGCCTTCAGTACATGATCTCCCCGCCGGTGACGTTGATGGCCTGGCCGGTCATGTAGCTCGCGTCGTCCGAGAGCAGGAAGACGGTCACGTTGGCGATGTCCTCGACGTCGCAGCCGCGCTTCAGCGGTACGCGCGCGCGGTAATGCTCGATCACCTCCTCGGGCGTCTTGTCCAGCTTCTTCGAATATTGCACCGCCAGGTCTTTCCACAACGGGGTGTCCAGGGCGTTGCCGGGGCAGACGACGTTGGCGCGGATGCCGTGCGGCGCGAGGTCCAGCGCCGCGCATTGTACCAGCCCCTGCACGCCGAACTTGCTCGCGGCGTAGGCGTGGTTCCAGAGGCCGCCCTTCTTGCCGCTGCGGGAGCCGATGACGACGATCGAACCCTTGCCGCCCTCGATCATGTGTTTGACCGCGTGCTTGAGGCAGAGGAAGGCGCCGGTGAGGTTGACGCCGAGGACGAAGTCCCAGTCGCTTTTGGGGAAGTCGCAGAGGAAGTGGCTCTTCAGGACGCCGGCGTTGTTGACCAGGATGTCGAGCCCGCCAAGACGCCCCGCGGCGGTGTTCATCGCTTCCTCGACGCTGGCTTCGTCCATGACGTCGGCCTCGACCGCGATGACCGTCCGCCCGGTCTCCTCGGCGATCTTCGCGGCGGTCTGTTCGGCGCCTTCCAGATTCAGATCGAGAATTGCCACCTCCGCGCCCTCGCGGGCCAAGCGGCGGGCGATAGCTTCGCCGATTCCTTGGGCACCGCCGGTGACGACCGCTTTTCGCTGTACGAGGCGCATTAGGTGCTCCTTGTCATCGGTGATGTGAGAACGTGGCGGACGGCCGGCGGCCGATAATCCGCGTCGACATTAAACCAATCGTACGAAAAGGATGCAAGGGGGAAGGATATCTTGACGATAGAGCGTAAAGAGCTGCCCGTTTCCGCTCCGCCGCTCCCGGTTCGGAGCGGCTTGATGGAAGACCGCATGCGAATCCGCGTGTCCCTTATCCTGTTTGCCCTGGCGGTCTGTGCCGGCGGCACTATCGCGCGGGCGGTCGAGGCGGAGGACTTTATCCGTCGGAACAATCGCGCCATGCACGAGAGCGATATCAAGAGCCCGCGGGCGCAGGCACTCGGCGGCAGCTACGCCGCACTCAGCAACGGCAGTTCCGGCGTCTACGAGAATCCGGCCTCGCTCGGGGCGATGTCGACCCACGAGGGATTGACCGACCTGGCCGTGAAGACCATCGACGGCGACGGTCGCAGTGTCGACATTATCAAGGTCAATGTCGGCGGGGCGTTCAACATCAACGCCCTGAGTCCGGCGACCTACCGTCGCGGCCGTGTCGGAAACCAAAGCGCGGGGCTCTTCTACCAGCACACCAATCACAATTACAGCAGCGAGTGGGACGGCCGGGAGGGGGGGATCCATACCTTCATCGGCGGTTGGGGGCGCAGCTTCCACGGCGGCCGGCTCTTCGGCGGCGTTTCGCTGGGCTACAACTACGGCGACAACTTCGCCGACGACGACAGTTGGAACCACGAGTGGCGACGCTGGGATCTTCGCGTCGGCGGCATCTACCGCCATACTCGCAAGCTCGCTATCGGCGGCCTCGTCCGCCTGGGCTTCGGCTCGTTCGACAACGACGCGGGCATGACGCTCGACGACGGCAGCATATTTCTGCTGGAGTTCCGTCCCGGCGTCTCTTATCAGATGGCCAAGCGGACGCTTCTGGCGAGTGACCTCTCGATCGAGTATCTCAAACTCGAGGACGGCGCCGATCGCGAGATGGGGCATACACTCGTCCGCTGGTCGGCCGGCGTGGAGCAGGTGCTCCTGCCCAATTACCTGACCGGCCGCCTCGGCGGCTATGTCGAGAACGAGCAGTTCAACACGCGCCTGGCGGGTGTCGGCGACGAGAACGAGGCCGACGCCGGCGTCACCCTCGGCTTCAGCGCCTACTGGCGCCGCCTCGAGCTCGGTTATACCGTGGACATTCCCGCCCACGACGACATCGAACACAACATCCGACTCGAATACGACTGGTAACCCATTTCGTAGACAACCGTCTTGACGCGCACGCGGGGGAGGTTTACCCTGCGTGGCGAAATTGTCGTCATGGCGGAAACGTTGAGGAGAGAATCATGCTTGATAAACAAGGTCGGTTTTACAAGCATATGCGTCAGGTCCACATGGACTTTCATATGCCCGAGTTCCCCCGCAACGCCATCAAGAACTTCGATGCCCGGCGCTTCGTGGATCACCTCGAACGGGGCAAGGTCAACATGGTGGCCCTGTTTTCCAAATGCCATTTCGGCAACAGCTTCTACAATACGAAAGCCGGTCACAAGCACGCCGGCCTCGAGGCGGACTTTCTGATGGAAACCGCTGTCGAATGCCGTAAACGCGGCATCTTCATCTACGCGTATTATTCGCTGTGTACCGACGTCAAAGCGTTTCTCGAACACGAGAACTGGCGCTATCTCAAGCGCGACGGAACGCCGCACCCGGTCATGGGGCCGTGGGCCAAGCTGTGCCTCAACACCCCGTACAAGGAAGAGCTTGTCCTGCCGCAACTGGAGGAGATAATCCAGGGCTATCCGGTGGACGCATTGTGGCTCGATATTCCCTACTCCGGGTACGAGCCATGCCACTGCGAAAGCTGCAAGAAGAAGTTCCAGCAGCTTTATGGTCGCGATATCGGCACGCTCAGCGACGCCGAAGGACATGATTGGAATATCGCGGCGATGGTTAATCTGATCCGCGAATTACGTGTTCTGAACAAAAAGCATGGCAAGAACGTCCTCATCTGCACCAACGGCTCGGGATACGCCAATGCCCCGCTGGCGTTCACGGAAGCCAACGACATCCTCTGCTGGGAAAGCCAGCCCCGCAGCAACTACCTCTCCCACAGCTTCACCGCCCGGTATGTGCGCACGCTGGACATCCCGTGCCAGGTCATGTCCGTCCGCTTCTACCAGGGCTGGGGCGATCTTACCCTGAAGCCCGCCGCGCAGATGACGACGGAGTTTGCCGCCATGATCGGCAACGGAGTGGCCGCCACCTCCGGCGATCAGGTCAACGTGGACGGGTCTCTGCAGCCGGCCGTGTACGAGATGTTCAACAAGTCGTTCGGCTTCGTGGAAGAGCGCGAGGAGATTCTTCGGCAGGCGCATACGGTCAGGGAGACGGCCTTGTTGGCGCCGGCCAGCGACCACCACGCGCATGCCCCGGGGGCGATTGCCGCCCCGATGCGGGGTGCGCACAAAATGTTGGTCGAGAGCCATATTCAGCACGATATCGTGAACGCGTTGTACGCCGACTGCTTGGATCAATATAAGTATGTCGTATTGTCCGAGCCGTTCGATTTCAACGCCGAGACGCTCGTAAAGTTGCGCGGCTGGGTGGAGGCCGGCGGCGTATTGCTCGCCTGCGGCACGTCACTGCTTCATGAAGGCCGATTCGAACTGGCCGACGTCTTCGGCATCGACTATATCGAGCCCTGCGTCTTCGGCGTGAGTCATTTCAAACCGCACGCGACGGTTCGCGGGGAGACGGACGATCTGGTCCTGCAATGTCGGACGACCGCGCAGAAGGTCGTCCCCACGACCGCCGAATGCCTCGCTGACTTTGTCTATCCGCAAGGCGAATCGACGAATGATCGCGCTTTTCGCAACCATCTGGCCGCGCCGCCGGCGGACGAGTCGTCTCCGTATCCCTTCGCCACGTTCAACACGTTCGGCAAGGGGCGGGCCGTGTATATCGCCGGTTCGCTCTTCGACGCGTACTGGACGTACAATCATCATTGGCTGCGTCAATTCTTCGCCGCCGTTTTCGCGTATGTCGATCCGCACCCGCTGTATACCGTGGATATTCCCCTGACGATGGAAACGAATTTGATGCGGCTCGACAACGGCGACATTCTGTTCAATATCATCGATTACCAAGTCGGCCATCAGGCGAGCAAGGACGCCATCCCGGCCATCGAGAAGGTCTTTCCGTATCACAATGCCGCCTGCCGGGTACGGGTCGCCAACGCGAAGAAGGTAGTGCTCGAACCGGAGGGCACGGAGCTGGAGTTCTCGCAGGACGGCGAATACATTTCCTTCACGGTTCCGGAATTGCTCATCATGGCCATGGTTCGCATCGTTTGTTGATTGCCGGGCGCGCGGTGCCGTGAACCGGCGACTGGATTCGATCGCTGTCGGGGGCCCGATAGGGGGTTCCCGGAGAAATCCTACCACCGCACCTTCACGCCCGCGTCCCGCAGCGCTTTCTTGATGCCCGCGCACGTGTAGGTGCCGTAATGCACCATGCTCGCCACCAGCGCCGCGTCGGCGCGGCCGATGGTCAGGACGTCGGCGAGGTGTTTGGGCTCTCCGCCGCCGCCCGAAGCGATGACCGGGATCGAGACCGCTTCGCTGATCATCCGCGTCACCGTCAGCTCGTATCCTTCCTTCGTGCCGTCGGCGTCGATGGAGTTGAGACAGATTTCCCCGGCGCCCAGTTCCTCGGCGCGTTTGGCCCACGCCAGGGCGTCGAGCCTCATCGCCGTCCGCCCGCCGCGTATGTAGATCTCGTAACCGGAAGGGATCGCCGCGGTCGGCTCGACTTTTTTGGCGTCCATGCCGAGGACCACGCACTGGCTTCCGAAGGCTCTGGCGCCGTCGCGGATGATTTCGGGATTCTTGACCGCCAGCGAATTGACCGAGACCTTCTCCGCTCCGGCCAGAAGCGCACGCCGCATGTCCTCGACGTGGCGGATCCCGCCGCCGACGCTGAAGGGGATGAAGATGGTCTCGGCCACCTCGCGCACCATCTCGATGTCGATGGGTCGCCCTTCGGCGCTGGCGGTGATGTCGTAGAAGACCAGTTCGTCCACGCCGTCCGCGTAATACTGCGCCGCCAGTTCCATCGGATCGCCGATATCGACGTTGCCTTCGAACTTGATTCCCTTGGTGACTTTGCGGTCGCGGACGTCGAGGCAGACGATGAGGCGCTTGCTCAGCATGGCTGTCCGTCCCAGGCGAGGAAGTTGCGCAAGATATCCAGTCCGACCGCGCCGCTTTTTTCCGGATGGAACTGCGCGGCGAAGAGGTTGTCTTCGCCAGCCGCGGAGCAGAAAACCGCCCCTTCGTACTCGGTGGTTGTCGCAACCAGAGATGAGGCCGTCGACTCGACGTAATAGGAGTGGACGAAATAGCATTCTCCGCCCGCGGGAAAATCCTTCAGCAGCGGATGCGGCCGTTTGATCATCACCTCGTTCCAGCCCATGTGCGGGATCTTGACGTGGCGTTCCTCGGAGAACGAGAAACGCTTCACTTCGCCCGGTAGGACGCCGAGACAGTCGGCGCCGCCGTCTTCCGCGGAATGCTCGAACAGCAATTGCAGACCGATGCAGATGGCCAGCACGGGTTTGCCGGCCTCGAGCGCCTGGCGCAACGCTTTGTCGAGCCCGCGTCGCCGTAGGTTGTGCATGCAACTCGCGGCGCTGCCGACGCCGGGGAAGACTACGCGTTCGGCGCGTGCGACGTCCGCAGGTTCGCGCGTGATGTTCGGCTTGCCGCCGACATGCTTGAGCGCCAGTTCCACGCTGGTCAGGTTGCCCGCTTCGTAGTCGAGTACGGCGATCACGCGTTTCTCCGGATCTACTGGGCTCGGTGATAATCGACGACGACGAGTTCGAACGCGCCGCCTTCGCCGCCGTCGACAGTCAACTTGGCCACATGGAAAGGGATCTCCGCGTTCGTCCAGACCGTGACGGTCGTACCCGAGTCCTTGTCGGGCCACGTCTTGCGGATGGTTGCAACCTCGCGGCCCTTGATGGTCAGCGTCTCCTTGGCTTCGGCGAAGTTCGGTAGCGACGGCGGCGGACGGTAGCCGCCAACAAGCTGAGCTACGTCGAACTCGTGTCGCTCGATCCGCAAGTTTCTGGTCAGTCCACCGACTTCGATTTGCAGGACCACGGATTCCGTATCCGCTTCCAGCACGGTCAAACGCGTGGTGCCTGTCATCGGTGTTGCCAACGGCAGGAGTGGCGGCGGAAGCCCCTCCCGATCCGATTCGGTCTGATCGGACGCTGTCGACGCGTTCGAATTTCCGTCTTCTCCCGTCTCCGGGCCTTCGGCTTCGTCGTCGACATCCTCGCCTCCGGTCGGCAGCGAATCCGCCGCTTCGTCCTCCTTCTCATCGCCCGTCTTCTTCTCGGGCGGCAGCAGCAGCCGTCGCGCCGGCAGCGTGACATGATACTCCACCCACGATTCGGGGGAAAAAGTCAGTACGGGGGGCGTTTCCCCGGTCTTGGCGCCGGAAGCGAACGCGCCCAACAAGGCCAGCAGTGGAAAGACTCGCGTTTTCATACGCTCAGCATACGTCTGGCTGGCGGACGCGTCAAGCCGGTGGCTCTCAGACGTACTTCGTCAGCTTGATCAGGTTCCCCGGCGTGACGTATTCGAGTTTGTCGCAGCAGCGCAGCATCATGGCGATGCCCAGTCCGCCGTGTCCGCCGGCGTTGTGGCGTATGCGTACCTGTTCGAGCGGGCTGCGTTGCTGGGCCGCGTTGATGTGCTTCTCGTAGTCGAACCCCGGCCCTTCGTCCATGACGGTAATGGTAATCTTCTCTTTATCCAGGACGTAGAGAAGCTCGATCGCCTTCTTCGTGTCCGATTTGCATCCGTGGCGCCGGGCGTTGTCGATGGCCTCGCGGACGGCGTAGTTGAAGCTCGCGTCTTCCTCGGTGTCGGCGCCGGCGAGTTCGATCAAACTCTCGATGAGTTCGAAGGCGTCGTTGAGGGCCGCCTCCTCGGCGGGAAACTGCAGGTGCAACTCGCGCACGAAGAGGATCGATTCGTCCTGGCATCGGTGGTACTCGCTCATCGCCAGCGCCACCAACTCGTGCACGTCGAAGGGCTCGCCCAGCGACTCGTCCTCCATTACGCGCAGACTCCCGGCCTTCTTTTTCGATGTGTCCTGCGGATGGATATAGAGTACCGAAACCAGGTGGTTGCGCGGGGCGGTCTTCATCTCGCGGCAGATATCGCTCGATCCCTCCAGGTGACCGTCGAGGATGGCCACGTGGACGGGGCCTTTCTCCTCGATTGCCTGGCGTGCCTGTTCGACCGATTCGACGATGGAGACCTTGCCGGTATCGCCCGAGAGTCCACGGGCGAGAAAGTGGGTAAAGAAGTCGTCCGCTTTCATGTGCAACAGCACGTGCGCTTCGGGTAGTTTGCCGACGTAGATCGGAGTTCCCGCTTCACGCGCGGCCTTGGCTTTCTCGACCGCTTCCTGCCGGCTTATGATATAGCGTTCGGGCGTCGTCGCTTCGACGCCGCTGTCCAGAGCTTTGAGCGCGGCTTTCGGATCCGGGAAAATGTGGAGCACGTCGTTGAGTCCGAGCATGGCCACCAGGTGTTCGACATCGCTGTTGAGTCGTGTCAGGCAGAGTCGCTTGCTTTTGGACTGCAACTGATCGTGCCAGCGGACGAGTTCGCCGAGGCCGGAGCTGTTGATGTAGCGGATGTGCTGGAAATCGAGGATCACGTCCTTGCCGGAACTGATCGGCTCATCCATCGCTTTCTGAAATGTCTTCAGCGTCGGAGTGGAGACGATGCCCTGTACGGAGACCTGCAGGGCTTCCTTCAGCTTGGGCGTGCTGACGCCCTTGACCGTCGCGTTTAACTTCGGCATGGTGCCCTTCCCCAAAGGCCCGGCGCCGTCGTTACAGCACCGGGAACAGCCCCGACTTGCGCAGCAGGAATCGGTATCCCGCGCGCACCGCATCTTCGGGCGGCTGGTTTTCGCCGCTGACGTCGAGGGTGATCCAGCCACGGTATCCTTCGCTCAGCAATGCTTTGCTGACCGCTTCGAAATTGACCGCGCCGCGTCCGAATTGCGGCGTGGACCCCGGTTTCGTACTCGTGGTCTTGGCGCGGCGCTTGCTGGCCGAGGCGTCGCGGTACCGGACGACGCGCAGCCGGTCGATATACGACTTGGCCATGCGCTGAGGCGAACTGCCGGCAAGGGCGATCTCGGCGGTGTCCAGTGCCAGCTTGACGAACTCGGGCTTGGTGGAGGCCATCAGGCGTTTGATCTCCTTGTCCGCGCCGACCAGCCGCATCGTCCGCGGTAGAAAACAAAGATCCACATCGAATTCCTGACACCGTTCGCCGATCTCCTCGACGATGGCGCCGAGCGTGGCCCACTCCTCGTCGTTCATCGAGGCGTTGCGTACCTCGTGGTGGCAGACGAGCAGAACCTTGGCGCCGGCGATGGAAGCGAAACGCGCGGCATTGGCGGCTCGTTCCACCTGTTCGTCGGCTTGTGCGACATTAAGGAAATCGATCTGCTGCATCAGGCTGGACAATTGCAGGCTGGAAGTTTCCAGGATCTCCTCGAACACATGCAGCCGGTCTTCGTATGCTTGTACGACCTGGGCCGGGCATTCGATACCGTCGAAGCCAGCTGCGGAGATGTCTGTGATTGCCTCGATCAGTCCTGTCGTGCCCCACGGCGCGGTATTGCAGGCAAGCTGTATGTCGGCCAAGTTAGCTATCTCCCGTGACAATAACGAGTTGCGGAAATCAGTTAGCCCGATGCCTGCCTAGGGGCAGGGAGGCGAATATGCCGGCATCTCCGCGTGGAAATCGACGGTGTTGACGAAAAACTACAAAAGGATCTAAAATGAAGCCATCAAATCTGGCGATAATGCCATGAATTATATGGGTTTCCCACGTAAAGTCAAGCAAGCAAAGGTGTTCTGAAATCGCGAAAAATCGTTCTTTTTTCTCAAGCTTTTCGCTTTGCTACCGCTGATTGGTAAAAGGAAATACACGCTTCATGGAGGAAGCCCCGTGGATGCCTCGGCAGCCGGCGGCTCGCAGGTCGCGATCGATTACGCCAATCTCACCACGTCGGTACTCAAGGCAGCGCAGGAGATGCCGGCCGAGCAGATGGAAAAGCTGCTCGCCGTCAATGCGGAGATGGCGGTGCAGGAGCAGCAGATGGCACTGATCGGCCGCCTGATCGACGTCTACGTCTGAAACCATGCCCCGCGGCTTTCGACAACTGCGCACACGGATTTGCGCAAAATCCCCGAATCACCTATTCTTACTATCTACTGAACCCCGCTTTGCCGGAGGGCTGCAGTGGAAAGTCTTACGCAAGCGCTGATGCTTGCCGGTTCCTTTCTGCCGGCGCTGCTGGTCGTCCTGCTGGTTCTGCTGGCGCTCTACGTGCAACACCGCGTCTGGGATCCAGACCGCAATCACAGCGCCGGCGCGGCCAATGCATTGAGCCTGCTGACCATCCTGCTCGTCGTCGCCGGCGTTCTGGGCGTAGTATTGACGTTGCCGTTGGACCCGGAGACGCGCGGACATCTGCTGAGTCTGATCGGCATCGTCGTCAGTGCCGCCATCGCTCTCTCTTCGACCACGTTCGTCGGCAACGCCATGGCCGGTTTTCTTCTCCGCTCGCTCAAGAACGTCAAGCCCGGCGACTTTATCCGTGTCGGCGAGCACTTCGGCCGCGTCAGCGATCAGGGGCTCTTCCATCACGAGATCCAGACCGAGGAGAGCAATCTGACGACTCTGCCGAACCTGTATCTGGTGACCAATCCGGTCACCGTCGTCCGCAGTTCCGGCACCGGCACGGTCATCAGCGCGGAGGTTTCGCTCGGCTACGACATTCCCCACCGCCGCGTGGAGGTTGTGCTCAACGCCGCCGCTGTCGAGGCGGAATTGGAAGAGCCGTATGTTCAGTTGATCGACTTGGGGGACTTCTCTATTGCTTATCGTTGCTCGGGCTTCCTGAAAGAGGCGAAGCACTTTCTGGCCAGCCAGTCGCGACTGCGGGCCAAGATGCTCGATCGGTTGCACGCGGCCGGCATCGAGATCGTCTCGCCGACATTCATGAACCAGCGACGGCTCGAACCGGGACAGCGTTTCTTGCCGCCGCGGGAGTCCGGCAGCGGTGCGGCGAGGGTTGCCCATGGGCCGAGGATCGACCGGGTATTCGACAAGGCCGAGCGCAGCGCCCTTGCTCAGGAGATGCGCGAGCAGGCCGAGAAGACCGCCGCGGAACTCGAGAAGCTGACGAAAGAGCTCAAGTCCGTCGAAGACGAGGACGCTCGACAGGAACTCGAGCAGCGGATTGCTCGGCGCCGCGTCTTCCAGACCTATCTGGACAGTCGGATCGCGGCGCTCGACGGCGAGGGGGAAGAAGAATAGCGGGATTCATTTCTGCAGGATCAACTGCCCTGCGCGTTCGCGTATCGGGATGAAGATCGGGCGCTCGTGCGGGTGACTGTTCGGGTGGTGCAGCGTGAGCATAAGCAAACCCTCGAACATGCGAAAAAGCATGCCGTGGCCGCCGCCGAGAACGTAGAGCGGATCCGGATCGTGATGCCACGGCCCGAGTAATCCCTTCTCGGAGCGGGCAATGCCGATGGCGTAGCCGCCGGCGTCGTAGCTCGACCAGAGCATGATCAGTTGGCCTTCGTCGGTCCGGTGCAGAAACGGCCCCTCGGCGACGGCGTGGCGGTCGCGGACGCGTACCCATGGCGCGTCGAGGGCGCGGAAGAGCAGAGCGGGATTGCCCGCTGCCGCGCTCAGGTCTTTCTCCAGAGGCGTGGCACATATCTCGCCGTTGCCGACCTCCATCCATTCGCGACAAAAGATTACCCACGGATCGCCGCTGCGGTCGACGAAGAAGGTGCCGTCGCGGCATTCCCAATTGTGTGGAGTTACTGTCTCGTGGCTGTGCGGCAGGTAGGGGCCGCCGGGAAAGGAGGCGGCGAGGATCTGCGTACCGCGGCAGCGGCCGGGAGCCTTGAAGGAAGCAAACATGTAGTAACCGTCGGCGTAGACGTGCACCTCGGGGGAGGTGAAGTCGCGGTCGGCCCAGAACGAAGCCGGTGCGCGAAAGGCCGGGAACGGCCCCTGCCATTCGTCGAGATTGTCGCTGGTGAAGTAGTCGAACCCGCGTAACGGTACCTGATCGGTCACAGGTGTCGCGGTGCCGAAGAGATAGTACTTTTCTTCATCGGCGATAGGCAGGATGTAAGGATCCCGCAGGTGGATTTCAGCAATGTCGTTCACCGGCCGGCTCCGTTTGAAGCAGCTTCGCCGATATTGTGCCGCGGAAGCGGGAACGATGCAAGTCCGGAAATCGTCGTTTACAGGCGAAACGGCGCGTCTCTATTCGGTTTGCGAATTCGACGAAGACGCCCCGTTGGGGGAGGATTCGTCTTCCGGCGGCTGCAGGATCTCCAGGACGAGTTCTTTCAACTTGCGCGCGTCAAAGGGTTTGGCCATGCCGATGACGTGGGGGATCTCCTGCTCGATCCGGATCAGCCCGTCTTCGGTCATGACCCCGGTAAGGATGATAACCGGGGTGGTCTTGTACCGGGCGCGCTCGCGGATCTGCTTGGTGAGTTCGATCCCGGTCTCGCCGGCCATGTTGATATCGATGATGAACAGGCGGAAACGTATGTCGCGGTCGGAGACGAGGTCCATCGCTTCCTTCGAACTGCCGGCGTTGTAGGCGTCGCAGCCGATATGTTGCAGGTGTACCGAGAGCAGTTTGCGAATATCGGATTCGTCGTCCACGACCAGAACGGCGTTCTCGCTGCTCTTCTTATGCATCAGTTTGCCCAGAATGCTGGTCATCCGTTTTCCTTCCCGGCTGCATCCGACCCTGTTTCATCATAGCGCCGTCCCGGATCAAGTCAACCGCTATAACAAAGTGACGGGCCAACTTTCGCCGGCGGTTGCCATGACACGGGAGCGCGCCGCGCCTTTGATTTTCCTTTGAAAGATCGGCGCTCTGCGGTTACATTCCACGAGTGTCGGCGACGCAGGCGAAGGAGGTGCTCGGCAGGGGGAGGCGCGAAAAGCGACAGGCGATTCCACGACGGCCTCCTCTGCGATGATACGCCTGGATCGGAAAGTCCTCAGTAGGAGATGCGCGATGGATAAGGAAATTCGCAGACGTTTTCACAACATGCTTGTCGCGGCCCTGGCGGACAAACAGTTTGTCGCCGCGGAGAAAGCGTATCTCGAACAGATGCGCGAGGAACTGGGGGTTACGCGCGAGGAAGCCAACCAGGTTATCCGCGATTTCAAGGAGAATCGCGGCGGGTACGAACTCTCCGGAAGCGCCGACGAACGCAAAGATCGATTCCGCGAGATCATCGGCATGATGCTCGCCGACGGCGTGATCGATACGGAGGAGCGTCGCGCGCTCCATGCCATCGCCAAGCACCTGGGATTGAGCCCGACGGAACTGAAGAACATGATCCTCGACGAGCAGCGCAAGCATCCGCCGAAGGAGGTGGAAGGCGAGGTGCACGGGAAATCCGGCGTCGAACTGCTCTCCGTGCCCGCAGGCCGATTTTTCTTCGGCGACTGGTCGGTCGGAGGGCGGCGGGAGGAAGCGATCGAAAAGCCCTACCGTATCGGCAAATACCCGGTGACCAACGAGCAGTGGCGGCGCTTCGAAGAGGAGAGCGGCTACCAGGGACGGCAGGACTTCGGCGAGCATTTCGGCCGCCCGCGACAGCCGGTCGTCGGCATCAGCTACCACGACGCCCTGGCTTTCTGCAAGTGGGCTGGGCTGCGCCTGCTGACGGAGATGCAGTGGGAGCGCGCCGGTCGGGGCACCGACGGGCGCCAGTATCCCTGGGGCAACGAGTTTCCCTCCGCCGAGCAGTGCGTCTTCGGCCGCAACATGTTCGATTCCGAGAACAGCCACACCGCCGAGGTGGGCACCTGTCGCCTCGGGATCAGTCCGGTCGGGTGCCACGACATGGCCGGATTGGTCGACGAATGGTGCATGGCCGAGGAGACGGACGTGCAGGGGCGGGTGCCTATTCGCGGGGGCAACTGGCTCTCGGCTGCATACGCTCTCGACGTCTATTACCATAATTTTCGCGATCCGGAAACGCGTGCCAACACGCTTGGTTTTCGCGTGGTCGAAAGCTGAGGGAACGGCAAGGGAAGGGCAGGCATGAGCGTGAGAGAAGCGTCCAAGGCGGGTGCATGGTACGCCGCCGATCCGTTCGGTTTGGCGCGCGAACTCGACGATTATCTCGCCCGGGCCGATGTCGCCGCGGCCCGTCCCCTGCTGGCAGCGGTCGTGCCCCATGCCGGCCTCGCTTTCAGCGGCCCTACCGCCGCGCGCGCGTATGCGTGGATCCGGGCGGCGATGCCCTCCGTCGATACGTTTCTCGTCTTCGGCGCGGTGCATACCATGCCGCTGATGGCACCGGCGGTCTGGGCGCAGGGCGCATGGGAAACCCCGCTCGGCGCGCTTGAGATCGACGGGGAACTGGCGGCGGCGCTGGTCGAGGCGGGGGTGGGCGATGCCAGCGAAGCGCCCCATCGTGGGGATAACGCCATCGAGTTGCAGACGCCGTTTCTGAAACACTGTTTTCCGGCGGCGCGGTTCGTCCCCCTGGCCGTCCCGCCCAACGACCATGCTGCCGCCGCTGGCGAAGCGGCATGGCAGATCGTGAGCCAGAGCGGCAAGACCGTCGTCGCCGTCGGCAGCACCGATCTGACCCACTACGGCGCGGATTACGGCTTCGCCCCCGCCGGAAGCGGGACCGAGGCGCACGCCTGGAGCCTGGAGAACGACCGCAAGCTGTTGCGTCTGATGGAGTCTCTGGATGCCGAAGCGGTCGTCCCCAGGGCCAAGAGCGATCGCAGTGCCTGCGGTGCGGGGGCGGTGGCCGCGTCGGTGGCGTGCGCGCGTGCCGGCGGCTGCCCGGGCGGCGTGGTGCTCGAGCATACCACGAGCCATGAAGTCATGCCGCGCGGGGATCCGGATATGTTCGTCGGCTACGCGGCGGTGGTCTTTCCGGCCGCTTGAAAAGGGCCCGCGGTATGACCGAGATGGACGAGCAGGCGTTGATCGAAGCCGAGGAGCGCGAGCGCGACGAGGAGCACCTGCGCCTGCTCTCGATCTTTCATTACGTCCTCGCCGGTCTCGCCACGCTCGCCGCGTTCTTCCCGGGCATCTACCTCTTGATGGGGATATGGATGATCCTCGGCGGGTTCGGTCCGGCGGGTAACCGGGCGGAGATCGAAAAGACCGGTTGGTACATGGTGATCATTGCCGGCGGATTGGTCCTTCTGGCATTGATTTACGCCGTGATGACGGCGTTGGCGGGACGGTTTCTGGCGCTGCGGCGGAACCGTCTCTACTGCCTGGTCATGGCTGCGTTTACCTGCCTTCTCTTTCCAATCGGGACGCTGCTGGGCATCTTCACCCTCGTCGTCCTCGGTCGGCCGAAGGTGAATCGGCTTTTCGCCGCTTCGCGGGAGAGTCGATGATGGCCGTGGCGTTGGGGTGGGTGTTTCCGGTGCTTTTGGCCATGGGGCTTATCTGGGGCTTGCGCGCGGCGGTCTACGACGCCTTCGCGCCCGAGGAGCGCGAGCCGACGGTATTGCCGGCGATGTTCTTTCTCGCCGCGGGCGTGGTTAGCGGTCTCATGTTCTTCCTGTATGTTCTCGGCCCTTGGTTGGGCGGATGAACCGTGAAGATGCCGTCGACGTTTCCAAGAAAAACTCGCTGCAAGGAGAAGCTATGAGTGCGCCAAGCAAGCTGGTGCGGGCAAGCTGGACAATCCAGCCCGTGTAA
>CAYWFP010000030.1:0-36059 GCA_964457365.1 uncultured Planctomycetaceae bacterium
TGATGCGCTCCTCGAACTGGCCGCGGTACTTGGTGCCCGCGACCATCATCGCCAGGTCCAGCACGACGATGCGCTTGTTCAGCAGCAGCTCGGGGACGTTCCCCTGAACGATGTCCTGCGCCAACCCCTCGACGATGGCGGTCTTGCCCACCCCGGCCTCGCCGATGAGCACCGGGTTGTTCTTGGTACGGCGGCTGAGGACCTGCAGCACGCGCTTGATCTCCTTGTGCCGCCCGATGACCGGATCGAGCTTGTTCTCCCGCGCCAGCTCGGTCAGGTCGCGGCCGAAGCTGTCCAGCGCGGGGGTGGGGCTCTCGCCCGTCTGGGCCTGCGCAGCGGCACCGGCAGAGCTGTTTTCCTGTGAAGGTGGCTCGTTAGCGCTCTCGGCGCCCAGCAGTTCCATCACCTCCGCGCGCACGTCCTCGAGTTTGACGCCGAGATTGAGCAGCACCTGCGCGGCCATGCCCTCGCTCTCGCGCAGCAGGCCCAGCAGCAGGTGCTCGGTGCCGATGTAATTGTGCTCGAGATTGCGCGCCTCCTCCATGGCCAATTCCAGCACCTTCTTGGCCTTGGGGGTGAATGGCAGCGCCGAGGAGGCGTGCGCGGTCTCGCCGGGGGAGCTGACGTATTTCTCCACCTCGATGCGCACCTTCTCCAGGTCCACGTCGAGATTCTCCAGCACGTTGGCCGCCACGCCGGAACCTTCCTTGACCAGCCCCAGCAGAATGTGCTCGGTGCCGATGAATTCGTGTCCGAGGCGCTCCGCTTCCTGTCGCGCGAGATTGATCACCTTGCGGGCGCGGTCGGTAAATTTCTCAAACATGTCGCCTCCTGTAGATATCTCTCGCGAAGAGCGGTTCCGCACCGTTTCCGCCCCGGACGCGTTCCATTTCCGTCGTCCCCGGTCCGGAACCGCACACGCGAAAAATTGTCACCCATTTCCAGAAAAATGGCAAGTTTTTTCGGCTTGATTCAACCCCTTCCGCAGTGTTTGTCGTCCACGGCGGGGACTTCCTTCGGCATGGCAACCAAATGACAGCCATCGGCTTGTCAGGCGAAAAAGGCGACCCGCCGGGGAGCGGGCCGCCATATGTCGGGTGAGGCGCGGAGTTCGCGAGGGGGGAGGAGGGAGGCCGCGCCTTACCCAACCGCCATGCAATCAGTTCCCGTGATGCGTTTCCCACTGCTCTTGCTCGACCGCGTCAACATTGCCGTCGTTGTTGCGATCGACCTTCTCGTAGGTATCGATGGTGCCATCGTGGTTGGTGTCCTCGGCTTTGAAGCGACGCATCCGTTTGGCTTCCTTGGCGTCGATCACGCCGTCGCCGTTTTTGTCGAACTTCTGCTCAATAGCAGTGTCGACCTGGGCCTTCTGCACATGCCGATGCCACTTGCGCTTCTCCACGTTGTCGACGCTGCCGTCGTTGTTGCGGTCGACCACCTCGTGCCGGTCGATGGTGCCGTCGTGATTGGTGTCGTTCTGCTTGAAACCGTTCATGTACTTCGCTTCCTTGCGATCAATGTGCCCGTCGTCGTTCTTGTCGAAACGCTCTTCGATGGGCGTGTCGGTCTGGGTCTTCTGGACGTGTTTGTGCCACTTGTGCTTCTCGACGTTGTCGACGTTGCCGTCATTGTTGCGGTCGACCACCTCGTGCCGGTCGATGGTGCCGTCGTGATTGGTGTCGTTGGCTTTGAACCCCTGCATGCGCTTGGCTTCGCGCTTGCCGACCACGCCGTCGTGGTTCTTGTCGAAGCGGCGTTCGACCTTCGAATCCACTCTCGCCCGCCGCGGAGGACGCGACCGTCCGCCACCGCCACCATGCGGCGGCGTGCCGCCGTAAACCGTTCCCGCCGTCAGAACCACAACCGCCAGATAAATTGCCAGCCGTTCCGTTTTCATTCTACTGCCCTCCTTGTCCTATAATGAGTATAACGTCCTCTTCCTAATGACCAAATCTCCCGTCGCTGCCAACGTCGGAAAGACAACAATCCCGATGCCAGTAAAGCGAATTCCCATAACTTGCTTTATGGAAAGGCTTAATGGCATATTTTCAGCGCTACGGACGCGTGGAGAATTCCGTCAGTTCACGACAAGTCCGATGGCAAACCATGTCCTGTCGCCAGGGCGGATGGAAATACAGGACAAACGACCCGCGACGGAAGTTGCCCGTGGAACGATGCAGATGAGAACGCGGAGCGTGGTTCAGGCAAGGAAGAGGTTGAGCTGCCGCAGTTGCCCGGCGACGCCGGCCATGGCCAGCGGCCGGTCGGCGATGTCTTTGGAGAGCATGGAAAGCACGAGTTGATCGACCTTTGGATTGATGTCGGCGCTGAGCTTGCGCATCGGCTTGGGCGGCTTCTCCAGCGCCATCTGCAACAGCGTGGTGGGATTGTCCGCCTCGAACGGCGGGCGGCCGGTGAGAACCTCGTACATGCTCGCGCCGAAACTATAGATGTCGGCCGCCGGGGAGACCGCTTCGCCGCGAATCTGCTCGGGCGCCATATAGCTGGGCGTGCCGGCGGTCTGCTTTTTCTTGTTGCCGCGGAACACCTTCTCCAGGAGCACCGTCGTGATCGGCTTGGCCCGGAAGGCGATGGAGAAGTCGATCAGCCGCGTCTCGTTCTTCTCGTCGACGAGGATGTTATCCGGCTTGATATCGCGATGCACCACGCGTTGGGTGTGAACGTAAGCGAGTGTCTTGGCCGCGGAGTAGAGGATCGCGCGCACGCGCGCGCGTAAATCGTGCTTCTGCGGATCTTCGATCAAGCGTTTGAGAGTGACCGAGGGGAAGAGTTCCATGACGATGTACGGCGCTTGCCGAAAGACACCGTATTGGTGATAGCGCAACACCCCCTTGTTGTCGAAGAGCGAGCCGATCTTGAACTCGTTCTGTAAGGCCTGAACGTGCTGCGAATCGCCGACGAGATTGCCGTGAAGCAGTTTGATCGCATTCGTCTGGTTGCCGCCGGTGGCGATGGCTTTCCAGATCGTCCCTGAGCCGCCGGAGGCGATCTTCTTCACCAGCCGGTAATTGCCGACATGCTGTTGCGTGATCGCCGTCATCCGCTCTCCATTGCCACCGCTACAGACCACCAGACAGCCGCCAGTATACCACACTATCCGCCAACGCGACGGGAAAAACGAGAAAAAGGCTTTCCATCTTGGCCCCTTCAGCCTCTGCCCTTGGCCTCGGCCTCGTCGAGACGCTCGCGGATATAGCGCGCGCGGACGATGTCGCGTTCTTCGGCCGGCAGAGAGCGATTCTCCAACCGCTGCAAATGCGCCGGCTGGGAGTAGATGAAGATAGCGTTGAGCGTCTTCAGGTCCAAGCCCGGCAGGATCGCAAGATGCGTTCCGAGTCGCACCGCCGAGAGGAGCTTCATCGCTTCGGTGGAGTTCATCACCCGTGCATGCCGCAGCGTCGCATAGGCCCGCCAGACATGATCCTCCAGCCGATGCGGCTCACCCTTGAGCAGTTTCTGCCGCGCGCGGATCTCGTACGCCACCAATCCGTCGACGGCAGCGCGCAGATCGTCGATGATCGTGCGCTCGCTGCGACCGATGGTGATCTGATTGGAGATCTGGTAAAACTCGCCGTGGGCCTCGGTGCCCTCGCCGTAGAGTCCGCGCACCGCCAGGCGCAGGTCGTGCAGCGACCGGAACGCCTTCTCGATATGCCGCGTCATCACCAGCGCCGGCAGATGAAGCATCACCGAGACGCGCAGTCCGGTACCGACATTGGTCGGACAAGCGGTGAGATAGCCGTAGGTTTCGTCGTAAGCGAAGTCCAACTCGTTGGACAGATCGTCGTCCAGTGCGTCGAGCGTTTCGAAAGCGGATTGGAACTGCAAGCCGCTGCGAATCGACTGAAGACGCAGGTGATCCTCCTCGTTGATCATGATCGAAACCGTCTCGTCCTCCTGGATCGCCACGCCGCGTGCGCCCTCGCCCTCGAGATGCTCGCGGCTGATCAGGTGGCGCTCCAGCAGCAACGTCCGGTCGATCTTGGGCATCTCCTCCATGTCGAAGTAGCTCAGCGCGCGACCGCCGGGGAGAGTGTGAAGCGCTTTGCGAGCGGTATCGGCTAGCGCCCGCTTTTCTCGATCACTCATGCGGGGGATGAAGCGGTGGCCCGCGATATTGCGCGCCAGGCGGACACGGCTGCTGACGACGATATGGCTCTCGGGCCCTTCGGCCTTGAGCCACTCGCCGGGGGTACGAATCAAGCTCTTGAGGTCCATCGCCGTCTATTTCCTCGTGAATCGATATCGCTAACACGGCCCGGCAGTCCACCGGTCCAGTGTACCTATACACCATTGCGCCCGGCTGCTTCAAGGGGAATCTGGGACAGGAAGACCTATCCCTTGCCAGGATAAGCGGTTAAGGCCCGCGTCCATCCATAATGCTCGATCAATCCTCGTCTTCCTCCACCTCGGCAAGCGAAACGGCTGCCTGCTGCTGATTGATGAAGTGGACGAAATAGCGCCGCCATTGCTCGTCGCCCTTCTTGCCCCCATCGGGCGCGGGCAGACCTTCGAGCACGATATAATACATCTTATCGTGCGCCACATCGAGATTGTCCGGCAGGAAGATCAAGCACCAGGGAACGGCGAAGCCGCTCTTCTCGATGTTCTTATACGTGATCGGCAGCGGCTCCTTCGCCGGCAGCCAGTCCTCACCGACAGGATAGACCTTCGGAGTGACGGCGGCGGACTTGTCCGCCCGCTTACCCAGAGAAACCGACCAGGCATGCTGGGGCGAAAAGAAATCCACCGGAAAATACCCGGGCGCGGGGTAGGCGATGACGTCGTACGGCGGAACATCCGCGCGGCTACCGTCATGGGCCATCATCGCGGAGAAGCCCTGGCACTCGCCGAAGCCGACTTTCCCCATGCTCGGATTCAGGCACCAGCGCCGGTGGCCGACACGGTCGATATTGCTCCGGTCGCTGTCGAACAAGTAGGCGTCGATCGACCGCTTCATGATCGTTCGCGGATCCTGCTGCGAATGCATGAAGAGATTGCTTTTGGCACAGGCATGAGCGGCCTTCTTGTACTTGTCGGCCGGCCAGCCGGGGTTCTTCGGGTGGTGCGAAAGCCCGCCGATGGCCTTGTTGATCTCCGCGCCCAGATCGGCGTAAGCGTTCAGCTCAGCGTCCAGTCTCATCGGCGTCCACGCCAGCCCGCAGAGGTAGCGATACGCCTGTAGCCGTTTCATCGCTTCGAACCGTCCCACGCCCTTGGGGTCGTCCGGATCGGGCGCGAGCGTTCCCTCCTCGGGAAAGGCGATATCGAGCGCCCTGTGTACTTTCGACGACGACAGCGACGCCTTGACCTTCTCGGCCTCGTCTGAGCCTTGCGCAGCGATGACCCGCAGCGTCGCCACGATCTCCGCCAGCGTACGCGGGTAGGCTTTAACGCCGGCGAACGCTTCGAGACGACCGTCCTCGAAATCGTGTTCGATCAGCGTTTCGCGGCCTTCGCGGACCTTGTACTTGCCATCGAGAACGCCGTTTCGGTACTTGGCATAGAGCGTCCGGCCGGCTTCCGAATCCTTCCGTTGGTAGCTGCCGTGCAGTTCACCCTCGCGGTAACTGGTGCGCAGGACCCTCTTGCCGGTCTCGTCGTACTCGGTATAGCTGCCGTGTTTCTTTCCGTCGCGGAGGGTATACCTGGCTTTGATCTCGCCGTTCTCGTGCTTCTCCTCAACGCGCTCGACCGAGGCCGCCCGGACCGTCGCAGGAAAGACCAGCAGCGCGAGCAGCGTGCCGACCAAAGGAAAGCGCATATCGATCCTTTCGTACAGATTATGACGGTCGAATCGCACGTTTCGACAACCGCGCCGTCGCGCCAACCCGCCGACGTTCACGACTCGCTCGGCGCCTTGCCCTGAAGCTCGGCCAACTGGTCACGCAGCAGCGCCGCGTCCTCGTAACGCTCCTGCTCCACTGCTTCGCGCAGTTGCCGCCGACACTCGACGATATCATAACGATAGGGCGCCGCGTAGGGACGCGGATTCTTCCCTACATGATGATCGCGCGCAGCGTGGATATCCTCCAGCAAAGGGTCGATGCGATGACGGAAAGCCCCGTAGCAGGCAGGGCACCCGAAGCGTCCGCTGCCGCGGAAATCGCCCCAGCTCGCGCCACACTCTTCGCAGGCGTCGTCGACCTCGCCCAACTCTTCGGGCGTGGTCACCTCTTGTATCGCCTGCCCCAGCGCCTCCTGCATCGCCGGGCTCTGGCTCATGTGAATGCCCTTCTTCTCGGCGCATGCTTCGCACATGTGCAGTTCTTTCTTGACGTTGTTGTGGATCTCCGTCAGATGGACGGTCGCGGCGGCTTTTTTACAGATTTCGCAGATCTTGTGCATCCGGTTTCCTCCGCTTGGGTATCCCGCGGAACATCGTATCTCAGTATAGCATCTTCGCCACGGGATGCCAACCCTGTCGCGGGCAAAGGAGAAAGATCAGCGGTCGGCTTTTTGCGCCCGGATCCAGGAGCGCACCACCGTTTCGACGAACGGATTCAGTACGTTCGTGTCGCACCGGACGACGCGGCCGACAAGCCGCAAGGGAGACTCGTAAGGCGGCACATGGAAAAAGCCGCAGGCGAAAGGCTTCCGGGCCTTCTGCCGCAAATGCAGCAGCGAATACAGCGTCTCCTCACAGAGATATCCGCCCGCATCGTAGGAGACGAAGACGCGATACCCCTTCCCGGTCAGGCCGATGAACGCCTCGTCGACCGAGAACGGATTGACGTACCGCGCAGGCCCCCCGGCGACGATCTGCTTCGCCCCGGGCTTCTTCTTCTCGTTGTCGGGGTAGTCGATCCGCTTGTTCCGGGCGAGACGCTCACAGGTGAAGATCTGCGGATGGCCCTGACCGAAGGAGAAGACCGCGTCGGGCTTGTGCTCATCAATCAGCGCGGCCAGCCGTTTCATCGGCTCGCCCCAGACCACCGGCAACTGCGCCACCACGATGGCATAGCCGTCGAGGCTCTTGCCGTCGAAGGATTTCACCGCCTCCCAGGAGCTGTTCACCGGCTCCTTGCCGAACGGCTCGAACCCGGTCAACAGGATCCGTCCTTCCGCGCCATAGAGCGTGCCGCATAAAGCCAGCGCCAAGAGCAGCATGGCCGAAGACCGGAAAAGCCGCTGGGTCACGTTTCTCATCGCTTCTCCCATTTTTTCAGGTTGACCGTCTGCGCCAGCGTCGAGCCGTCGAGAATCTCCCGACGGATCCGGTTCTCCGTCTCCAGCACGTCCATGGCGCGATTGGCATACTCGGCCGCTTTTTCGCGTGGCAGCACCATCACCCCGTCGTCGTCACCGAGAATCCAGTCACCGGGGCGAACCGTCTGGCCACTGACGGTGATCGCGCTGCCGATCTCGCCGAAACCTTTCGGATCGCCCGCGTCGGGACAGACATGGCTCGAGAAAAGCGGCAGTCCCAGTTCGAGCGCGACGTCTGTATCCCGGATGGCGCCGTAAACCACCGCGCCGGCGAGTTTCCGCCCCAGCGCCGTCTGCGTGGCCAACTCGCCCCAAAGCGCCGGCGGTGCGCCCCCCGCGTCGACGACCACCACCCCGCCCTCCCCGGCCTGGTCGATGGCCTGTACGACCTTGTTCCAGTCGCCGGGGGCGGTGCGCACGGTAAGCGCCTCGCCGACGAGTTTGCAGCCGGGGGTGCGGCACTGGATTCCGCGCAGGCCAGGCTGATGATGCAACGCGTCGGAGAGGTTGGCCGTGGAAACCTTGCCCAGCACCTCCCGGATCGTCTCCTCACCGCCGCGCCGGCCGTAGTCCGAGGCGACGACTCTCCGCTCGCTCACGGCCTTCAAGATCGCCGAAGTCGCGGCCGCCGCGTCGGCCGCCTTGTGGATGGCGCCGCCGACGATAACCACGCTGGCGCCGGCCTCGACCATCCCGGCGGCCGTCTCGCTGGTAATGCCCCCGGCGACGGCGACGGGCAGGGCAACCGCCGCGGCCACCTCGCGTAGTCGCGCCAGCGGTTCTTTCCCCTGCATCTGCTCGTCCACCGGACAATGAACGCCGATGATATCGACGCCGAGCGCCTCGGCTTCTCTCGCGCGCGCAACCGGATCGGCCAGACCAATCGTATCGCAATAGACACGCACGCCGTATTTCCGTCCGGCCTCGACACACTGCATGATCGTCGCATCGGACGCCGCGCCGAGGACGACACATATGGACGCGCCGGCTTTGGCCGCGGCTTCAACCTCGATGCGGCCGGCGTCCATCGTCTTCAGATCCGCCACCAAGACATGGTCGGGAAAGGCCGCGCGCAGCTTGCGCACCGACTCGAGCCCGTCGCTCTTGATCAAGGGCGTGCCGACCTCCAGCCAGACATCGCCCCCGGCAACGGCCTCTCCGGCGGCCTTGAGTGCGCGTTCGGTATCGATGAAGTCGAGCGCGACCTGCAAAACGGGAAACGGGCCGTCTACGGTCGGTACGTGGCGCTGCATCGGTCGGACTCCCATACCGTGACCTGCGCGACCCGCACCGCTGGCGGCAGGTTCGCCCCCACCGACTCGGCGATATACCGGGCCAGGTTCTCCGAGGTCGGATTGATCGTGTCGAAGGGCGGCACGTCGTTGAGGAAAGCGTGGTCGAGTCGCTCGAGCGCCCGCTTCAACCAGGCATTGAGTTCCTTGAAATCCACCAGCATGCCTTCATCGCCCAGATCCTCGCCGGCGACGCGGAGTTTGACCCGCCAGTTGTGCCCGTGCAGTTTTTCGCATTTTCCCCGGTAGGCGCGCAACTGGTGCGCGGCCGAGAAATCGCTCTCCACATTCAACTCGAACACGCCTCTCCTCTCCGGCTTTCCCTTCAAAGAGTGTATAGCTCTAGCCTAATTCCTTCGGCTGCGGTGTCAATCCCGGAAAGCGCAAGAGCTGAAAATGCTTTGACGCTGGCGAGCGGCATCGGATACACTTTCCTTGTCAAGACCGCCTCCCCGCGGTCTCTGCGCAACCCGGGAATCCTGCATGAGCAACGCCCACGAAGAACCGTCGGTCCTGATCGCCGAAGACGACGAGGGGATGAGGGAATTGATCCGCCTCATCCTCAAGCGCCACGGCTATACCGTCCGTAGCGCCACCACCGGCGCCGAGGCATATGCCTGCGCGGTCGAGAACTCTCTGGCGCTGATGATCCTGGACGTGGAACTGCCGGATATGCACGGGCTGACGCTGCTGGACCGCCTCGCGGCAGCCGAAGCGTTGCCGCCGTTCCTGGTCATCAGCGGGCACACCGATACCAAAACCGTCGTCGAGATCATGAAGCGCGGAGCGACGGACTATCTGGTCAAGGACGAGGCGGTACTGGATCTGTTGCCGAGCGTGGTCGAACGCGCCATCGGGAACCACCGGACACGGCGCCGCCTGGTGGAGACCGAAACGCGCCTGCGCGAGGCCGAAGCGCGGTATCGCCGCCTGCTGGAGAGCGCCGCCGACGGCATGCTCCACATCGTCGAGGACCGCATCGTCTTCGCCAACCGTCGCGCGCGGGAGATGCTCGACTACGACGCCGACAGTCTGCGGGCGCTGCCGCTGCGGGAACTTTTTCCCGAGATGGACACCGGCCCGTGGACACTGCTGGCCGGCTGCATGAAAGACCCTTCCCGCTGTGACATCCGCGGCGGACGCGAAGCGCGCATCCGCACGCGAAACGGCGAATTGATCGCTGTTGAGTTTTCCCTCTCGGCCGTCTCGAACGCCCCGGCCGAAGGCATACTCCTGCGCATCACCGACATCACCGAGCGCAAGCGAGAGAGCGACCAGAAGGGCGTGCTCGAACAGCGGCTGCGCCGGGCGGAGAAACTCGAGGCCGTGGGGCGCCTCGCCGGCAGCATCGCCCACGACTTTAAAAATCTTCTCGGCGGGGTCATGGCGTACGCCGACCTGCTGAAGCTTCGCCTGAGCGGTCGGGAGGCGCTGCAGCGCTATGCCGAGCAAATCCGCAGTTCCTGCTCGGAGGCCTCCCAACTGATCGCGCAACTCCTCTCCTTCGCGCGCGCCAACCCGGGCTTCGACACGCCCGTCGACATCCACCTGCTCGTGCAGGAAGTGGCGCAGCTTCTGGAACACATGATCGACCCGCGCATTACCATCGAACTGGATCTCGCGGCCGAGAACCACATCGTCACCGGTGATATGGTCCGCTTGAAGAATGCCGTCCTCAACCTCGCCGTCAACGCTCGCGACGCCATCAGCGACTCGGGGCGCATCATCTTCCGAACCGCTTGCCGCACCGTGGACGAAGCGTATTGCGCGCGCTATCCGGAGGCACATCCCGGCGAATACCTGATGCTGACGGTAAGCGACACCGGTTCGGGTATCCCGCCGGAAGAACTCGAGAAGGTCTTCGACCCGTTCTTCACCACCAAGGAACCGGGCAAGGGAACTGGACTGGGCCTGACCAGCGTCTACGGCTGCGTCCGCGCCCACGGCGGCCACATCGTCCTGCACAGCCGACCGCAGCAGGGGACGACCTTTACCCTGGCGCTGCCGGCGGCGGGCTCGGTGGCCGAGCAGAAGCTGCGGCAGACCACCGACTCCGAAGCAGTACGCGAAGCCCTCAGCGGCACGGGCCATATCCTCGTCGTGGACGACGAACCGGTGGTGCTTTCGGCGCTGAAGGAATCGCTGCAAGAACTCGGTTACACCGTGGTCGCCTGCGGCAATGCCGACGAAGCACTCGAATACTATCGCGTCTGCCACGCGGAAATCGACTTGGTGTTGCTGGACATGGTCATGCCGCTCATGTCCGGCCGCGAAGCGCTCCGACGCATGCGCCAAATCGACGCCGACGTCCCCGCCCTCTTCATCACCGGCTACAGCTCGCCCATGACGCCGAACGAACTGACCCAGGAAGGCGTCGCCGGCATGATCCAGAAGCCTTTCGACATGGTCGGCCTCTCGCACGCGGTGCACCATGCCCTTGCCAACGACGAAGCCGATATCACCCGCCCCGACACGACCCCGAGGGCGCAGAATCCGGGCTGAGTACAGCCCGCTTCTGGAAGAGACGCCGTCCTCTCGTCGAAACGGCCGTCCCGGATGGTCCGGTGCTCAAGCCTCGGCGGCTTTGGTCGCCTCTTCGCGCGCGGCCTGCTCCTCGGCCTCCATCTCGTCGATGATGGCGAGGGCAAAGTCGGCATAGAGCTTCAAGCCGGTCTTGCGGGCGTAGTCGGCGAAGCGGCGGTAGAGTTCCTTGGCCATGTCGCGTTTCCGGAGCATACGCGCGATCGAGGCCATATTGTAGAATACGAAATCGTCCTCGGCGGTCATCGGCGGCGAGGAATCGCCCGAGACGCGCGTCTGTCCGCCCAGCGCCGGCGCCGCGATTTTGCCCAACTTCTTGCCTCGTTGTCCCAATTCGACCAGCACGGCACCGACCGAGAGCTTCTCGGTGTCACGGCGCCGTTGCTTGCGGTCTCCGGTCATGCGCTTCAAGTGCGAATCCAATTCGTCCAGCGCGGCGATGTAATTCCCCTCGGTGGCATACAACAACCCCAGCAAATCGCGGTCGATGCAATCATTGATCTCCTGGCGTTTTTCCAAAAGCTGCTTGGCGTGTCGCTTGGTCAGGAGCTCCATCGCCTGCGCGAACGGCAAATCCTTGCCGAGCGTGCGAAAACTGCGGTCGCGCATCGCGCCCACCTCGGCGCTGAAACGGGCCTCGAGCGAAAGAAGCGAGCGTCCCATCTCGGTATCGGAGAGCATGAAACGGCGCAGATGGCTGATGGCGGCGGTGATGTAGTTGACCCCGCGCGCCTGGTAGACTTCCACCGCTTTCTTCAACGCCGGGTTCTCGCGTGATTCCGACGGCAGCGAGATCGTCGCCTGCAACGCAGCCTCGACGTTCCGTGCCAGCACGTAGACGGCCAGTTGTTGATTGTTGACGTCCATCCGCCCGCCGCTGCGAAGCTGGTATACTTTTTTTCGGCGCAGCCCCGAGCCCTCGCGAAAGTCCATGACAATGCAGCGGTGTCGCGGATACATGATGATCGCGCGCCCCTGGAGTTGCTCGCTGCCCCAGTCGATGAACTCCCGCATCGCCGGCAGCGGCTCGACGGCGCCGGTGTGGGTCCAGCGGATGAAGCTGGCGGTATATCTCGAGAGACGCGCCCGCAGGGGATTCTTGGCGCCGGGCTCGGAGACGTTGTCGAAGGCCGCGGGCATGAGACGCTTCAATTCGTCCAGCGTGGCGCGATAGGCATTGGGGAAAGCCGACTGCTTGTATTCGTAGTAAGCGTCGGTTATCGTCTCGAGCGAGGCTTTCTGGTCCGTCAGGCCCGGGATAATGAGATAGTTGAGCGGATAGTCTACCCGCCGATCAAGGTCAAACTCCTTGCGGTCGAACTCCTTCTCGGCCTCGGCGAGGCTGGTGAAATACTTGCGCAACTCGTGGCTGAACCGGGGCGATCCTTCGCCGGGGGCGATGATGGCGCAGAGAGGCCCGAAGCGGCGATACTCCATGCGCTCGGCCGAGGCGTCGGTGACGGCCATCAGGTCGTGCATGCGGATCATCTGCAGCGTCTGTACGATCAGCCGCCGCGAGATCAGACGCGGCACCTCCGGCGCGCCCAGCAGACTGCACTGCGGCACCTCCGCGTCTTCGGCACAACGCACCAGTGTCTCGCGCAGCGCGCGCAACGCGCCGGTGAGCTGATTGACCTGGTTGTCCAGAGCGCTTCCGATCCAGACGCGGTTGAGCTGAGTCTTCAACTCGATCAGTTCGTACGTCGCCTCCTTCCAGGCGTTGTACAGATCTCCCAGCGCCGACTGCTTGCCGGTGCGGGCGCCGGGAATGTGCATCTGCGCGCGCTCCATCGTCGACTGGATCAGCGTAGTGACCTTGGCGTACTCGCGGGCGCTGGAGACGCTGGTCTTCTGCTTCTCCCGCGCCTTGGACTGGTCCTGGATGGTGTTGAAGGCTTTGAGGGCCGTCATGACGTCGTTGACGATGATCTGCGGCAGACCCAGCGCCAGCAGCCGCCCCGGCACCGCCCCCATGTCCGAGTCGAGCATGTCCACGCGCTGTTTCAGCGCCTCGCGCCGGTCGAAGTCGAGGATGTCGCGGTAAACTTCCTGAAGCCACGGCTCGAGATTGTAGACGCCGTCCTGCGACTGGCTCTCGGCGTAGTTGGACTCGAGTTTCTTCAACAGATCCTGAGAGTCCTTCTTCATCGACTCGGGCACCACCGGCCGCCCCTGCATGGTGACGGTCTGCCCCTGTTTCTCCGCTTCGGTTATCAGCGTGTCGGCGGTGAGAATCTCCGGCGAGGTGCCGAAGTTGAGCATGCACGCCTCGTCGCGCGAAAGCTCGATGGGGCGGTCCGGAAGGCCGCATCCGCCGACGAGCCACTCCTCGGCCTTCTGCCAGTAGTGCCGGTCGGGATAACTCGCGGCCAGCCACCGACGGCCCAGAATTCCCTCGCTGGTATGCTGAGCCAGATCGGCATCGGCCTTGCGCCGATCATGCAACAGTTTGGCGGCTTCCCAGAAATATTCGCCCATGAGCGGCCGGCTCCGGCAGGTCCCAATCCGGTGAGCACGCGCCTCCGCGCGCGCGTCGTCAATCACGGCAACTATAGCCGAGCCGCGCGTATCTGTCAAACCGGGACAAGCGTGATTCCCGTGCCCGCCAAGACACACGCGACACAGCATGCGCACGCATGGAATCGACCTTGACGCCATCTGGACCGAATCTAATTTCTGGGCGCAGAAGAATGAGTTTTGTTAGTGTTTTCTTCAGAACAGAAAGAAGCCGGCGCTACCGGCCCTCCTGGTAAAGCAACCGCACCTCACCCGCCGGCAGAGCCCGGCCGTACCAGCGCAATTCGTCCACCGCCTCCTTGGTCGCATCGCCGAGGTCGATGGTAAAAGGCGCGTCCGCCGGCGTGATATCCCCGTCGGTCGTGCCCACCGACGCGCCGTCGAGATAAACGGTCAAGGTATAGTTGTCGCCGCCGTTGTCCCGCCAGGTCGCCGCAAGGTAATGCCATTCGCCGATCGCTACATCTCCGCCGGCGACCGAGAGGGCATCCATCGTGGCGCTGATCGTATTGGGCGTTCCCGCCATCAGGTCCAGCGTCAAGCCGTTGGTCGTCGAGAGCAGGCGCGTATCGTTGTCCAACTTGTTGGCGTTGAACCAGAACGCCACGCTGTACGAGGCGCTGGCGGTCATGTTTTCGATCCGGACGAAATCGAGTTCGTTGTCCATGGAATCGATGCCGCGCAGATGACGCGCGTCGCCGAGCTTTCCGGGGACGTAGAAATGCTTATCGTCGCCGGTGGCCTCCGTATCGTAATACGAATCAAAGGACGGCTCGACCACGTCGGAGACGGTAACGCCGCCGCCGTCGCAGAAGAATCGCGTCTGCGCCTGCGGCATGGCGGTGTGCACTGCCGTGCAATGCTCGAACGGCAGATGAAGCAGCAGCCCCCGCTGCAGATCCGGCGGCAGCGCCCGGCGGTAGAGCACGCGGCAGTTCTCCGGCACTGCGTCGACGTAGTAGACGAATTCCGCCTCCTCGTCGGCAAGAACCTTACCGTTCTCGTCCACCACCTCCGCGCGCACCCGGATGCGATAGTAGCGACTCGCAAGGATGTCGAGTTCGCCGGTCCAGCTCAGCTTGTCGTTGGTCTTGAACGCATCGCTGGTCAACCCGTAGATGCGCGGATCCCGGCACTCCCAGTCCACCGTACCGTCGGGATTCGGCAACGCGGCCCCGTCGCCCGTTTCGTCCGCCCAGGTCGGCTCAACGCCGCCGCTGGTGCCGCCGCCGACGGTAATGCACTTGTATTGCAGGTGGCGTTGGCCAGAGGCATCCGTGGGACGAACAATGGTATCCATTGGATAGAAGGTATTCGACTCCCACTCGGGAGGGAGCGGATTCCAGTCGTAGCGGTAGTAGTCCGTAGTACCGGAGGTATCCTTGTACATGCTGGATTCGCTGTCGGCGAAGAGGGTATTCAGAAAATCATTGAATGCATGCTCACGCTCTTCGGTATTCAACTCCGCGTGTTCGCGCATATCCTCCTCGATGAACGCGGTTACCACATCGGTCATGTCCGCATAGCTTCCCGGATCCCGCCTGACGTCCTCGAGACGCAAGCGGAAATTCTCCCGCAACTCGTCCCCCCACAAGCCGCCAAGTTCGTCGTCCTCGTCGAAGACATTGTCGGTGTCGGCTTCGTCGGCGACCGTGGTCGCCAGCGCCAGCATGCCGTCGACCACGCCGCGCGGAGCGGTGCGCAGGTTGACCCGGAAGCCGGTGTCCTTGTTCGTGCCCTCGTCAAAGAACGGGGTGAACAGGCGCGCATAACCGGGTGCGAGGTAGACGGAGTCGTCGTCCTCGGCCACCGCGCCGCGCAGATGGTCCCACGAATAAACCGCGCCGTAATCGCGCTCGAAGACGTTCTGCAACGCCGTGCGCGCATCGCCCCAGTCCGCCGGCGGATCGGCATAACCGGCACTGTTCTGCACGAGGTACGCCACCCGCTTGCCCCAGGCCGCTCTTTGAGGACCGGTCCACCCCGACGGACCGCAGGCGGGAATCCGGCCGGAGAGATCCTCCACCGTGGCACGGTAGCGTACGCGTAGCTGGATGTACGAGTCGCCGGGCCTGTCCAGGCCTTCGCCGTAATCCTGTAGAACCTGCCAGTCCAACAACGTGGTGAACTGCGGATCGCCGGGAGCGGTCTCGGTGCCGGCGGCGGCGGCGGCACGGATCAGGGCGCTAGCGTGCGACTGCCCGGCCTGACAACCCAGGCGCGCCAGATCCTTCAGCGGGTAATGCTTCGCCGCGGGCAGGCGCATCTGGACGTACGCCAGGAACCCCGCGGCCATCACCGTCAGCACCATCACCAGCAGCAGCACGCTGATCAGCACGGCGCCGCGATGCGTCCTCTCTGCCGGCATGTCACCATCCTCCCGGCAAGGTCACCGTCGTCTCGAGCGAATACTCCTGGAAACGGTACTCGGACGCGACGTTGTCGCCCATCCAGCGCGCCGGCGCCAGTTCGATTCCGATGCGCGCGGCGCGGTCGGCGCCGCTGTCGGAACCATCGGGATCGACGACATGGGTCGTATGCTCACCACTCGCGAAGGCCGAACCGTCGGGCTTGTAGACGCTCAGTCCGAACGTTTTCAAATCCGTCGCCAGCTGCTTCGTCGCCGGATTCGACCCGGGCATCGCGGTCGGGTCGTCCGGGTCGGCCGCTTCGATGCCGCGGTAGAGACACCATCGCGGCGAACTGTCCGGATCGCGGAAATACTCCTGGCCAGGATGGCCCCCAATCCCGTCGTTGAGGTGGTAATACACCCAGATCAGATCGGTCTTGTATTGGTCTCCTTCATAGGGCCAGGGATCCGGATTGCCATCGAGATCTTCGTTCGTGTCCCCGTCGTAGTCCGGATCGAGCGAGGGGACGGTGGTCAGGAAGAACAGCGATTCCTGGCCGTCGCGGTTGTCGAACCGGAGCGGCGCACCCGGATGCGCGTTCTCCAAGTCGCGCCGCAGCATGTCCAGCGCCAACCGCCCGCGCGCGGCCAGATCGAGCTTGGCCATGGTCACGCGGTTGATCCGCATGCAGCGCATGAACGCCTGCGCGGCCAGCAATAATACCAGCATCGCCAACGCCGTGGCTACCAGCAGTTCGATCAGGGTGAAGCCCCGCGTGCGCACGTCTTCTCCCACTGATGCCGAGCAATTCCCGGCGCCGCAGCGCGATTCTTGGTACTCGCAAGGGCTTCCCGTTGTTCTTCGCGACCACGGCAGTGGCAGCATGCCGCCTCCTACTTCTTCCAGAATCCGCGACCGACGAACCGGCCGTCATAGTTCCGCCGGTTCCAGGTGTCGCGGACGATCGCGTCGGTTATGCCGGCGCGCACGCTCGGATCTCTCGAGAAGACGTCTATCTTCACGTCGTAGAGCGCGTACGAGGCGGTCTCGGGCGTCGTCTTGTCGATTGTGACCACCAGATAGTGCCGACTGCGCAGGATTGCCGACAACTCGTCGTTCTCCTCGGACTCCGGATCGCTCGCAACGCCGGTGGCGTACTTGGCGTTGAGTTCGTCGAAGTAGCCGCGGGCGACTTCGCCGGCGCTGTGCCGTTGCCGCGTCTCGGCGCTGAGCTCGACGGTGGCCGGATAGAGCGACAGCAGACCGATGATGGCGATGGCGAAGACGAAGAGAGCGATCAGCACCTCGATCAAGGTAAAGCCGCGCGCGCGGGTCATTCGAAGCGGACCTCCGTCTCGGCGTTGTAGGGGTTGATCGTCACTACCGCCGCCAGCGTCGGATCGCTCGCCAGACAGACGGCGACGAATTGATTGCCGCCGGGAAGCTCGCTGTACCCGCCCGGCATTTCGAAATCGACCAGACCGTCGATGCCCTCGGGCGCGAAGACAAGCATGAAGTCGCCGTCCTTCGCCACGGCCGTTCCGCTCCACTCGCCGCTGTTGTATTTCTTGCCGCCGGCGTCCTCGTACGTGAGCGCCTTGAAGAGTATTCCCTCACCGAGCGGCCTCGCGTCGGCCGCTTCGATATCCTCGGTCGCGGGCGCGTCGTTGCCCAGCGCGTAGGGCACGACCTTGAACCAATGATCGCCCGGATCGTCGCTGTAAGCGAACGCAATTGGATCGGTATTGTTGAAGCACAGCGCGATACGCTCGCCCGAGCCGAGCGCGCGCGACCGGGCCGCCAGACACGCGCTCTGCAACTTCAACGCGGCTTGCTCGACGCGGTGCCGCGGCATGATGGTGTGATAAGCCGTGGCCAGAATCCCGCCGAGGATCGTGACGATCAACAGCACCACGATCATTTCGACCAGCGTAAAACCGTTACTCGCACAGGATACGCGGCAATATGCTCGGCGACGCGACATGACGTGCCTCGATGGAAAAAGAAACGCTCTACCAGAATATTATCACAAACGCGGCAATATGCCGCGAAAAACGCCGCGCCACGTCGACGCCGCCCGCATATGGAACGAATCGAGGCGCATGCTGTGACGAATCCTTGCATGCCCAAAAAAGCGGTTGCAAAGCCCACATCCATCGTGCAGACTTAGAGATAGGCACGGAGCGGGAAGGAGGTTGCCATGGGCAGCAACAAGCAGGCGAAACGGTCGTCCGGCGACAAGACGATGATGATGTATTGCCCGCAGTGCGGTGCCGGCCTCGGCGGCAAGCCCGAGGATTTTATCCAGGAACGGCGCTGCCCCGCCTGCGACGTCTCCAATATCTTCGTACGCCGTAGCAAATCCGAATCCCCTGCCGAGAAATCCACACCGGAAGCTTCCTCGACGCCTGCGGCGCCGAGTCGCGCGTTCCACTACAAGATCGCCCTCGTCGGCGCGGGCCTGTTGTTCCTGGGCGTGGCCGGTTACGCGGTGATCAGCCACGGCCAGCTGCGCGGGCAGGTACGCCAGCTTCAAGCCCAAGCCAGGCAGCGCGAGCAGGCCCGGCGCGAGGAGGAAGCGTACCGTACGAAACTGCAGGCCGATTACAGCCGCCGGCTAGTCGAGGTACTGAAGCTGAACGAGCCGCGCGCGCGCCACGAAGCGGTGGCCGCGATTCTCGCGACAATGCAGGGCGCAGGCCACGACGTACCGATCCGCACCGACGTCTACGAAGCGCTGCTGGAGACGCGCGCGGCGCTGCAGGACCGGCAGTTCGAGACCAAGGCCGCGGCGCTGGTCCGCGAGGAGAAGGCCCGCATGTCCGTCCAGTCGCAGGCGCTGGAGGTCCGCATCCGCTCTTTGGAGGACAAGGCCCGGCGGCTGGAAAACGAAGCCGACGCGCTGCGGAGCAGGCTCCGGCGCAAAGAGGAGTACGCCCAGGCGCTGACCGAGCGCATGCAGCTACGCGAAGGCGAAGCCGAGGCCGTGCTGGCGAAGGCCGAGGAAACGCGCGAGAAAGCGGAGAAATTGCGGCAGCAGGCGTTGCGGCGCGAGACCCGGATGCAGGAGCGCGAGGCGCGGCTGTGGCGGCTCGAGCAGGAGATCGAGGAGCGCAAGGAGGAGGCCCGGCGCATGACCCGCGAAGCGGCGCAACTGCTGATGGGCAACCGCGACGCGCTGGTGGAGCAACCGACGGCGCGCCCACGGGCCGGCGTCCATTCCTCGAGCTACAGCGTCATCTACAAGGACGTCCACCCCTACCGCTACTACAGCCACCGCTACGGCTTCGGCAGTTCCGCCAGTCCGTTTCTGATCCACGACCCGGACACCGGCCGGCCGTTGTACTACTACGCTCCCGGCCTCGGGCTGCCCGCTGGACATCCGGCGGTGACGCTCCGGCCGGGACAGTCGGTCACGCTGCCCCCCGGGCATCCGCAGGTAACGACCTATCCCGGCGCATATCCGCCCGGCTACCACCCCGGCGGTAGCGGGCTGTACTTCAGCTTCAGCATCGACTGAACCGTCATGTACGTCCTCGCGCTTTCCTTTCGGCGAAGACGAAGGCAGATTCTTCCGCTCGACACTGAGCCTTGTCATCCCCGGCCTAGCGGAGTAGAATACCGGTGTCTTTCAAACGCGCGCGCCAGTAGCTCAGGTGGATAGAGCTACGGATTTCTAATCCGTCGGTCGGGGGTTCGAGTCCTCCCTGGCGCGCCAGTCTTCAACCCCCGGCGACCTCGGCGAACCATTCCTCGTGCACCACTTGCAGCACCCGCGCCTTGGCCTCCTCGACGGTGCCGGGAATCTTGCAGCCGGCCGCGCGCGGGTGACCGCCGCCGCCGAAGCGCGCACAGAGTTCGCTCGCGTCGAACGGCGGATCCGTGCGGACGCTGACCTTGGTCACGCCGTGACCGGGCACCTCGTAGAAGAGCACCGCTACCCTCACCCCCTCGAGATTGCGGGGCACGTTGATGATGTCTTCGGTATGTTCCACGCCGCAATCGCAGGCGGCGAAATCGTCTTCGCTCAGCGAGGCGCAGGCGACGCGCCCCGACTCGTACAGCTCCAGTGTCGAGAGCGCACGCTCGGAGAGGCGGTACTCCCTGAGCGGCACCGACTGGAAGACCCGCCGCGTCAGGATGGACGGCTCCACGCCCTGGGCGACGAGGTTGGCTGCGATGTGCAGCACCTCCGGCGTGGTGTTGTCGTAGCTGAAACGCCCCGTGTCGGTGACGATGGCCACCCAGACCGGGTCGAGCGCCTCGCGCGGCACCGTCATCCCGCCGGCGGCCGCCAGCCGCCAGACCATCTCGCCGCTGCTGCTCATCGACGGTTCGACCCAGTTGTAATCGCCGAAATAGGTGTTCGAACCGTGGTGGTCGATGTTCAGGAGCGGAACAACCCCGGCCATCGACTGAACGGTCGGCTCGAGACGCGGAATATCGCCGACGTCCACCGAGACAACAGCCTCGGCGTCCTGCAACCAGTCGCCCTCGGCCGGCTCGATCTCGCCCGGGACGGCGAGGAAACGATACCGTGGCGCCAGATCGCTGAATCCCACCATCCGCGCGCGCTTGCCCGAGGCTTCCAGGATCCGGCGGAAAGCCAGGCTGGAGCCGATGGCGTCGCCGTCTGGCTT
Organism: uncultured Planctomycetaceae bacterium; assembly: GCA_964457365.1. GTDB lineage: Bacteria > Planctomycetota > SZUA-567 > SZUA-567 > SZUA-567 > CAYWFP01. The sequence continues at coordinate 20,575 of CAYWFP010000030.1, forward strand.
CTGGTGCGAGACGACGATTACGTGCTTGAGCGGCGCAAGCGCCGTGAGTAGATCGGCCAGTTCCTGCTGCACCCCCACCCCCTCCAGACCGGTCGGCAAGGTCAACCGTCGCAATCCGCATAATAGACCGCGAGCAGGATGACGTCAAGCATGGCCGTAGCGTCTCCGGTCTGCCATGGGTGAAACCGGCGACAAGTTCTCGCCGTGCGCCAACAACAGCCGGGCGCTAACCTTATACGCATATTAGCGCGTCATTAAGTTTGAATTGGTTCTTTTTGGAGCGGTTGACGGCAAACCGTTTCGGATTTAGAAATCCCCTTTGCCGGTCCGGTACTCCGGTAACTGATTCCGGTATATTTCACCGCTTGCGTCGCTGAGACGACTATTCTCTTGCGCACTTCTGGCGAAAGGGTGACGAGATGAAACTGCAACCCAAATTGCTGATCTGGTTTCTGGTCGTCGGCATCGTGCCGGTCCTGATCGCGGGACTCATCTCCCTGCGACTCTCGACCGACAACCTCGAGACGCAGGCATTCGACCACCTTTCGGCAGTGAGTACGATCAAGCGCAATCAGATCAACACCTACTTCGACATGGTCAAGCGCGACCTGGTGGTGCTGGCGCAGTCGCAGGGCATCTGGGATTTATACGAAAAGCTCTACTACTACCACGACCGCAACGAGTTCAAGCCCGAAGACGTGATCGATCCCAACGAGTACCAGTTCAAGGAGATCGACGAGGAGTACGGCGCCTACCCGCGGACGTGGATGGAGAAGTACGGCTACGAGGACATGTTCATCATCCATCCCAAGACCGGCCACGTAATGTTCTCGCACAAGAAGAATCCCGATATCGGGCAGAGCCTGCTCGTAGGGCAATACAAAGACAGCAACCTCGCCGAACTCTGGCGCAAGGTCTGCCGCAACAAGCACGTGCAATTCGCCGATTTCCGCCTCTACGCGCCAAACGGCAACAAGCCGGCCTCGTTCCTCGGCACGCGCATCTACGACGAGAAGAACCAGTTCCGCGCGGTGTTGGCGCTGCAACTTCCGATCGACATCATCAACAGCATCATGACCGAGAAGACCGGCATGGGCGAAACCGGCGAGACCTATCTTATCGGCCCCGAGCATCTGATGCGTTCGGCTTCGCGCCACGACCAGAAGCATCACTCCGTCGCCGGATCCTTCACCGCCGGAGAGAAAGGACAAGTCGACACGCCGCCGGTGGAGATGGCCCTGAGCGGAAAGTCCGACAGCGGTCTCTTCGAGAACTACCGCGACCGGAAGGTGCTCTGCAATTACGCACCGGTCGACGTCTTCGGGGTCAAGTGGGCCATGCTCGCGGAGATCGAGAAGCAGGAAGCGTTCGCCTCGGCGACGGCCATGATGTGGATCATCGTCGGCGTGGTGGTGGTCTCCATCCTGGTGGTGGCCACGATCGCGCTGCTGATCGCCCGCGCCATCACCAAGCCGGTTCGACACTGCATGGAATTGGCCGACTCGATCCGCCGGGGCGATCTATCGCGGCGCCTGGAGATCATCAGCAACGACGAGATCGGGCAATTGACGCACTCGCTGAACACGATGGCCGACGGACTGCAGGAGAAGGCCGAACTCGCCGAACTCATCGCCGGGGGCGACCTGACCTCGGAGGTGCAACTGGCTTCCGACCAGGATCAACTCGGCAAGGCGCTGCAACGCATGCTGCAGAACCTGCGCGATATCATCCGCGACGTCAGCGAGGGCGGCGTGCAGGTTTCCGCCGGCTCCAAGCAGGTCAAGGACGCCAGCAACACCCTCTCGCAGGGCGCGATGCGCCAGGCCGAGTCGCTGGCCGAGATCACTACCACCATGAGCAAGATCAGCGAACAGACCCAGACCAACGCCAAACACGCGACCGAGGCCAACCAGCTCGCCGGCAGCGTCCGCGACGCCGCGGACAAGGGCAACGAGCACATGAACGCCATGGTCAACGCCATGTCCGAGATCAGCAATGCCAGCCAGGAGATCAACAAGATCATCAAGGTCATCGACGACATCGCCTTCCAGACCAACCTGCTGGCGCTGAACGCCGCGGTCGAGGCCGCGCGCGCGGGGCGTCACGGCAAGGGCTTCGCGGTGGTGGCCGAGGAGGTGCGCAATCTCGCCGCCCGCAGCGCCAAGGCTGCGCGCGAAACGGCGGAGCTGATCGAGGGTTCGGTGAAGAAGGTCGACAACGGCTCGGAGATAGCCAACCAGACCGCCGAGGCGCTCAAGGAGATCGTCGACGGGGTGACCAAGGTTACCGACCTCGTCGGCGGCATCGCCCAGGCCTCGAACCAGCAGGCAACCGAGGTCGAGTCGATCAACCAGGGCATCGGACAGATCGACAACGTCACGCAGCAGAATACCGCCAGCGCTGAAGAGACCGCCTCGGCCGCGGTGGAGCTCTCCTCCCAATCGGCGAAGCTGCAGCAGATCCTGCGGCGCTTCAAACTGCAGGGGCTTGATCCCGCAAGCGGGGTATACAAGCTCGGGACGAATGCGCAAGCTCTTCAGAAAGCCCTTCCGCCCCCCGAGCCGGCGCACGGTCCGCAGCCGGGACATGACCGTCAATCCGCAGGCGTGGCGCAAGCGCCGCAATCGACCGTCGCGAATACACCGTCGTCGGACTGGGGCAGCCAGCACCAGATAGCCAACCCCAACGAGGTGATCGCCCTCGACGACTCGGAGTTCGGCAAGTACTGAGGCGGTTGTTCGAACGACGCAGCATGGTCTCGAACGAGCCGAAGAAGTCGACGTAGATATCGGCCGCAAGGTTGAGCATATACAACGCCAGCGCGCAGACGCCCAGCGTCAGCAGGAACAGCGCCGGCGTCTTGAGCGCCACCAGCAGCGGCAGCGTCCACGTCTTCGCCTCGGTCATGGTCGCCCCTTGCTCCAGTAGGATCGTGCCGTAGCCTTTCTCCTGCCCGAGCGCGCGCACGGGATAGGGATCCGGCATGCGCGAAGCGGCGGTAAGCGCTTGAAGATCGACCCTATACAGTCGCGGGCGACCGAGAAAGCGCCGCATCACCCCCTCCGCCTCATCCGCCGCAGGTTTTGATGAAATCGAGAACATGTTTCTTGATCTGGTCGCGCACCTCGCGGAAATTCTGCAGCTTCTCTTCATGCGTGCCCTGGAAAAGCTTCGGATCCGGCAGCGGCCAGACCAGACGCTCGTGAATGGTCGGGTATACGTGCGGGCAGGCGCGTTCGGTGGCCTCGCAGACGATGACGACGTGATCCCAGTCGTCGACGCCGAGGTACTGCGAGATATCCGTCGGCTTTTCGCCGCTGACGTCGATGCCCTCCTCGTCCATCACCTTCGCGGTCATCGCGTCCACCGGCAATGGATACAACCCGGCGCTGTGCGCGTCGTATCTGTCACCGGCCAGATGCCGCAGAAAGCCCTTGGCCATCTGGCTGCGGCACGAATTGTGCGCACAGAGAAAGAGCGCCTTCTCCCGGTCCTTCTCGTCGGTCGTCATCCCTGTCCTTTCCCGTCATCGAAGCGATCGAACGGGATGCATTGACGCCACTAGAAATATTTTTGGCAAGTGAGAAACGGATAAAGCTTACCGGGCGCGCACGATGATACGCTCGTCCTCGAGTTGCCAGCGCAGCCCGTACCGCCGGCAGAAATCGTCCAAGGCCTCGCGCAGACTGGCGTTCTCGTAGGTCACCGTCTCGATCAGTCGCTCTCGCTTCTGCTGCGGAATCGACTCGTCGAGGTCGATTCTGACGCCGAACATCGAGAAGTAGAGGAACGCCTGCTCGACGGAAACGTCGCTCTTCAGCGTGATCGGGGCGGTCTGGCCCAGAAGATCCCGTCCCTGGCTGTCGTAGAGGGTGGGCTGGTTCGCGTCGGTCTTGGCGACCAGCCGCGCCTTGCGGGTATGCTCGGCGTCGACCCAGCCGGTGGCCACCGCCACGCCTTTCTCTAATACTTCGACACGCTTCCAGCGCTGCCGGGCCTCGACAATGCGAAGCTGCCCCTTCGCCGGCACCTCGCGCACGAGATATCGCTCGCGCTCGGCGGCGCCGCTGACGTACTTGCGCTCCCGAAGGACGTCGGTGACCGGGTCGAGCATCAGCCAGGTGCCGCTATCGGCGTGGTAGAACGCCGGCCGTTCGAAACGTCCGCCACCCTCGTCCGCCGCCCGCTCGCCGCCTTCGTGACGGTTCCGTCCCGCGAACTGCCGCGGCCAGAGGAGGGCCGCAACCACGAACACCAGCAGCAGCGCCACCAGCGCGACACCGATCAGGATCTGTCGCCGGTGATCGTCGTTCTCTTCATCATCCATCTACACGCTCTCTCCGACAGCCGGCGGCAATGGCATTCGAATCAGGGAACGACAATGCCTCAGCGCCCGACATACCCCACGGCGGCGGCCTGTTTCTTGCGATACGGATTCGTCGGCACATGCGCGTCGCTGCTGACGCTCGGGACGACCATCACAGGGCAACGCGCCTTCTTGACCACCTGTTCGCTGACGCGACCGAGCGCGTTCTGGTAATGCGCACTGTGACCGTGAGAACCGATGACGATGGAGTCGACGCGCCGGTTCTGGGCTTCCTCCAGAATCAGCTTCGCCGCATCGCCGCGCAGCATGGTGGCGTATACGTCGACGCCTTCGTCGCGGATCTCGTCGCAGAGCGCGCGCAGTTTCTCGCCGGCTTTCTCCGCGCGACCGGCAGGCAGGCGGTTGTCGCGTCGCACCACCTCGCCGAATTCGGTCTCTTCGACATGCAAAAGTTCGATCTGATCGTCGAAACCGACAGCCAGGCGGATCGCCCGATGGACCACGTCGGCGGTGACAAGGGAGAAGTCGACGGGAACGAGGATAATCGACTTGGACATGCGTCATCCCATCCGGTTGCGGGTCGGAAAAAAACGGCGGCCTCGACGCCGCCTTCGTTCTCTTTCCTATACACACCCTAGCAATATATTTTTCGCTTAGTCAACTATTTCTTTTGCATTTGACGGTTTTTTCGGCCTGTTTCGTCGCCAAAGCCCATGCAATGTAGCAAGTTTCGCATATTTGATCCCTGAAAGTTGTCGCTTCCGTAACAGCTTGATCGGCATAAACCGCTCTCGAAATCGAGTAATCCGGCAGCAATTTTCTACGGCGCGGGGATATCGATCCCGTATACCTCGGCGAAGCGAGGCCAGTCGGCGGGATTGCCGCCCGGATCCTCGCCGATGACCGCTTGCAGCGCCTGCCGCGCCACACTCGACAGCGGCGGCTTCGACGATTGAAGCGCCGCGTAAAGCGCGCCGGCGGCGGTGCGTTCGCCGATGCGGCCCAAGGCCTCGGCCGCCGCGCAGGCCACACCGAGATCCGGATCCTCCAGCGCGTCGCTCAACGCGCGTACGCCCTCGGGGCGGCCGATCTCGCCGAGAGCCCTGGCCGCCTGCAGCCGGCGCGTCGCCGTGACCTCCGGTCCTTCGAGATCGTCCAGGAGCGGGCGGAGCCAACCGGCAGACCCCAGACGGGCCAGCGCCACCGCCGCGCGCGCGCGCACGCGCGGATCCGTATCGTCCAGACACTGGTGCAGTTCGGGCAGCCGCGCCACGCCGCCGACCGCTTCCAGCGCCGCGACCGCTTCATGCCGCACCGCCCAGTGCTCGTCCCGCGTCGCCCGCGCCAGCGCCTGGATATCGACCATCTGCCGCGAGGCCGCTTCGATCGGACCGACTGTGCTGCTCACGTCGGCTGTCCCGCCGACGACGTCTCCCGCCGCGTTATCCGCCACATCGTGTCCGCGCACCGTCTGCAAAATCCGAATCGCACGCCTGCGCACCCGCCAGTCCGGCGCTTCGAGGAACTTCTCGATCGCCGCCACCGTTCCGGCCTCGCCCATCGCGTCCAGGACCGCCCAGGCCTCCAGGGCGACTATCAGGCTGCGGTGCTCGGTCAGAAGCGCCACCGCCTCGCGCCCTTCGGTCGGTCGCAATCGCCGCAGGGAGCGCAGCGCCGCCGCCAGCGTCGCCTCCTCGTCGATGCTGCGGATCATCCAGAACAACCGCTCGGTGCCGAGCGGATCCAGTCCGTAGCCAAGCGCCGTGGCCGCACCGGTGCGCACCTCCGCGGAGGGGTGATCGACAAGCTTGCACACCTCCGCCTCGACCTTCGCCGGCAGCACCGGCTTCTTCGGCGCCAGATCCTCCGCGCGCTTGTACGCGCCGTAGACCGCCGCCAGCGTCATCATCGCCTTCGTCTCGCGCGGCATGGACTCCTCACCCCAATCCGGCGGCGTGAATTCGCCCATGCGCGCGATCAGCTCCTTCTCGGGAAAGCGCTGGTACAGGGCCGCCAGACCGCGCCGCGCAGCGCCGGCAGCGAAGAAATCCCTGTTCGCGATCGTCCGCAAGAGCAGCGTCTCCGCGCGCGGATCGCCGATACGCCCCAACAACTTCGCGGCGACCTGGCGCTCGATGGAGCGCCCCTCGCGCAACGCCTGCAGCAAGAGCGGCAGCGCCTCCTGTCGCATGGCCATCAATCGCTCCTGGGCCCACGCGCGCTCGCATGCCTGGCGTTTATCCAAATCGCAGGCGATACGCAGCAGATCCTCGCCTTCGGCAGCATGAAGATGTATTCCGCTCGACAACAGAACGAGCACAAACGCCAGACTGCGTGACATCGCTTCTCCTCCGCCTCCGATGGTACGTATCGCCTTTATCGAAGTCACGCCGAAATCGCGGGCCGAAACGCAGAACACCCCCGCCGCGGCGGAGGTGTGTGGCGCCCGTTCGGCCAGAACGGTCGGGTCAGGACTTGGTCTTCTTCTTCTTGCCCTTGCCGGACTTCTTGGTCTCGGCCTTCTCGACCTTGAGCGTACGCAGGCGCTTAGTCCGATTCTCTTCCTTGAGACGAATGGCTTTGCCGACGCGGTCGCGGAGGAAGTACAACTTGGCGCGGCGGGCGCGGCCGCGGCGCTTGGTCTCGACCTTCTCGATCCGCGGCCCGTGGACGGGGAAGATGCGCTCGACACCCTCGCCCTGCACCACCCGGCGCACGGTGAAGGACTCGTTGACGCCCTTACCGCCGCGCGCAATCACGGTGCCGGAGAAGACCTGGATGCGCTCTTTCTCGCCCTCGACGATGCGGACGTGCACGTCGACGGTATCGCCGATCTCGAACGGATCGATTTGTTTCTTCTCGTGCTCGCGGTTGAGCGCCTCGATAGTGGGATGGGCCATGGACATTTTCGCTCTCCTCGCGCCCGCGCTTCTTCCGGACGCGGCGCTGCCTGTGTCGTAAAGCTCATCAATATAATCGATTACGCTTGATTATCAAGTCGTTTTTAAAAAAACCCGTCGAGGCTTCGCGCCTAACCTCCGCCGCCGCAACACGTTGCCCGCGAAAATCCGGATCAACCTGCCGCCTCGTCCCACAAATCCGGCCGGAGCTTGCGCGTGCGCTCGGCGGCCGTCTCCCGCCGCCAGGCGGCGACTTTGGCATGGTCGCCGCTTCTGAGAATTTCCGGCACCGCGTAGCCGCGGAAGTCCGCCGGCTGTGTGTATTGCGGATAGTCCAGCAAGCGCTTGCCGGATTCGTCGCGGTTGAACGACTCGTGTTCCAGGCTCTCGGAAGACCCGAGCACCCCCGGCAGCAAGCGGGCCACCGCGTCCACCACCAGCATCGCCGCGGGCTCGCCCCCCGAGAGGATGACGTCGCCGACGGAGAGGATCTCCGGCTCCAGAATATCGAAGATGCGCTGATCGAATCCTTCGTAGCGGCCGCAGACGAGGATCAGCCGCGCCTGACACGCGAACCCCTCCGCCATCGGCTGGGCGAAGCGCCGCCCCTCGGGCGTGAGGAACAGGAGCCGCCCCGGATCGTCGTCCATGCCGCGCACCGCCGCCACTGCGTCGACAACGGGTTGGCAGCACATCACCATGCCCGGCCCGCCGCCGAAAGGCTTGTCGTCGACCTTGGCGTGCTTGTTCTCGGCCCAGGCGCGGATGTCATGGACGTGGATCGACAGCGCCCCTTTCTCCTGCGCGATGCGCGGGATACTCTCGGCGAAGACGCCGCCGAACATGTTCGGGAAAAGGGTCAGGATGTCGATGCGCATGGGTGTCCCCGGGTTTTCAGTCGCCATCCAATTCCAAATCGACATGACCAACACACCAGTCCGTCGTGGCAATACCCCAAGGACGGATTTCGATGTTGAACCAACCCGGTTCGAACTTGTGGCCACCTGCCAGGGAAAGAAACCTTTGTCCGTTGAAAATCTGACTCGGTGTCGGATCCATAGACTCCGGAATCAGATCCGACAAAGGATTGCCCACCCGACGATGAAATTCGGCAAAGTCCTTTCTCCCTTTTTCACTCAGCATCGCCTCCACCGCCTTCTCATCCCCCCGCTCCACCGCCGCGCGAAACCGCCAGGCGTTCACCGTCGGCATAAGCAGCCACCACGCCAGCGCCAGCGCCACCAGCACACACCCGGCGGCGTAGGCGTAGAACCAACGACAACGGAGGAACGAGATGCGCATGGCGCGCTCCGTCAAATAAACGGCCGGCGGTCGAGCACCAGCTTCAACGGCTTCTCCGCGCGCAGCATTCCCGGCAACGCCTGCTGCAATTCCGCCAGGCAGCAGAGCGCGCCGAAGAGCATGTGCAGATCGTTCCAGCCATCGTGCGTTTCGTGATCGAGTCCGTTCAGGTAATCCACGTACTCGGCGGCGAAGTCGCGCAAGGTCGCGCGCGTCTCGTCGAAACGGTGCGCGGTCTGGCGCGAAGCGCGGTTGAGGCAAAACACCCAATCGATCTCGGCGAAGCCGATCGCCCGGCCGAGGCTGGCATGCAACTTCTCCGCGCGGATCGTGAGGCACGTGTTGATCATCTCCTCGGGATACCGCAGCGGACGGCGGGCGTATTCGTGATTGAACAGGTAATGGAAGCTGCCGGCGAGGTGATGGAACAGCGGCGCGCCGTCCTCGACGTCAATGCAGCCTTTACGCCAGAACCCGGTCGCCTCGTCCACCTCGTCCCAAAGCCAGGCGAAGTAGGCATCTTCAAACCCCGGCGGAACCGCGCCGGCGTTGGCCCAGGCGGCGTAGAGCCCCGCGCCCTGGTGCGACTGACTCCACGGATTCTTCGTCCAGTCCAATCCGTCCAGGAACGTCGCCATCGCCGCGGGGCTCGCGTATTGATCGAACTCCGTCAGCGGATGAAGCGGCCGCGCGTCGAAGAGTTCCAGCGCCGCCAGGCAATGCGCGGTGGTGTGGACCGGGTGATGTGTCGCCTCGAGGTACATCCCGGTATTCGGCTCCTGCAAGGACCGCAGCACCGCCACCCAGCACGCGCGCTCCTCCGGCTCCCGCGGGAAGACGCCGAGGGTGTAGAGGATATTCGCCGCGTCGGCGCAGCCATACTCGTTCATGCCGAGCTCGCGCGACTGCTTCTGATCCTGCCACAGCCAGCGGCAATACGCGGCGGTCCTGTCGAGTTCGTGGATCTTCACCGTCGCCAAGGCCGCGTCGACGAGGGGTTGGATGGAGAGAGGATCGGACATGGCGCGCTCCTTCACCAATCGAAGAAATAGTCCAACTCGATACCCCAAGGGCGCGCGTGAAAGGTACACACCGTCGACTCATTCCACCGCAGCAATACTCTCCGCCGCCCGAACAGCAGATTGGACGCCGACACGCGAACGCACCGATACTGCAGTTGCGCCCTTCCGAGGAATAACCAGGGAATGCGGTTCTCGTCCTCGCCGGCCAACAGTCTTCGCACCGCCTGCCCGTCGCCCCGTTCCACCGCTTTGCCGAACCGCCAGGCCTGCACCGTCGGCATCAACAGCCACCACGCCAGCACGAGCGCCACCAGCGCAGACCCGGCGGCCCAGGCCCAGAGCCGGCGACAGCGAAAACAGGTGGGCATGGATGTTCCGAAAAAAGCGGACAGATCCCAAATCTCGAAGCCGCCCGGAAGTCATCGCACCGCGGGTCGCATTACGCGTACCCGACATACAGCCGATCCTTACGCACGGCATCCGAAACGATTGGCGAAGACAATCGCTGATCGTCTGTCGCGACTCGCGGCTATTTCTTCGCGGCCTTCTTTTCCGCGCGGGTCTTGCTGTTCGCAGTGCGGGACTTCTTGCGCTTCTTGACGCTGCGCCGGGATTTTTCCTGGGTACGTTTCTGGGCGGTAGCGACCTTGGGCTTGCTCTTCTTGGTCTTCTTGATCGCCCACAACGCGCTCGAAAGCCCCTGCCCCTCGAGGATGGAGGCCATGGTCGTGCTCGGGCGCGCGCCCACCTCGAGCCAGTGCCTGGCGCGTTCGGCGTCGAGACGGATCGACTCCTTCTTCGAGAGCGGATCGTAGAAGCCGATCTGCTCGATAGGGCGCCCGTCGCGCCGCGTGCGGCTGTCGAAGACGCCGATGTGGTAGAACGGGATATGGCGCCGGCCGGCGCGGGTGAGACGAATCGTTACGGACAACCTACTTCCTCCTTTTTTTTCTTTTGCGGTCTTTCCGCTTCTTCTTCTGCTGCTGCGACCTGGACTTCTGCTTCTTCGAGCCGCCGCCGAGAATACCCTGCAATTGCGCCGGATCGGCCCCGCCGCCGAGCATGGATCCCATGTCCCCCAGGCCCTGCAGCGCCTCCATGCCACCGGAGAACATCCCGGCCTTGCTCATGCCGCCGATCATCTTGCGCATCTGCGTGAACTGCTTCAAGAGATCGCGCAGCGGGCGCAGAAGCGGCTTGCCGCCGTTGGCGTCGATTCGCCCCGCCCCGCGGCTGATGCGGCGCTGGCGGCCGACGTTCTGCTCGATCAACTCCGGGTGCTTGCGCTCCTCGGGCGTCATCGACTGGATCAGCACCTCGATCTGCTTGAACTCGCGCTCGTCGATATCGATATTGCGCAACGCCCCGCCGAGGCCGGGGATGAGACCGAGCAGATCCTTCATGCTCCCCATTTTCCGGAGTTGCGCAAGCTGTTTCTGAAAATCGTCGAGGGTGAACGCGTTCTGCTCGAGCTTCCGGCGCATCGCCTCGGCGTCTTTCTCGTCGACAACGGACTGGGCTTTCTCCACCAGCGAGACCACATCGCCCATGCCGAGGATGCGGCCGGCCATGCGCTCGGGGTGAAACTCCTCGATGGCGTCGAGCTTCTCGCCGACGGTGACGTACTTCAACGGAACGCCGGTCACCTCCCGCAGCGACAAGGCCGCGCCGCCGCGCGCGTCGCTGTCGAGCTTGGTCATCACCGCGCCGCTCAACGGCAGGCGTTTCTTGAACTCGGCGGCCGTCTCGACCGCGCTCTGGCCGATCATGGCGTCGCAGATGAACAGGATCTCCGCGGGGTTTGTGCCGGCGGCGATCTGCTCGAGCTCGTGCATCAACGCCTCGTCGACATGCAACCGCCCGGCGGTGTCGAGGATCACCGTGTCGGCGCCCTGCACCTTGGCGATCTCCAAGGCCTGCCGACAGATCGCCACCGGGTCGCCGCCTTCCTGGGCGTGCACCGGCACGTCGATCTGCCCGCCCAGGACGCGCAACTGCTCGATCGCCGCGGGGCGCTGGACGTCGGCGGCCACCAGGAGGGGCTGGCGCTTCTGCTGCTTGAACTTCAGCGCCAGCTTGCCGGCGGTGGTGGTCTTGCCCGCGCCCTGCAAACCGCAGAGCATAAGCACGGTCGGCTCGCCCCGGCGCCACTGGATCTCCTCGTGTTCGCCGCCGAGGAGCGCGACCAGTTCGTCGTGGATGATCTTGACGAACTGCTCGCTCGGATCGACCGCCGCGAGCACCTTCTCGCCGAGGGCCTGCTCCTTGACACGGCCGACGAAAGCGCGGGCGACGTCGATATTGACGTCGGCATCCAACAACGCCACGCGCACCTCGCGCACCGCTTCGGCGACGTTGTCCTCGCTGATCTTGGCCTTGCCTGTCAGAGAACGGAAGACGCCGTTGAGCTTGTCTTGGATGGATTCAAACATCGTTGCGATCCCGTGTTGTCTCCGTCATGGTCGCCCCGCGGAAAATTACGCGTCGGGCTTACGCGCGTAGATCACGCGTTCGATCCCCTGGTGGTCGGTCAGCGCGCGAATCTCGGTCATCTCGGTGTGCTGCTGCATCATCGCCGTCACCGGCCCGGCCTGCCCCGCGCCGACCTCCATCAGCAGGCTCCCCCCGGGCAGCAGCCAGTACTCGGCCTCCGAAACGATGCGGACGAAAAAACCGAAGCCCTCGTCCTCCGCGTAGAGCGCCACCGCCGGCTCGTAGTCGCGCACCTCCGGCCAGATCTCCGGATCGTCCTTCCTCAGGTAGGGCGGATTGGAAATGATTATGTCGAAACGCTCCTCGTCCCAGCAGACATTGTACAGATCGCCTTCACGCAGATCGATCTTCTCCCACGTCTCGGTCTGGACCGCGTTGTGCCGCGCCACGATCAGCGCCTCGGAGGAGATGTCTCCGGCGACGACCTTGATATGCCGGCACATAGCGGCGATGGCCACGGCGATGCAGCCCGAGCCGGTGCCCAGGTCCAGCACGCGGCGGACGGTGGCGTCGGCGATGGCCGGCTCCATGCGCTCGAGTCTGTCCAGCAGGCGCTGGGAGTAATCCGAAGCGCTGTGATCGGCGCCCGCCTCCTCGACCGGTTCGGCCGCCGGCCCGTTCCCGGTCGCGACCGCGTTCGTTCTGCGACGCGAATGTCGCTCAGGCTCGAGAATGCGGACGGCCTCCTCGACGAGGATTTCCGTCTCCGGGCGCGGCGTCAGCACCACGGGCGTGACCTTCAGCTTCAGCCCCATGAACTCCTTGTAGCCGAGGATGTGGCTGACCGGCTCGCGGCGGGCGCGGCGGCGGACGAGCGAGCGGTAATCATCCACTTCGTCGGCCTGCAGCGGACGCTCGAACTGGGTATAGAGATCCATTCGCTTGACGTCCAGGACGTGCGCCAGCAACACCTCCGCGTCGAGCCGCGGGGAAGGCACGCCCTTCTCGCGAAAGAACTCTTCGGTCGTCTTGACCAGTTCCAGCGGCGTCCAGATCTTCTCGGCCATCTTCCGATCCCGCAACCACCTCTCAGGCGCGTTCACGCCTGGCTCAACTCCTGCTGCCTGCCGTAATCGATCAACGCCTCGACGAGTTTGTCGAGCTTGCCGGCGATGATGTCGTCGAGGGAGAAATTCTTTCCCAAGCGGTGATCGGTACAACGCGCCTGGGGGAAATTATAGGTGCGGACCCGTTGCGACCGGTCTCCCGAGCCCACCTGTCCCTTGCGTTCGGCCGCACGCTGGGCTTCCTCCTTCTCGCGCTTGGCCTCGAAGACGCGCGCGCGCAGCACGCGCAGGGCCTTGGCCTTGTTCTTGTGCTGGCTCTTCTCGTCGGCCATGTGCACCTGGATCCCGGTCGGCACGTGAACGATGCGCACGGCCGAATCGGTAGTGTTGACCGACTGGCCGCCGGGACCGGTGGCACGCATGGTGGTGATCTCCAGGTCCTCGGGCTTGAGCTCGATATCGTACTCCTCGGCCTCGGGCAGCACCGCCACCGTCGCCGCGGAGGTATGGATCCGTCCCTGGCTCTCGGTCACCGGCACGCGCTGGACGCGATGGCCGCCACCCTCGTGCTTGAGATCGCGATAGACATTCTCGCCCTGGATGCCGAGAATGATCTCCTTGAAGCCACCGGCCTCGCCGGGGTGCGCGCTGACCTCCTCGATCTTCCAGCCGCGCTGGGCCGCGTAGGCACCGTACATGCGGCACAGGTCCCCCGCGAAGAGTGCCGCCTCGTTGCCGCCGGTGCCGGCGCGGATCTCGAGCATGACATTGCGGTTGTCGTCGGCGCCGGAACCGATAAGCATCTCCACCAGTTCGTGCGAAAGCTTTTCGATGCGCGGTTCGAGCGCCTTGACCTCCTCGGCCGCGAGACTCTGCAACTCGTGATCCTCGTCACTCTCGGCGAGCGCGCGGTTCTCCTCGAGCTCGCCGCAGAGGTCGATATATTTGCGATATTTTTCCATACTTTCGCGCAGCGAACCGCACTCGCGCAGCCAGTCCGGCAGGCGCGGATCGGACGATCCGGCGGGGGAGTTGATCTTGGCCTCGAACTCCTCGAAACGCTGCAGACGCTCGTCGAGCTTCTGTTTCAGGTTCGCATCCAGCATGCTCTGGTTCCGTTTTCCCGCATAAGACGCATAAGACGACGCCGGCCCGCACCCGAGCCGGCGTCACGCGCGGACGAGTACCGGGCCTACGCCTTGGGGGCGTCGCCTCCGGTTTTCTCGCCGCCGGTATCGCCCGCGGCCTCGCCCTTCTCCTCGGACGTCTTCTTGGTGTCCTTGCCTTTCTTGGCCGCCTCGGCCTGCATCTTCTTGGCCGCTTCCTTCTCGGCCTCCTTGCGCGCCTTGAAAGCAGCCTGCGCCTGTTCGCGCTTCATGGCCTTCTTGCTCTTGACCTTCTTCTTCGCGGCTTCCTTGGTCTCTTCGACGCCGAAGCGTTTCTGGAACTTCTCGATCCGCCCGGCGGTATCGACGAACTTCTGCTTGCCGGTGAAGTAGGGGTGGCATTTGCTGCAGATGGTGATACTGATCTCCGGTCTGGTGGAGAGCACCGTCATCTCCATGCCGCAGGCGCAGCGCACCGTGGTCTCCGTGGCTTTGGGGTGAATATCGGCCTTCATCGTCCTGACTCCTCGTGCTTTCGCAAATCGACAAGACCTCGATCGGCACCGGTCCGGACCGGATATCGAGATCCGCGTTCCTTTTAGTGTTCCGCCTCGGCCATGGCCTTGGCCTTGGCCACCACCTGCTCGGCCACGTTGCCGGGCACGGATTCGTAATGCGACAGTTCCATGCCGTAATCGCCCTCGCCCTGGCTGATGGCGCTGAGGGTGCTGCCGTAGTCCATCACCTCCGCCAGCGGCACCTGCGCCTTCAGCACCTGCAGCGCGCCCATCTGCTCCATTCCCGTCGGCCGGCCGCGCCGGGTGGCGATATCGCCGGAGATGTCGCCGGTGTACTGCACCGGGGCGACGATCTCCATGTTGACCACCGGCTCCAGCAGCACGGGCTTGCACTTCTGCGAGATCTCTTTGAAGGCCTGCTCGCCGGCGATCTGGAAGGCGATGTCCTTCGAGTCGACGGGGTGCTCCTTGCCGAAGAAGAGCTCGGCGACGACGTCGACGACGGGGTAGCCCGCGACGGGGCCCTTATCCATCGCCTTGCGGATACCCTTCTCCACCGAAGGGATGAACGACCCGGAGATCACGCCGCCGACGATGGCGTTGACGAACTCGAAGCCGGCACCGCGTTCGTTGGGCTTGAGGCGGATATGCACCTCGGCGAACTGCCCCGCGCCGCCGGTCTGCTTCTTGTGGCGGTAGCTGCCCTCGGCGCTGCCGGTGATGGTCTCGAGGTAGGGGATCTTCGGCGGCTTCGTATCCACCTCGAGGCCGAAGCGGCGCTTGAGCCGGCCGAGCATGACGTCGAGGTGC
>CAYWFP010000031.1:0-35474 GCA_964457365.1 uncultured Planctomycetaceae bacterium
CGGACCGTCGGCGCGCCGAGCGAAATCCCGATCTTATTGCTTAACGGGTCCTTAGCTTCGTTATTCAGTTTTAACTCGAGCATGAACGACATACCGAACTCGTCGATTGCTAAATGTATCCATAGCGGCACACGGCATTAAACTTCGCCGAGCTCTTACGTTCCGTATGAATGCCAGCGCCCCATTCAAGACTCATGTGTCGGTTGTGGTCGATGGGCATTCCGGCCTCCGAGAAGGAAGAGGGGGAGACTATGAGTGCGCCCAATCGACGGCAGACCGATACGCAGAAGACGCCCTGCGGTTGTTGCGGATGCATGGAATGCCCCGTCGTATATTCGCGGAACTATATGCCGGCACTCTATGGTTCTTGTGCCTTGGACAGACTGACCGCCGAGGGCGTCAAACGTGTTCGCCTGAACTTACGCATGTGTCTGAACTGCGGTTTCGCCTGGAATGATGATTTTCGTATCGAAGACACGAAGCACGACGCGAACTATCGATTCGACCTTTCATACTCCACTGTATGTTCAAGCAATTTCGATAATCTAGTCGTTTGGATCGGATCTCAC
Source organism: uncultured Planctomycetaceae bacterium (assembly GCA_964457365.1). Taxonomy (GTDB): domain Bacteria; phylum Planctomycetota; class SZUA-567; order SZUA-567; family SZUA-567; genus CAYWFP01. The sequence continues at coordinate 570 of CAYWFP010000031.1, forward strand.
GGGCTGTTAAATAGCAAAATCGTGGAGATCGGTTGTGGCAGCGGCTTTCTACTCGATAAATTAAGAAATGCCGGCGCTGATGCAATCGGTTTTGAACCGACATATTCCGGCTCGAAGCCATATATAATTAGCGATTATTTTTCTGAAAAATATGATAATATCAATGCCGAACTCGTAATCATGCGACATGTTCTCGAACATATTCCGGATTTCCGAAAACTGCTTGAATTGTTTCGTGACGTCTTCGGGGAGAAGTGCATGTTATATCTAGACGTACCTGCTTTTGAATGGAGTTTTCAACATAAAGCCTTTTGGAACATATACCACGGGCATTGCTCGTATTTTACACGGGAGAGCCTGCTTGCGCTTTATCCGAAGGCTATCCACCAATACACATCACAAAATACCAATCAGTTCGTTCTTGCAAAGGCAGGCGACCTAACGGCCCCTGGCAATACGTCTTTTTCGAACGGCGGATTTTCCGTAATGGGCATTTCTCCGAATTTCGGCCACTTCGACGTTCGCATCGACTCGGAACGATGGTTTGTTGAAAATCATCCCGGACTGATCTGCTGGGGCGGGGTCGGAGGCGGTCCATGTTATGCCAATACAATCGATCCCGCACGCAAATACATAAGATATCTGATCGATATAAATCCGAATCTAAAAAACAAATATATATTCGGATCAGGCCATGAAATCGAGTCTCCATCGGCACTCAAAATGATTTCCGGCGGCGACATTCTTATTATGAATACTAATTACAAGGATGAAATCGCGCAGATAGCGCCTGCCGATTTCACTCTCCATACGCTTTGGTAATTTGATGCGGCTGGCTTGTCATACAGAAGCCGGGGTGGCTTAAGGTGGATCGCCCGGTCTGTAAATGCGGCTGTAACGGAGAGAGGCCGTATGCCGACGGTAGTTACAGCCGCGCGCGAGAGCCCCCAAGAATTCCGTCTAGAATTTTTCGCACTTTCGGCAGAGGTGAATGCAGTCCTCATTCATAGCCCCATGGAAGCTATCCGGCCAAAGTTGATGCGGCTTCCCGGTCGGGCGAGAGCGCACGGCCCACCCGCGAACGGACCACGGCCGGAGGAGGGGAAGACGGACGACCGCCAGCGGTGTCCAAGTGCCTGACACGCCGCTTCGATATCGGCGTCCGACAGGTACGGCGCAAACGCCGCCACCTGTACATTTTCCCATTGCCGCTTGAAATCCCCGCCGTCATTGCGGATACTCATGGGAAAGCCTTCAATCCGACAGAAGTTGACTTCTACATCTCTTCCATCGGCGCTGGAACCCCCGGCTTTAATCTTACTTATAGCTTAGCTTTATGCCATTGTATTGGGACCCCGGCTTTTGGACCTTGTTGCCTATTCTTGTATCCACGGCTTTTCCGTGAAATGCATGGCCAGCGCGAACTTTGAGTTTTCTTGGCGAGTCTGGTCTGCATCTTGCCTTATTATGGAGGGAAGGGGTACGGGTGGGGCAGTCTTCGTCGTTTGGCCTGTCTTATATTCCTCTGCGAAGGAGGCTTTGATTAGCGCGATTCGAGATTTCCTAGGCGACCAGGCCGAAGGCCTGCTCAACCGTACTTGTAAGAGCATTCCGAAGGAACAACTTCATCTGCCGGGAGCCGATGTGGTGGACCGGATCTATGCGGCGTCGGATCGGTCCAACCGAGTGCTGGGCGCATTGAATTGGCTGATCCATACGGGGCGGCTGAGCGGGACGGGCTACCTCAGCATCCTCCCCGTCGATCAGGGCATCGAGCACACGGTCGGTGCATCCTTCGCACCCAACCCGGACTATTTCGATCCCAAGAAGATTGTCGAGTTGGCGCTCGAAGGCGGCCGCAACGCCGTTCTCTGGGGCCGGACCGGGCTCATCGTCATCGGAATCGGCAGCCTTCTCGCCTATGCCACCACCGGCAACGCGGGCATTCTCTCGGCATCACGTTCTCCTCTAGCCATGAGCCATGACGGCCTCTTGCCTGCCCGGTTCTCCCGTATTCATCCGCGTTACGGCACACCCGCCGTGGCGGTGCTGGTCACCTCCTCGATGATGCTCCTCGTTGTCGCTTTCCTTTCCGTCGAGGATCTGGTGAAGACGGCCTCGACCATGCTGCTGATCTCGCTGGTGCTGATCAACATCTCGGTGATCGTCATGCGCCACAGCCGGATCGCCGGCTACGCCCCCTCTTTCCGGATGCCGCGCTGCCCGTGGCTGCCCGGGGCCGCCATTCTGCTCTATCTCTTTCTAATTGCTGAAATGGGACTGGTGCCGCTGTTGGTGACCAGCGCTTTTCTTGCCGTCGCCAGCATCTGGTATATCGCCTATGTGCAGCCGCGCATCGACCGCGAATCGGCTGTGGCCTACCCGGTCAAGGGCATCCTTTCCAAGCATATCAAGCGCACGGGGCTGGAAGACAAACTGGTCCAGATCTGCCTGGAACGGGACGAGATGGAGGCCGACCGCTTCGACCTTCTTGTCCGGAACGCCCCCGTAATCGATATCGAGCAGGAAGTGGATGCGGCCGGTCTGTTCCAGCGCATCGGCGAATCCCTCGGCCCGCGTTTGAACCTGTCGGCCGAAGAGCTCCGGGATCTATTGATCGAACGCGAGGCCGATTCCAGTACGGTTATCCAGCCGGGATTGGCCATCCAGCATGTCGTCGTGGAAGGAGAAGGCATCTTCGAATTGGCGCTCGTGCGCTGCCGGTCGGGGGCGGTGTTCTCACAATTCCATCCGCCCGTTCACACGGCGTTCGTCCTGATCGGCTCCCACGACGAGCGGCCCTACCATCTTCGCGCCCTCGTCGCCATCGCCCATGTGGTGCAAGAGACGGATTTCCAGAAACGATGGATGGAAGCGGCCAATGCCGAGCAGTTGCGGGATGTGGTCCTCCTCTCCAGTCGTAAGCGGGGATAGGTTCATGAATGCCGTCATGCTCAACGGTGAGGCCGTCTCGGCGAAGGATCTGGCCTTTCTGGCGAAGGCCATGTCTACGCCAGATATCGTCAAGGAGAAAGGCGGCTACCTGTTCAAGAGCCGAGTGGACGGCCAGACGTTCCACTTCGGCATTATGCCGAACTTCCTGAACGGCCAGCGGACGTACCATTACGACATCGACATCGGCCCGAGCGAGTTCAACCTGATCGGCTCCATCAACGCCAACGGCTCCTTGACCGCTGTATTCAAGCTGGATCGTGCGAAGATCGGGCATCCCATTCCCGTAGCGGATCGGGAGGAATATCGGCGACAATACGCGCAACTGGCGCGGTTCCTCATCGAATGCGGATTGCCTTCCTCCTTCCCCCTGGATTACATCACCACCGAAGTGCTGCGCGAAGCCCAACTCTGCGAGGAGCCCGCGATCAATCTCGGTCAGCTTGCAGGATTGTAAAAACGCCCTCCGGATGTGAAGCCGGAGGGCGTACGAACTGTGACACGCGACTCTTCTTCCGCTTCGTTCTCGGAAAATCAATCCGGCATCTCCCCCTTCGCGCGGTTCGCCCCCTTAACTCGGCCGATCGGATGCCACGCAATCCTCAGCGCCGCATAATCACTCCCTATCGGACAAGGCGCCATCTTGAGCGTGTATATATTGCCGGATATCAAGTGACGGAATTCGAATATGATAGATAATGGACGAATGCGTAGCGCATCACGTTGATTCCCAGCTTGTACGCCTGCATCGCGGTCTCTTCATCCAGCCCTGAGTGGCCTTTCTTCCACGCGTCGTTCAGGTCGCCCGGCATGGGCGCGGTAAGGACCCGCGGAAGAACCTAATTTCAGAATCCCGAACTTATTGCTTAACGGGTCCTAAGAAACGCTTTGGCATTTTCGAGCGCGGCCGCGGCCATGCGGGCGTTGGCGTCCACGGTATTGGAGCCGACGTGCGGCGTCATGACCACGTTGGGCAGCGTACGCAGATCCATCTCCGGCGCGATCGGCACGTAAGGCTCGTGCGCGTAGACGTCGAGGCCGGCGGCCTCGAGATGCCCCTCGTGCAACCCCCGGTAGAGCGCGGCCTCGTCCACCAAGGCACCGCGCGCGGTATTGACCAGGTACGCGCCGGCTTTCATGCGATATATCCGCTCGACGTTCAGCCAGTCGCGCGTCTCGTGCGTCACCGGCAGATGCAGCGAGACGAAGTCCGCCGCACCCAACACCGCGTCGGCGTCGATGGCATAATCCGCCAACCCGCGCATGCGTAGCCATCCGATCTGCGTCAGCTTCTCGCGCGCGGCCAACTCCTTCAGCGGCATCCTGTCGACGGCGACAACGCGCATGCCCAGGCCGTGACCGGCGATGCGGGCCACCGCGCGGCCGATCCCGCCGAAGCCGATCAGCCCCAGCGTGCGGCCGTGGAGTTCAACCCCCATCTCGCCGTGGAAAGCGCCGGCAACGGTCCGGCCGTGCAGCCAGGCCACGTGCCGGGCGAGCGCGCCCATCAGCCAGACCGCATGCTCGGCCACCGAGCGGTCGAGCGTTCCGGGCATATTGACCACGAGCACGTCGTGCGCGCGCGCCTGTTCGAAATCGATGCCGTCGGTACCGACGCCGAAGCGGGCGATCAACCCGCCGGCGAGCGCCTCGTACAACGCCCCGCAGTATTCGTTCGTGCCGACGATCGCCACCTTCGCGTCATGATTGCGACACGCCTGCGCCAGCGCATGCTCCTCCGCCGGCGCGGCCACGCAGTCGGATTCGGCGGCGAAGACGGCCTCGCCCTTGGCGTATTCAATGTCGGTGACCACGATGGTGCTCATCGCATCTCCCCTCTGCCGGGGCCAACCGGTCCGCGCCGGCCTTCGCCAACCGCGACCGGATCCCGTAAGAGGCGATTATGACGCGGGAGAAGGATTGGGGCAAGGGCTTATGGCTTCGCCGAGCTGTTTTCGCTTGCCATGACCGGCGCCAGCGCGGCGCGTATGTCGTGCTCGTCAGGCCTCGAGACGGAATCGGGAAAACGTGATTCGCTGTTGAGCGTAACCAGTACCCGAGGCATTCTCCTGTTCCGGTGCAAGAACTTGAGAATCGGTCCCTCCGGAGTGAACCCGAGAATGACATACTTCAGGCCGCCTTTGGAAAGATAGCGAAATTCCAATTCCGGGAGCTCTTTGAAAACAAAAGCGTCTTTTCCGGTCGCGCGGCAATGAATAGATGTCATCTCCTGTGCGTCAAGCGGATAACGCCGGTTCTGAGTCCTGAACGTCTCCAATTCTTGCGCAACCTGCGCCAGCGTGAACATCGAAAAGCAATGCCGTCGGTTCATGATCGTGCGTTCATAAACCACCAGGGAATGAAACCCGATGAAGGCATACCCCAGCACCACCGGCGCAAGGAGCAGCTTGATCTGGCTTTTACGCGGGCAGACGTTAGGAATGATACGGAACGACATTCATCACCCTCCCATATACGGAAGGGTACTCCATGAACGGGGCGGACACAAGCGCTACAGCGCCCCTTCGAGCGCGTTCTCGAAATCTTCTTTGGGTTCTTCTTCGGCAGGCTCGTCTTCCGGTTCCTCGACCGGATCGGGTGCGACGGTCGAACGCGGCGTCCTTTTGGCGGAGCCGTCGCTCGGCTGTAAAAGTCCCAGCCCCCGGGTATTGCCGCGATCGGGCACCGCATGCATATTCGGGGCGTTTTCTTCGCTCTCGGACGAGGCGGTGTTGCGCGCGGGTCGGCGCGGCTTATTCTTCGGCGGGCCATCGTTCAGGAGCCCCGGCCCGAGCGTCGGCGCGGGCACGGGCGCGGGCGCGGGCTTGGCCCTGGGTGTCGGCGCTGGGGCGGGAGTGGCGGTGACGGCGGGTTGAGTACGGATCACCGCCTGCTGCGGCGTGACTGGGGTATCGGCCGACGGCAGCGGATCGGGCTGGGGTTGCGAGATCGCCGCCACCAGGATCACCCCGCCGACAATGACCGCGCCGAGCGAGACGAGCATGATCGTCTGGTTGCTGTTCGACCTGCGCGGCGCGCGGGCACGGCGCTCCTTGCCCTCGCCGGATCGCCCCCCCTCGCTGCGCGTTCCCGTTGCCTTGCTCCGACTGCGTCGCCTGCCCATATTCTTCCCGTTCGGTTATGCAGATACGGCCGGCTGCCAGAGCGGCGCGGCCTTCTCCCGCAGCGCCACGATCCGCGTCAACCTCGACGAGCCGCATTCGCGGCAGAGCGTCGATTCGTACGGCGCCAACACGACATCGTGCTCCTCGTTTCCGCATTCGCGGCAGCGTAAGCGCGCGGCAACCGGTTTCGCGTACATCATTCCGTCCTCGTCGCCTGCACATCAGGCATTCATCCCATAGAACGCACGAAAACGACGAATCGTTCAGGAATTCCGGGCGAAAAGACGAAAGATAAGCGCGGGCAGGTTGTTGCGATTGCGGCAATCCACAATTGCCGCCCCTGAATCATTGCGGGATAATACCGGAAACGGTTGAAATCGGCGCCGTGCGGCAGACGCTTCGACTCTGTCCGCTCCATCGTGCATTTCAAAATACCGAATACTTATCGGCGCATTTCCGGTTTGCCAGAGGCTCGTGCCATATCTTCATCCGCAAGCGAATTCTAGGCCGACGGGTGAATATTCTGTTGCACTCATGCATTTTGCGCAACGACACGGCGCTTGTTGCACACGGCAAACAAAAGCGCGCCCGGTCGCCCGGGCGCTCTCTTCGTTTCAGACGACCAGCGGCTGGTCTTCCCGCGGTGCGTTGACGTCGAGGCCGAGCTCCATCAGCTTGTCCAGCCGGCGGCGCTCAAGGTTCCGATCGACCAGTTCATCATACTCGTCGCACCATTCGATGATGAACTGGAACATCTCGGCTTCGCCCTTGGATTTGAGAATGGGAATGTTGCGCCGGTTCTTCCAGTTGCGGCGGAACAGCTCCTCGCGCTTCTCTTCCACCTCACGGCGCCAGCGTTCGGCCTGGCGCGCAGAGATTCCCTCGACTTTTTGTTGCACTGTGCCCATGTCAGACCCCCCCATGGCCCGGTGTCACCAACCACTGCGCTCCCCAACGCAATTCGCGAAAAACACCGAGCAGGCTAGCAAGGTTCCAATGAAATCGTTGCCGAACCGAATGGGTAAACTTTATACGAAAAAAGTGGATATCCATGCAAGCCTTTTTTTGATAGAAACTTCCCTGTTCAGTCAAAGTTGATAGCGGACTTCGGGCATGGGATATCCTCCTTGTTTGCGCCATCCCCGCTGCGTCCCGTTTGCACCGATTGCCATTCAATTCCGTAACCTCCTAATAAAAAAAGCGTTACATAGATCCGCAAAATCCGACCGCTTTCGGGCGGGCGGGTGTAACGTTACGGACCAGGCACTTGACGCACCTGAAATCTTACGCCAGTGATTCGCAATTTTTTTTCCGTTTCCTTCGCCATTTCACCTTTCTTTCCGCTTTCGGTTGATCGACGCGCGCGCCGCCCTGCGAGGCGAAACGGAGCGCCGGCTGCGCGCGCCACGCCACGGCTTGCCGGGTTGACTTGACAACGGCATTCGCGGGCGTTATGCTTCTGGGCCGTCCATGCCGGGCGGAATGGCGACTGTATCACCGGCAAGCACAGGAGGCATCATGGCCCATTCGCAATGCAAGCCACACGCCACCGGTCGCGGCAAACCGCGCAAGCGCCGGCTACGCAAAGGCTCGGTGCCGAAGCCGAAAAAAAACGCGCGCAAATGACCGCCTGCAAGGCGCTGGCGCTGGATCTCGACGGGACGCTGCTCAACGAGACCGGAGAGATCGAACCCCGCGTCGCGGCGGCGGTCGAGCGCGCATGCGCTGCCGGCGTGGCGGTCTTCCTCTTCTCCGGCCGCATGCATCCGGCGATCGAGCCGCACTGGAACACCCTCGCGCTCGATACGCCGATCGTCAGCTACAACGGCGGCAAGATCCAACTCCCCGGCCAAGCTCCGTTGAGCGAGAAACGCCTCGGCGTAACGGTGGCGCGGGCGATCATCGACTACTGTCGCCGGACCGACCTGCACGTCAACGCTTACTTCGAGGACAAGCTCTACGTCTTCCGCGACAACGAGTTGGCGCGCTGGTACGCCGACTATTTCAAGGTGGCGCTGCACCTGCTGGACGAGGACGAAGCGTGGCCGGAGGAGAGCCCCGCGAAGCTGCTCTGCATCGCCAAGACACCCGAGGAGGTGCCGGCGCTCTTCGAGCCGATGCACGCGCGCTTTCGCCGCGAGGCGAGTCTGACCACCAGCAGCAGCCGCTTCATCGAGCTGCTGCCGCCGCGGACGAGCAAGGGCGAGGCGCTGAAGGACCTGGGCGCGCGACTGGGAATTCCGCCGGCGGCGTGGGTCGCCGTGGGCGACGGCATGAACGACCGGCAGATGCTGCAGACGGCCGGGGCCGGCCTGGCCGTCGAGAACGGCTCGCCGGAACTGCGCGAATACGCCGATGCGGTGGTGCCGCCGCTGTACCGGGGCGGGATCGAACACGTGCTGCGCGAGTATTTCCGCATCGACCTGCCCGACGCGACCGGGCACAGCGCCGACGGGCGCGAAGTCTCCTGCTGACTACTCCCGCGAGGCACCTCTCTCCCCGTTCCGGTGGCCGTCGGCAAAAAGGCTTGCGCCTTGAATGCGGGCGCGTATGCTGTCCCCGTTGCATCCGGACGAGACCGCCTCCCGAAGGTCACGCCATGCTCGAAGCGCTCTCCCTGAACATCCTGCTGGGGCTGATCTGGTTCACCCTCGGCGTCACGGGCAGCCGCGTGGCGGCCACGCGCACGCCGATCATCCCCTTCTTCGCCCTCGGCACGACCTTCGGCTCGGTCGCGGCCTGGGCGCTGCTGGTGGATTGGCCGGTGCTGCTGCGCGGCGATATCCCGCGCGGGGGCGAACTGGTCTTCTGGGCGGCTCTGGCCGGCGCGGTCAACGGCGGCGCGGCCATCCTCATCGTCGAGTCGATGCGCCGCGGCCACAACGGCATGTCGATGGCGCTGGTGCAGTCGGCGATGGTCGTCCCTTTCCTGGCCTCGGTGCTGATCTGGCGGGAGGCGGTGCACTGGAGTGGCTGGATCGGCGTCGGCTGCGTGCTGGCGGCGATCGCGGCGATGGCGTTGCAGCGCGAGCAACGCAACCGCGAGACGGAGGCGTCGGCGAGCTGGCTGCCGGTGGTGCTGCTGGCCTTCTGCATCCTCGGCGCGGCGCAGACGCTCTTTTCCGTCAGTTCCCGATGGGAGGCCGACGGCTGGCGCGACGTCGCCAATCTCCGTCCGGCCGTCGCGCTGACCGCCGCATGTCTGACGCACGTCGCCTTCTCGCTCCTGACCCGCCGCCGCCCCGGGCGCGAGACGCTCCGCTTCGCGCTGGTCTACGTCGTGCTGGCGCTGCTGGCGTTCAAGGGGCTCTTCCTGACGCTCGACCGCATGGCCGGCGTGGGGCTGGCGGGGCTGGTCTTCCCCATCGGCGTCGGCACGCTGGTGACGGCCTTCACACTCTACAGCGCCCTCTGGCTGCGCGAACCGTTCACCCGCCTGACCCGGATCGCCCTGGCCTTCGCGCTGGGCGGGGTGCTGCTGTTGGCCTTGGGCAAGCCCGCGCCGGAGAAGCCGTCTGCGGACACGGCGCAGGCCGCGCGGAAATAGCGCCTACTTCCCCTGCAGCGGCCGGAACGTCTCGCGGGTGATCCGCTCGGCCGGCGTCTCGACCGGCCCCAGCGGAAAGGAGAGAGTGAAGCGCGCGCCGCCTTCGTCGCGGTTACTGACGGCGATAGAGCCGCCGTGCTCCTCGACGATACCCTTGCTGATCGACATGCCCAGGCCGGTGCCCTTCTCCGCGTCCTTGGTGGTAAAGAACGGATCCCAGATTCTTTCGAGCACGGGCGCGGGAATGCCGGTGCCGGAGTCCTCGACAACGATGCCTACCGCCGAGGGCAAGGCGCGGGTGGTGACGGCGAGCGTGCCGCCCTCGGGCTCCATGGCGTCGCGCGCGTTGACGAAGAGATTGACCAGGACCTGCTCGATCTGCTGCGGGTTGCCGGAAAATTCGGACAACTTCTCGGCCAGGTCTGCCTCGACATTGACGCGGTGCATGGCGTTGTGGCAGAGCTCGAGAGCGTTGTGCACGCAGTCGTTGAGATTCACCGGCTTCAGGCCCTCCTCGCTGCGGCGCGAGAAGCCCTTCATCGTCTTGACGATCTCGGTGACGCGCCGAGCGCCCTCGTCGATGTGCTTGAGGCAGGCGTTGATGTCGTTCAGGGCCTTCTTGATATCGGCCTCGTCGACGGGGTTCGCCGCCGTGCACGCCGCCACGCAGTTCGCGAGCGTGGGCCAGCGCGAGGCGATGATCTCGGCGCTGCAGGAAATGAAGGTGACGGGGTTCTTGATCTCGTGGGCGATGCCCGCGGAGAGGGTGCCGAGCATGGCCAACCGGTCGGAGTGGACCAGCGCCTTGGCGCGCTCCTCCGCGAGCCGCTCCATGTGGTTGGCGTACTGCTGCAGCTTGTCGTCGGACTCGATCAGTCGGCGGCCGACCTCGATGCGGCTGCGCAGCACGGCCGTGTTGACCGGCTTGGTGTGGAAGTCGTGCGCGCCGTTCTCGAGCGCGTAGACCAGATCCTCCGTCTGGTTCTTCGCCGTCAGGAGGATGGTGTAGATCAGCGGACCCTCGACCGTCTGCAACCCCTGGCAGACCGCCACGCCGTCGCACTTGGGCATCATCCAGTCGAGGATGGCCACGCGCGGGGGATCGTCGCCGGTGAGCACCGCCAGCGCGGCCTCGCCGTTGTCGACCACCTCGACCTCGTAGCCCCACTTCTCCAGCGTCCGGCTCATGACCAGGCGCGTGGTGAGATCGTCCTCCGCTACCAGCAGGCGCATCGTCGCTCCTTTTCGTCTCGGTCCTGCGCGACGACGGGGACGCCGGGCCTTTGAGCGAATGCGCGGCCCGGTCGGCACCGTTGGCGTTGCGATTATACAACGATTTCTCCACCGCGTCCAGTTGATCGGACGCTTGCCGGAAGAACGCGTCCGACAGGCTGAACGGATCGGGGCGCAACGCCGGCCGCCCGGCCTCGATCCGGGAGAAGTCGAGGGTGTCGTTTCGGGAACGGAATCATGCGATCGCGTTATATCCTAATTAGATATTTATTAACCCCCTTGTGCAAAATCGTTTCTTGCCTACGCTTCTGCCAAGGCCGCGATGCGGTAGCGGATCGAACCGCAACGCGCGCCGCTTCGGCGGCCGCGAACGTGACGACTGGAGAAACCGATGAAAAGCTTGCGCGCGGAATTGCTGCTGTGGTTCGTGTTGATCTCCACCGTCGTGCTGGCGCTGATGGGCGCGTTCAACTACTGGCAGGAACGCGCGAAGCTCTACGCCCGGCTCGAGGAGCAGAAGACCCAGATCCTCCAGCGCATGGAGCAGACGCTGCCCGAGGCGATGTACAACTATCAGGCCGCCGATATCGCGCGCAGCCTCGAGTCGGAGATGAACAATCCCAACGTCGCGTCGATCTACGTGCGCATGGAGGACGGGGAGCCGATCGCCCTCGGCCGCGACGAGGAAGACTGGAAGTCGGTGGCCATCGAGCAGCCGCCCGCGGGCGAGCCCGACGCGGCGCAGGACTTCCAGAAGAAGATCTTCGGCGAGATCATCCCCCTCGGCGCCGTCGAGATCTATATGGACGACCGCCTTGTCCGCAATCAACTCAGCGGCATTCTCAGCGGCGTGATCTGGCAGATCGTCATCCTCAACGCCGTACTCCTCGTCGCCGTCTCGATCCTGCTGCAACGGGTCCTGATCGCGCCGCTTCACGACATCCGCAACACACTCGCTGACGTCGCCCAGACGCGCGACTGTTCGCTGCGGCCGCAGAAGCGCAAGGGGAACGAGATCGGCGAGGTCTGCGACAGCGTCAACGCGCTCCTCGACGGCATCGAACAGAAAGCACAACTCGCCGAGACCATCGCCGGCGGCGACCTGACCGTCGACGCCACGCCCGCATCCGCGCGCGACACGCTGGGCCTGGCACTACAGCGGATGGTGGGCGCGCTGACGAAGATCATCGGCCAGGTCAGCGTCTCCTCCGACCGCGTCACCGAAGGCGCGCAGCAGATCAACAGTTCCAGCAACTCCCTCTCCAACGGCGCCATGAGCCAGGCCGCCTCGATCGAGCAGATAAGCTCGAGCATGACCCAGATCAGCCAGCAGACCAAGACCAACGCCGAGAACGCCGATCAGGCCAACACCCTCGTCGGCGCCGTGCGCGACTCGGCGCTCCGGGGCAACAGCCAGATGAAAGAGATGATGGAGGCGATGGAGAAGATCATCTCCTCGAGCCAGGAGATCAGCAAGATCATCAAGGTCATCGACGACATCGCCTTCCAGACCAACCTGCTGGCGCTGAACGCCGCGGTCGAGGCCGCGCGCGCGGGGCGTCACGGCAAGGGCTTCGCGGTGGTGGCCGAGGAGGTGCGCAACCTCGCCGCCCGCAGCGCCAAGGCCGCCAACGAAACCTCGGGGCTGATCGAGGAGTCGATCCAGCGCGTGCAGAACGGCAACGAGATCGCCAACCGCACCGCCTCGGCGCTGGAGGAGATTGAGGCCAGCGTCGGCGAGGCCGCCAACCTCGTCAGCGAGATCGCCGCGGCCAGCAACGAGCAGGCACAGGGCATCGGCCAGGTCAACGAGGGCCTCGCGCAGATCGACGAGGTGACCCAGCGCAACACGGCCACGGCCGAGGAGACCGCCTCGGCCTCGCAGGAACTCTCGGGCCGCGCGCGCGAACTGCAGGGCATCCTGACGCGCTTCCGCCTGCGCGACGAGATCCGCCAGCAATTCCACGCCGGCCAGATCATGGACTCGGGCGTCTATGCTTCGCTGCCCGCGCCGACGCCGACACCGCCGACGCCGCAGCCTCCGGCTCCCGCCGGGGCGTGGGGACAGGCCGCGGAAGCGCAGGAAACGATCGCGCTCGACGACCGGGACTTCGGCAAGTACTGACCTCCGGACAACCCTCGCCGGGAATTCCGCTCGCGCCCCCGGACGGGGCTTGCGGGAAGTTTGTTAATTTGCTATTAATGGGGTTCAAAAGCGGCGGATTTTCTGCACAATAACGCCTGCTTGTTTGGAACAAGCGCGACTGGACGAAAGGTAACGCAAGCCAAGGGGCATTTCGTGGCAGCCGGCAGGAAAGTGCTGCTCCTCAATGCCAGCGAGGAAATCATCAGCGTGATTTCCTGGCGCAGGGCTTGTGTTCTCTTCCTGCAGGGCAAGGCCCGCCGTCCGAGCTCCCACGAAGAGGAATACGAGATCCCCACCGTCGGCGGCGTCTTCCGCCTCCCGACGGTGCTGGTGTTGATGGAATACGTCCACCTGCCGTACAAGAAGCTCTCGGTCAACAAGGAGAACGTGCTGCGGCGGGACAACCACGAGTGCCAGTACTGCAACCGTCAGCTCACCACCTCCTCGGGCACCATCGACCACATCCTGCCCACCAGCCGCGGCGGGCGCCACGACTGGACCAACGTCGTCGCTTCCTGCTCGCGCTGCAACAACCGAAAAGGCAGCCGCACCCCGCAGGAGGCCAATATGCCGCTGCGGCGCAAGCCCTTCGTCCCCAACCGCTACCTCGTCGTCGTCACCGCCATCGACCTGGAGAGCCGCCGGAGCTGGCGCCGCTGGATCGAGATCTACGAGACCCAGGACGTGGGCTAAGGCCCCGTTAAGGACCCGTTAAGCAATAAGATCGGGATTTCGCTCGGCGCGCCGACAGTTCCGATGCCAGGCGGCGGTGCAGCCGCGACCCGAGCGGTCGGGGCAAGACGCCGACGAAGCAGGCGGGCCGTCGCCGCCGGCGCCTTCACGCTTCGTGCGCGGCGACCGTCTCGCCCGTGGACTCCGGCTTGTCTGAAGATTCGAGGCGGATCGCGCTCAGCTTCGCGAGGAAGGTATAGCGACGGCGATGGGCGATCAAATCCAGCGTTGCCTGCCCTTCCCGGTCCAAGCGCTGCAGTTCCTCGATCAGCGCCGGCTCGTGCTTGACGTGAAAGAGCGCCAGCCACCACGTCAGGAGCCGCCGAAACCAGCCCGGCAGACCGCCCTGGTCCCAGAAGTCCACGATGTAGATCGTCCCGCCGGGCTTCAGGTTGCGCATCGCCGCTTGCAGCGCCTCCTTCCACGGCGGGATCATCGACAGCGAGTACGAGAAGAAGATCTTGTCGAAAGGTTCGTCGCGGCCGAAGGTCTGGCGGTGATCCAACCGCTCGGCGAGGCACTGAGTGAGGCGGATATTCCCGATGCCGCGCGCGGCGAGCTTGCCTCTGGCGTATTCGATCATTTCGTGCGAGGCGTCGAGACCGAAATACTCCGCGCCGGGGCAGCGCCTGTGCAGGAGCATGAGATTCCGGGCCGTGCCGGCGCCCATCTCCAGGACACCCTCGCCGGACCGCACCGCCATCATCTGCAGCAGTCGGTCGCGGCCGAGGAGAAAGTGCTTGCGCGTGGCGTCGTAGATATACCGCTGGTAACGGTAGATCCTGTCCATCAACTGGACGTGGTTCATGCCGGCTCCGCGGGGATCGGGTACGGGCTCAGGACGGCTTCACGTAGATGTGGAAGCCGCCGTAGATAGCCGCGCGGTCCTTGGACAGCAACTGCACGCCCAGTTCGCGCAGGTAGACGAAGCGGCCGCGCGTCTCGGGCGAGAGCGCCTCCTCCACCGGCGACTGGCTCGACGCGGTGCGGAAGATGATGCGCGTGCCCGGCTTGCCGACGCGGTCGATCTCGCGCCAGAGCGCTTCGATCTGATCGGGCTTCATCCAATCCTGTGCGTCGAGGAAGACGAAGCGGTCGAGGCTGTTCTCCGCCATGCGGCCCAGAACGGCGTGGACGGAGTTGATCTCGGTCTCTACGTTGACCGCCGCGCGCTTGATGATTTCGTAGTTCTCCTCCTTGAGGTACTCCGGCAGCGCCGAGCGCTGCTCGAGGTCGTACTGCCGGCCGAACGCCTGCCAGGAGAAGTAATTGTCGCTGACGGGGTGGTCGCACGCGAGTTTGCGCAGCCGCTCGCGGTACACCTCCAGGATCTGCCCGTTCGACTCGCGCTTGAGGTGCTCGAGCTGCCGCGGCGGGATGCCGATGCCGAACAGCAGAAACGGCAGCCGGCCGACCATCTGCACCACCCAGTGGTCGAACCAGGGCGAAACGTACTCCTCGAAGACGCGCTGCTGCTCCTCGGGCGTCTGCGCCAGAAGCAACTCCTTCGGATCGCCCTTGGCCAGCTTGGCCAGACCGTGGATGAAGCGGATGAAGTAGCCCAGACGGGCGTAATCGTAGAAGTTCTTGGTGAAGTAGTTGATGCGCGGGCCCCGGAACTGCATCCGCAGCCACGAGCCGCCTTCCCAGAAATAGCGCGTCGCCGCGTCGAGCCGGCCGCAGATGTAGTTGTAATAGTTCTCGCGGTTGCGCGCACAGTTGGCGCAGCCGAAGAAGGTGAAGAAATCCTCGTAGGTGGGCAAGGCCTGCAGCGCCGTCAGCTTCAGGCGCGTCAGATAGATGTGATTGGGATTGAAGTCGACGGCCATGATCACCGCGGGTTCACGCACGAGGTAGTTGAGCACGTTGCACCCCGCGGACGATATGGTGAATACACGGCTTTCGGTATTCAACTCCAGCGCTTCCATGTCGACGCGCGGGTCTTCCCAGATCTGATTGTAGAAGAAACCCTTGAACCAGGCGGTGAAGAGTCGCTCGGACAAAGCCCGGTAACTCAGTTTGGAGGTCTGATGAACCGCTTCCTCAAGCAGGGGATTGTCTTTCTCGATCTTCGGCATTTCCGAATCGACAGTTGCTGCCTTCACGGTCACCGCCATGGCGCGCTCCCCCCCCCCCAAAAAAAGCGTAAGCGATATCCAGCTAAGTCGATAGACGAAAATCGCGCGGCACGTAGTGCGAGTATGCTGATATTACCTCTATAGCACACGTTAATTCTGCATTAACACCGCGCCCAATACTAGCTATACCGGCGAAAAATGCAATTCCGAACCAGCGATTCCCGGCGCAGGTTGATGCAATCCGCTAACAATGAAGACAAAAACACTTAACACAGAAATATCATGAAATCAAGCCGCAAATTTCGATACTACCTTTATATCATTTTCACTTGATGCATGTAAACTTTTGCACTATGAATGGATGTGTTGGGGAGAAAGACAAACAAACGCCTTCAGCGGCGAAGGGAATCGCGATGCGGATTGCTTACGGCATTCACGGATACGGCCGCGGCCACGCTACACGCGCGCTGGCGGTTCTCCCGGAACTCAAGAAACGGCATGACATTCTGATCCTCGCCGGTGGTGACGCCTACGACCTGCTCTGCCCCGATTACATGGTCCAACGGATACCGACACTGCGTTACTATTACGGCAATAAGTCGGAACGCTCCACCCGCCAGACAATTGCCCGGAATTTCCCGTCTTTCCTTGATCTTTACATGAACGGACCGTCGTTCGAGAACGTATGTGAAATTCTTGAACATTTCAAACCCGACGTCGTTATCAGCGACGCCGAGGTCTGGAGCTTGCGCGCGGCCGGGCAACTGGGCATTCCGCGCATCGCTTTCAACCACTTCGGCATTCTCGTCTATTGCACGCCGAAAGTTTCCTGGCGCGACAAGATCGATCTCTTCCTCGAAATGTGGACTTACCGCTACCTGATGGGTCGCCCCGACCGCGCGGTCGTCTCGAGCTTCTACCGCCGTCCGCCCAAGTTCGACGGCGTCCGCCTGGTCGGCACGCTGCTGCGCCCGGAGATCACGCAAACGAAGCCTACGCGCGGCGAACACCTGCTGGTCTATCTGAACAAGGGACAGCATCAGTTCACCCCGCGCATCGAACAGGCGCTGCACGGACTGGAGATCCCGGTACGCATCTACGGCGCCGACCAGCGCCGCAGCTACGACAACCTGACCTTCCGCCCCTTGAGCAACCTGCCGTTCGTCGAGGACCTGGCCAGCGCCCGGGCCGTGCTCTCCACCGCCGGCAATCAGCTCGTCGGCGAGGCGGTCTACTTCGGCAAACCGATGCTGGTCATTCCCGAGAAGACGGTCGAGCAGCGGCTCAACGCCGGGGCGCTGGAAGACCTGGGCATCGGCCGGCAGATCGCGCTCAAGGACGTCTGCATCGAGTCGATCCGGAACTTCCTGGACGCCGAGAAGACGTATCGCGACAACCTCCGCCACGTCAGCGCCGACGGCAGCGCCGAAGCGATCGAAGCGATCGAAACCTTCATGCGCGAACTCGCCGCCGAGCGCGATGCCGAACCCGCGCCGGAACTCTCGTCGACATGAGAATCCTCCGCCTGCTGCGCAGTATCGCCGTGAACCGCCGCGGCGGCGTCCCCGCCCCGTCGTGGTGCACCTATCTGGTCACTTACCGCTGCAATGCCCGCTGCAGGATGTGCGACAGCTACGCGATCGATCCCGGAAAGGAATTGACGCCGGATGAAGTGGGCACCGTCTTCGGCCGCATCGGGTCACTGGACGTGGTGCGCCTCTCGGGCGGCGAACCGTTCCTGCGCCCGGACTTCGCGGAACTGGCCGAGGCGGTGCTGCAGACCTCGGATCCGGCGGTGATCCATATCAGCACCAACGGCTCGCTCCCCGACCGGATCGAGACGTTTGTCGGGAAATTCTCCCGCCCTAGGCGCCTGCGGTTCATGATCAGCTTCGACGGGCTGGAAGCAACGCACGACGCCAACCGCGGCAAAGCCGTCCGCTTCGAGCAGGCCATGACCACGCTCGATCTGCTGGTCGGCCTGCGCGCACGCCATGGACTCGAGGTTTCGGCCAACCATACCGTGATCTCGCCCGCATCATTGAGCGAAAGCGACGAACTCAAACGGCGACTGGGAGAGAGAGGCGTCGACGTGCAGACGGTACTGGCCTACGAGGATTCGGCCATGTACGGCGCCGAGCGCCGCGGGAAAGCCGCGGGCGATCTGACCATGGCCACGGGTTATCCGCTGCACCGCTCGCTCCACGGCTGCGACTGCCTCGGGTTTACCGAAACGGAACTGGCAGCGACGCGCCGCATCCGCAGCCTGCTCTTGCGGCTCGGAAAACGGTATTACCTGGAGGGTCTGCGCGCACGCCTCGCGGGTGAAGCCAAGCCGCGGCCCAACCCGCGCTGCGCGGCGCTGCGCAGCCATATCCGGCTGCTCCCGGGCGGCGACGTCCCGGTCTGCCAGTTCAACACCGCCATCGTCGGCAACCTGCTCGCGAACGATTTCGCCCGGATCTGGCAGGGCGACTGCGCCACCCGGCAGCGCGCCTGGGTCGATCGCTGCCCGGGCTGCTGGGCCGAATGCGAGGTGATCCCCAGCGCCATCTACAGCGGCGATATCGCGCGTTTCGCCCTGCTGGGGTCTTGAATCGACGTTTTTTTCCTGTCCGCAACTTCTTCCGAACTTCTTATCCCGTAATGCGATAGCGGTTATACGATCAACCGTCGCCGCCAGCGAAGCGCCCGAGTGAATTGGCTGGACTTTCCACGGGCGAAATCGTAGCCTGAAAGCGCGAGAAGGAGAGAATCGAGGAGCCATATGATAACGAGTTATACCGAATGCAGTCCGGCCGCTCGACTGCCGAAGATCCTGCTGGTCTACCCACAGATGCCCGGCGGCACGTACTGGAGCTTCGATACCGCGCTGCACCTGCTGAACAAGAAATGCCTGCTGCCGCCGCTGGGCCTCTGCACCATCGCGGCGATGCTGCCGCAGGAAACCCCGATGCGGCTGGTGGACCTGAACGTCGCCGCGCTCGAAAACGCCGATCTGGACTGGGCCGACTACCTCTTCGTCTCGGCCATGATCGTACAGGACCGGTCGCTGCGCGAGGTGATCGTCCGCGCCAACGCCGCGGGGCTGCCGGTGGTGGCCGGCGGGCCACACCCATCGAGCAGCTACGCCAACCTGCCGGGCGTGGACCACTTCGTCATCGGCGAAGCCGAACCGCTGATGCAGCAGGTCTTCGACGACCTTCTCGCCGGGCGCCCGCGCAAGGCTTACGCCCGCCCCGTCGACCGGACGCACGCCGATGCGCTGTGCGCGTTCTTCGGCGACGACGCCGATATCGCGCAGGCTGAGGAGCGCCCGGCGATGGAGACGACTCCGGTGCCGCGTTTCGACCTGCTGGAAATGAACGCCTACAAGAGCATGGCGGTGCAGAGCTCGCGCGGCTGCCCCGTCGGCTGCGAGTTCTGCGATATCTGGCGGCGCTTCGGGCGCAAGCCGCGCTGCAAGTCGGCGCAGAAGATCCTGGACGAGCTCGAGGCGCTGTACGAACTGGGCTGGCGCAACTCCGTCTTCATCGTCGACGACAACTTCATCGGCGACAAGCGCCGCTGCAAGGATATCCTCCACGCCCTGGGCGCCTGGCAGCGCGAGCGCGGCTACCCCTTCGACTTCATCACCGAGGCGACGCTGACGCTCGCGGACGACCCGGAACTGCTCGAGGGCTTCTATCGCGCGCAACTCAACGTCGCTTTCATCGGTATCGAGACCCCGGTCGAGGAGAGCCTCAGGGAGACGCGCAAACACATCAACACCACCCGCAGCATCGCCGAGCGCGTCCGCACCATCCAGGCGCACGGCATCGAAGTGACGGCCGGGTTCATCCTCGGCTTCGACGCCGACCCCGACGACATCGCCGACCGCATGATCGGCGCGCTGAACGAGTGCGGCCTGCCAATCGCAATGCTCGGCGTCCTGACGGCCATGCCCGAGACCGACCTCCACGACCGGCTCGTGCGCGAGGAGCGGCTGCTGAAGGAGAGCACCGGCAACAACACCCATACGTTCGAGGTCAACTTCCGCACCAAGCGGCCGCCCGAACAGGTGCTCGCCGACTACAAGCGCATTCTGCGGACGATCTACCCGCCGGACCTGAAGAGCTACTTCGACCGCTGCCGCACCTTCCGCGCCCGCTACGGCACGGCCCTGACCGAGCGCATCGACACCGGGCCGATCGATTCGTGGCGCGTGGGCGTCTTCTTGCGACTGCTGCCGACACTGCCGTTCAAGCGCTACGGCTGGAACGCGATCAAGTATCTGCTCGGCACGGCCTGGAAGAAGCCCGAGTGCTTCGTCTACGCCGTCAGCCATGTCATCCAGGGCCACCACTACCGCGCTATCACGCGCAACGCCTTCGAGGTCGAGAAGATGGAGCGGATCCTGCACAAGGAGCGGCTCGCTTTCGAGGCGGCGGTGCGCGACTACGCCACAGCGCTCTCCCACTGCCGCGACGCCGCCGGCGTACTGGGACAGCAGGCGCTCGCGGAGGTGTTCCGACGCCGCCGACGCATCGCCCGTCGCGCGCGGCGAAATTGGCGGCGGCTCTCGCACCACGCGCGCGTGCTGGCCGCCGGCCGTTACGAGAGCTTCGTCGCCGAACTTCACACGAAGACCGAGGAGCTGGCGGCGCTGGAGTCGTTCTTCGCCGAACAGCACGCGGCCTTCCGCCACTATGCCGCCGACTGCCACGCTTCGGCGTCGCTGGCCGGGCAGGCATGGTACGCGCACCTGCGACAACGCCGCGACGAGATCGCCGCCGCCGCCGCCGCGCGCATGCAGCACCTCTCCGACGATACGCGCCGCCTCGCCGCCGAACGTTACGACGGCTTCGTCCGCCTGCTCGAATCGTACACCGGCGACAGCGGCTACGCGCGGTAACGTCTCGCCGACGCTTTCCATCCTTGCCGTCCGCCGCCGTCGGCGCTATGCTGACGGCGGGCCACCTCTCGATACGAAAGGGCGGCGATGGGCGAACACCGACTGGTCATCTTGAGCGGACCTTCCTGCGCTGGCAAGAGTCCGCTGCGCAAGGCGCTGGCGCGCTTCTACCCCGAGCTGTCGAACAGACTCGACTTCCTGGTGCTGTACAACGACCGCGACCCGCGCCCGGGCGAGCGGGACGGCGTGGACTATCACTTTCGTACGCGGGAGCAGATCGAGAAACTCGGCGACGACAAGCGCTACGCCCTCTTCGACGTCCGCGGCGACCTGCAGGCGCTGGACATCGAGGAGCTGAAGGGGCAGCTTCAACAGAGCGACGCCATGTTCGAGGGCAACGCCTACGTCGGCTCGGCACTCCTGACCAACCCCGCGCTGCAGGAGGTGCCGAAGCTGAGCGTCTACCTCGCGCCGCTCTCGCGCGCGGAGATCCTCTACCTGAAGGAACAGGACGCCAGACTCGAGCCGCTGGTCGCCGACGTGATGCGCCGCAAGCTTCTTCGCCGCACGCGCAAGCAGAAAAGCGAGCTCTCGCTCAAGGATCTCGAAACGGTCGAGCGCCGCTGCACCAAGGCCTATACCGAGCTCAAGGAGGCGTGGCGTTTCGCGCACGTCGTACCCAACCACGACGGCGAGGATTCGGAGAACTGGGACGCGTTCTGCTACCTTCTCGGCGACGCCCGGCACGCGCTGGAAACCTTCGCGGCGCTGCTGCGGGGCGACTCGGCAGAGACGGAGCGGTGGGAAGAGAATCTCTTGCCGTGATGCTCAATACAACCCGCGATCATAATTGAACCGAAACACCTTGCCCCTGCCCTGGCCCAGGCCGCGCCACTCCTTCACCGGGTCGGCCGCGGCGACGAGGTCGGCCGCGAGGTGCGCCACCTTGATGCGACGGTTACGGATGCGACTCCAGTCGAACGGCCTGACCGGCCGAAACGCGGCCAGACCGTCCTCCTCGCGCAGCGTCAGTTCCAATCCACGGCGGTCGGCGAAGGTCTTCCCGAACCATGCCGGCTGCATCCGCACCCGGCTCAGGCAGAGCAGCGGCCGGCCGTAGACGATCAGCGTACACGGTGCCGGGCATGCTTTCGTCACCGCCTCGAGCTGTTCGCGGTCGGCCTCCAGGGACAAGGTCACGCAGCCCGCGCCCCGCTCGCCAAGCGCCTGCGCGGCGAGGCGATTCAAGACCGGCAGGTGCGGCCCGGTCTCGAATTCGACGCCGATCTCCAGCGCCAGCCACCAGCCGCCCCAACTGTTCACCTCCACGCGCACGCCCGCGGCCTTGCACGCCTGCAACAGATCGATTGTCCGCGGCAGGTCGGACTCGAAAAGGACCGGCGGCAACGCGACGATCGGCTCGACCCGGCCGCAGAGCGAAACCAGCTTCGCCACCGCCGCGGCCGCGGCGTGCTCGACCACCACCGTCGTCGGCCGGATCGCCTCCAGAAACGTATCGCACTGCGCCAGGGAGAGGCGTACGCGGTCGCACGATTCGCCGAGCATGCGCGCATTCCTCGCGTGCGGAGGCGGCGGGTCGAGCGCCTCGCGCAACGGCTGCGGCAGATCGATCTCCACGCGACTGTTCGGCGCTTTGGCGAGGCGATGGATACAGGCGGAGATCTTGTCGGCGACGGCATTGACCGCGCGCGGGGTGAGCAGGAATTCCGGCTCGTTCGCCCGGCCTTCGCCCAACCGCCAGCCGCCATTCCGCTGGTCCGCCAGTTGCGCGATGCAATCGGCGACGGAGACGGCCTTCTCCGGCCGGCGGATCTTCGTCTTCGGCAGCCGCCACGTTTCATGCAAACCGCCGCCGTCGAACGTGCAGGCAATGCCGCGCTCATCGACCAGGATCGAGATCGTGTAGAGGTTTTCCTGTTGCGCCTCAGCGTCCCCGGCCGCCTGCGTTTCCATCGTTTCGGGCCGCCCGGCCTCGCCGGTTAGGTTGTCGCGTTCGCCGTCGAGATAGCCGTCGGTCAAATCCCGCCCGCTGTAACGCGCCAGTTCGGCCAGTTCGCCGGCCATGTCCGCCGGGGATTCGCCCGCAAGAACGCGGCGATACAGCGTGACCGCCTTCTCCACCCAGGCGGCGTTTTTCAGCCGCCCCTCGATCTTCAAACGCTTCACCCCCGCCCGCGCCAGCTCCGGCAACCGCCTCAGCGCAGCCAGGTCGTGCATGGCCAGCGGCGTGCCGGCCTCTTCGCCGCCGATGGTCCACGGCACGCGGCACGGACTGGTGCAGGCGCCGCGGTTGCCGCTGCGCCCGCCGCCCCAACTCGAGAGCAGGCAGCGTCCGGAGATGCAGAAGCAGAGAGCCCCCTGAACGAACGCCTCGGCCTCGCATCCGTCCACCGAAGCGGCGGCGATCTCCGCCAGCGTCAACTCCCGCGCCAGTACCCCGCCGGTCATCCCCAGCGCGGCGGCCGCCCGCATGTCCGCGCTCGAGGTCATCCCGGCCTGGGTGCTGAAATGCGCCTGCAGGCGCGGCACATGGCTCATCAGCGGCAAGAGCCCCGGATCGCGCACGATCACCGCGTCGGCCCCGCTCTCCTGCGCCAGCGCCAGCATGCGCGCGGCCCGGCCGAGGTCGCGCTCGCCCAGATCGATATTGAGCGTCAGAAACGCCGCCGCGGCGTGCGCGTGGATCTCCCCCACCGCCTCCGGCAATTCTCCGGGCGGGATATTGCGCGCGCGCCGACGGGCATTAAGGCTGGTCAGGCCGAAATAGACCGACTCCGCGCCGGCTTCGAGCGCCGCCCGCAGCGCCTCCCGGTCGCCCGCCGGGGCCAACAGCCGCATCGCTTCATCGCCGTGATTCATCGTCATCTCGCTCGAAAAACGCGCCGGTCGAGTCTCGTCCGCAGGTCTTTATTAAAAGGCCGTTAGGCCGTGCAAGCAACAGGAATCCGCTCCCCGCTTGAGGTTGTCGCCACATGCTTGTTTTGCTAGCTCCTTCTAATCGACTTTTAAATATTGGTTAACTTGACTGTATCGTTCTTCGAGGTTCTACTGCCATACATGCCAGGAAGGCCGCAGGCGCTTCCGACCTATTCGAGATTTTTCGGGTTTGACGATCATGGAAACCAGCCCCGCTTCTCTGGAACGACCGGCCCAGCGAATCGAAACCGGCATGCGCATCCTCGTCGTCGAGGACGATCCGATCAATCAGCAGATGGTCCAGTTCACCCTCGAGGAATGCGGCCACGAGGTGGTGACCGCCAACAACGGCAAGGACGCGCTGGATCTCTTTCACAAAGAGCCTTATCGACTGATCATTACCGACTGGAACATGCCGGAGATGGACGGGGTGACGCTCTGCCGCGAGATCCGCAAGGCGCAGGTCTCCGGTTACGTCTACATCATCCTCCTCACCGGCAACCGCGACAGCGAGCATACCGTCGAGGGCCTCAACGCCGGCGCGGACGACTTCATCCCCAAGCCGTTCGACCCGGAGGAACTGGTCGTGCGCGTGCGCGCGGGCGAGCGCGTGCTGGGTTTGGAGACGCGGGACCTGCTGATCAACGCCCTGGCGAAGCTGGCCGAATCGCGCGACGAGGACACGGGCATGCACATCGAGCGCGTCCGATCCTACTCCAAGATCCTCGCACGGTACATGCACGAGAACAGCGTCTATCCCGAGGCCGACGCGGGGTTCGTGCAACTGGTCTTCGATACGAGCCCGCTGCACGATATCGGCAAGGTGGCCATCCCCGACGCGGTGTTGAAAAAGCCGGGAAAGCTGACCGACGAAGAGTTCGACCTGATGAAGACGCACACCACCGTCGGTGGCAACACGCTCGACGCGATCCTGAAGGAGCGTCCCGAGGTCAAGTTCCTCCAGATCGCCCGCGACATCGCCGCCACCCACCACGAGAAGTGGAATGGCAAGGGCTACCCTTACGGCCTCAAGGGCGAGGAGATCCCCCTCTGCGGACGCATCGTCGCGGTGGCCGACGTCTACGACGCGCTGACCACCAAGCGCGTCTACAAGGACGCCTTCCCGCACGAGAAGGCGCGCGACATCCTCACCGGCGACGCCGGCACGCACTTCGACCCGCTGGCCATCGAGGCGTTCCTCGCCATGGAGAAGGCGGTCGTCCACACCCGCGAGAATCTCCAGGACGAGTAGGAGACCTCATGACCGAAGACGTCTTCGACCTGGAGCGCGCCAAGAAAGCCACCCGCGGCCGCCTCGATTTTCTCAAACGCCTGCTCGACCAGTACCTGGGAAACCTGCCCAAGGAAGTCGATGCCTTGCGCGCCGCCTCGCAAGGAGACGACCTGGAATCCTTCGCCAGCGCCGCGCACCGCCTTAAAGGCTCTTCCGGCGCTATCGCCGCGGTGGAACTGCAGTCGGTCTTCGAGGATGTCGAACACGCCGCCCGCCACGGGGACAAGCCCGGAGCGCTGCAACATATGGAACGCGTCGACCCGGCGGTCGAGCGCTTCCGCACGCATATCGAACAGGTCGAATTCGCCTGAGCGAAACCCCACCGTTCAGTTTTTGCTCCACACGCGCAATAATTACCTCCATCCCAGCGACTCGGATTTTCAGCAAAATCCATAACCGGCCTCATATGAACGCATTACGAAAACGCATTTATCTGGAACGCTGCTTTCTCACTTTCGACATCGTACGTTCGAGACTGACAGGAGGAAAATGCGAATGACCGGGATCTACCTGCGCGTTATCGAAGAGATCGAGAACCACGAGGTAAACGAACAGACCGACATGATATTGACACGGCTGGGCGAGGAGATGGCGGGTGGTATCGCGGACGCTCCGGCGCTGGCGGCAGCGCTGGCGTATCTGTCGCCGAAGCCTGAGGCGGATCCGCGGCCGGTGGGACGCTGGCGACGCCTCTTCCACCGAATCGGCTTGCGGGGGATCGAAATGATCGCCTCGCGCCCACAAGCGGGCATCGCACCTTCGCGCTGGACGGACGCCGCGGCCGCATGAGAAGAGGCGTTATTCCTCGCCACCTTTGGCGCCGACCTCGCCGAGGCGCTTCCGCTGCATGAGCTCGGCGAGCTTGCGGCTCTTGGCGGCATCGAAAGCGTTACGGATCAGATCCTGCTCCATCTGCCGCTTCGCGGTTTCGTCGACGACGGTCGTGATCTTGAAGCGGCGGCCGTCGGGAAGTTGCATGCGCTCGGCGGTAATGGCGACCTGGAGTCCGCCCCCGTCCTTGCGGCGCACGCTCCAAACCGTCGGCGGCTCCTCGTTTTGCTCGAGCGTCCGCCGGTGCAGGTCCATGGCATAATCGCGGTATTCGGGCTCGAGAAGCATGGTGAATTCCCGGCCGATCAACTCCTCTTGCCGGTAACCGTAAATCTTGCAGAACGCCTCGTTTACGTTGACGAGACGGCCGTCCTCGTCGGTGACGCAGAGGCCGATCCCCACCGCGGAGAAAACGCCGGACATGACGACGTTGCTGATATCGGTAAGGAAGACCAGCACCGAACGGTCATCGTCGCGGAAAGCGATTCCCTGGACCTTGCACCACAGGTGCAGGCCGTTCTCGCGGACCAGACGCAGTTGCGCCTCGGCTTTCTCGTCCTCGCGCAGCATCTTCTTCAAACACTGCCCCCAGCGTCCGCGGTCGTCCTCCAACAGAAAGCTAAAGAACTGCGTGTTTTGCAGATGCGCACGCGACTGGCGCAGCAACTCCGCTCCGGAGAGGTTGACTTCGCGAATAAAACCGCGTTCGTCGAGCAGAAAACAACCGACCGGTGCCAGCAGAAAGAGGTTGAAGAAACGGTGATGCAGCGTCTCGACCGTCGTCTGCGAGGCGCGTAACTCCTCGTTCTGGATCTCCAACTCGATCTGCCGAACCTGCAACTCCTGGATCAGGCGCTCGCGTTCGAACGCGTCATACTCGCCGCGCCCGGACACGTCACCATGAAGTCGATTCTCCGCCTGGTCACGCAAGCGGCGAAGGTCGGCATTCTGCGCTGGCGGGTCGTTTTCACGATTGCTTGCCATCACTACCTCCTGGAGCGCTGCGTGTGTCCGGATTTCGACAGCCGCTGTCCGCAATTCATCCGATCCTGCTACGCCAGCGCGGTACCTCGTATTGCCGAAATGCAAGAAATCTATCTTCGCGAGCCATTCTCCTTATCGTTTTCATTACACGAAGAGTGGTTGCAAAGACGCTTCCAAACGTTTTGCAAAACGCCTTTTTCTTGACACGGCGCGGGAAATCCGGTTTAGGATGCTGACCCGCAAGGAGAAGCGATGTCCCGGACCTTTGTCAGCGACGACGGCGAGGTGCTGCTCTTTCCCCAGCACAAGCGCAGGCACGCCTTCCTGGCGGCCGAGACGATTACGCATGATCTGGGCGTGGAAGCGGTAGTGGTCCACCGTGCGACTGCGCGCGCGCGTATGCTGGCGGTCTATCTTCATACCGGAGAGCGTGCGCTTGCCGATGAGCAGATGCGCGAGGCGCTGGCGATCTGCAAGCAGATGTTGAAGCAGGCGTTGTAAGGCGGGATCACCGCAGTTCGAGGAACAAGCCCCAGTTTTCCTTGGCGATCTTCTCCAGAAAGTCGCTCAATTCCCCGCGACTGGGCTCGCCCAATTGCCGCGCCGCCTGGGTGTCGGCGCCGAAGAAACAGCCGATGGTGTTGATCTGCATCTTGCGGAAGCGGTTGACCTCGCGAATCTCGCCGCGCACCTCGTCCAGGTCGAGGAACTGCCCGCCGCGGAACGGGCCGCCATCGGTCAGGAGGTAGATCGTCTCCACCTCCTCCTTGTCGCCGAAGAAACGCAGCGCGTGGGTCATGACCTTGTCGGTATGGGTCGCGCCGCCGGCGTCGACGCCCTGAACGAACCGGATCGCGGCCTTCTTCTTCTCCTCGGTGGCTTCGTGCAGTTGCGCGCGCTCCCAGGCGCGCATGCCGCCGGAGAAGAAGATGATGTTGAACTTCACCGACGGATCCAGTTGCCCGATCAGGCGGATCAACTCGCGCTTGACCGCTTCGAGGCGACTGATGTCGGCCGCCACGAACCCCGTCTGGTTCAGGTCGCCCGGGATGGTCATGCTGCCGCTGCGGTCGATGACGAAGAGCACACGCTTGGCGTAGAAGTCTATGCCGTAGAAGTCGTACGCATCGACGTTCATTTCCTGCAACGAGATCTGCTCCAACGAGCTCTTGCGGACGCGCGCGGCATCGATGACGAAGGTGCCGCCCTCCTCACGCAGCCACGCCAGCCAGCGGTCGTGGTCGAGGCCGATATCCCGCTTCCCGGTCAGCAGCATCATCCCCCGCGTGGCCACCTCCCGGATCCGCCCCGGCGTCTCCATCGCCTCGACCAGCGCCAGCATCGAACGACGCGACGGGATGGTCGCCAACGCCCGGATGGCCGTCAGGCGCAGCGGATACGGCTGGCCTTTGGCGGCGCATTCCTCCAGCACCGTCATGATGTCGGGGATCGGCTCGCCCAGCGTCCCGAGCCCTTCGCACCCGAGGATGCGCAGGTGAAGTTCCTTCTCCCGGGCCGCGTTCACGAACGTGGGGTAGGCCGCGATCTGGCGCATCGCGCCGAGCGCCTCGAGCAGCGCGATCCTCCGGTCGTCCTCGAGCTTGCGATTGTCGACGACGTCCATGATCTGCCGGGCCGCGTCCTCGGAGCGGAACATGCTCAGGACATTGGCCGCCGCCTGGGCGACAAAGGCGGAAGGATCCTTGCGCACCACGTCGACGAGGTCTTCGGCGGCCTCGGCGTTGTCGCAGCCTTCGAGCAACTTGACCGCTTCGGCGCGGTCGGCGTGGATGGACGTGTTGTAGGCCTTGCGAAATTGTTTGCGCTTCTTCGCCTGCTCCCCGGTTTCGTCCGCCCGCAGCGCCGCGGCGACGCACCAGAGCAGGAGAAAAAGAAACACCGCGCGACGTGTCATAAGAACGGTTCCACGGAAGAGAGCGTCGTGCGACAAACGCCGGACTCAGTTGACGTCGTCCCACATCTCGAGAATGCCGCCGCCGTCCTTGCCCTGCTCCTTCAGCCTGTCGAGCAGATCCTCGACGGTATCGGGATTGGCCGGCGGCTTGCGCTTGGGTTCGGCGCTCTCCTCGCCGCCGTCTTCGATGGCGATATCGGGCGTGCGGCCTTCGGGCTCCTGCCCGCGCGGCGTGCGCCGCGGCGTATCGGCCGGAAGGTCCGGCGTCTCCTGCATCGCCGTCGCCGTCTCGGGCGGCCTGGTCATCAAGTCGTTGTCGAGAGTGTGGATCCTGCCGTTCTCGCGCTTGAAGACCGCCTTGGTGCCTTCCACGCGCATCAGCTTCACCGCCTCGCCGCCATCGGTCCACTCCTGCCCGACCTCGAGCTCGTGATAGCCGCCGCCCATGTCCTGCACCACCACGCGGCATCCCGCCTCGTCCTCGGGAAAGCGGATAATCCCCTTGATCGCCAGCGGGAACGGCTTCTCCGGCTCCGGCACCGGCTCGGGCACCTTCTTCACCACCTCCGTCGGCTTGGGGGGAATGCTGCTGATCTGGCCGTCCGTGCCGTTGTCTTCGGGGGTGGGCGGCGGTGGCGGTGGCGGTGGCGGCGGAGTAACCTCCCTGACGGCGAAGAGTTGCTCCTTCCACAGCAGGTTCGGCACCAGCGGGTCGCGCGCGGCGAGGAAGGCATTCTCGTCGATGCCGGCCTCCGGTTTCTGCGGCCGTGCGGCGACGTGGGACTTGGCCCGCGCGGGCACGAGTTCCACCGGCTGGGGCGCGGTCCAGTAGAGCCGCACGAAGGCCATGCTCACCATCAGCAGAAACGCCAGAAATGCCGCCCGTTCCAAGGGGAACGTCTGCCAGAAGGTCTCGGCGCGTTGCGCGTGCATACCTCTCCTCCCCTTTCCAGCTTAGCATATCCAACCCGGCGGCGCAACCGGCTCAATACACCTTGGGGTGAATTCTCCTGGGGCGCGGCTTGACCTGGCTGCGCCGTTCCTTCTCCTGGTCCTTCTCGCTCATGATCGTCAATGTCGCCACCCGCAACCGCACGCGGTAGTAATGACTGTACCAGAGCTTGCCGGTACGCCGGTTGGGTGGCACGGTCTGGTGCTGATCGCTCAGCCGCACCTCGGGCGTGCTGCGCACGTCTACGGCCTGGACGACGTGAAAGGTCTTCGGCCGGGAGAAAATCTGCAGCAGCCGCATCAGTCCGTTGAGCGAGATGGTGATCTCCGCCTCCACCCGGTATTCGCGCATGAAGGTCGGGGGCGTCCCGGTCTTGACCGTATCCAACGGTTTGATCGTGTGCAGCGCCAGCAGCGCCGGCTTGTCCTGCGGATCCTCGGGCACCTCCAGCAACGCGTCGACGAACCGCCGCAGGGCGATGATCTGCCGCATCCATTCCAGGTCGCGCTTGACCGTCTCGTCCGTCTCCTCGGGAAGGTTCATGCCCAGCGTCTTCGCCTCGTCGCCGAGTTGGACGCGCTTGAAGGTGCCTAGCTTCTTGTCCATATCGTCGCGCGCGAGGCGCAACTGCTGGCGGACATACGTCGGCGCGTGCATCGATTCGGGGATGAGCGGCTTCTTCTCGGAGGCGAATTCGAAGTGCCGCTGCTGCTCCAACGCTTCCAGCCGCCGCTCGAGTTCGACATTGGCGTTTTCGTACTGCCGGTTGAGGTAGTCGACCAGCGCCGGTGCGGAGGTGTTGCACAGCTTCTCGATGCGTTTCTGGATTTCGCCGTCGAACTCGCGGTCCATGCGGACGGCCGTCTCGTAATAATCCCCGAGCAGAAACAGCCGCAGCGCCCCCAGCAGCAGCAGGAAACCGCCGAGGATCATGATCAGGTGCCTGTGGCGCTCGTAGAACGGCATTGCTACTCCTCGAGCGTGACGCGCAGGATGAACGAGAGCGTCGCGCCCGGCAACGGCGGAGGCTCCTTCTGTCTCCGGCCGTCCATCAGCTCCGGGCGGAAAAGCGCTTCGAGCTGTTCGGTCCGCTCCGGAACGAACTCCGCGCGCATCATCTCCACGTCCTTGATCGCCGCCTGCTCCAGCAGCACGCGGCGGAAACGGTCCAGATGGTCCAGCAGCCCCACCTCCCCCTCCGGTTTCCCGGTCTTCTTGTCCCGACCGGCGAGAACATGGCCGACGAGAAGCGCTTGGCGCCGGCCCTGGAAGGTCGTGTCGAAACGCGCTCCCGAGCCGGGGGCCTCCGCCTGAATATACCCGGCAGTGGTGAAGCGGGTGAAGAAGATGTTCTCGGGCGTCAACGTGCGCAGCAGCAACAGGCAACGCGCCAGGTCGAGTCCGGACTGCTCGCGCCGCGTAAGGTCGTTCGCCTTGACCGCCAGGCGGCGGTTGCGCGTCTCGAGAGTCTCGAACTCCGCGTGTTTCTTCTCCGCCGCCGCGAGTTGACCGCGCCAGAGGCTGTTGCGTTCCTGCCGGTAATGCGCGTCGCGCCGGGCGTGGTAGATCAGCAGACCGAGCATCAGCAGCATCAACGCCGCGACATAGTAGGCGAAGACCCTGCGGCTCCAGAAATCGCGCCGCTCCTTGACCTGCTTCGGCAACAGCGAGAGGCGGACGCCCTCGCCGAGGCGCCCCGCGGCCAGGCCCGCGGCAGTGGCCAGATGCGCGCCGCCGTCCTCGTCGAGCGCTTGCTGCACGCGCCCGGACTGGACCTGCAGTCCCGCGACCGGATCGAAGCGCTCCACATCCATGCGGAGTCGCTGGCCGACCGCCTCCTCCAAGCCGGGAATCAAGGATCCGCCGCCGGTGATATAGAGCTTGGTCGGCTTGAGGCTGTGCGTCTTGTAGGTATTGTAGAAAAACTGCAGCGAACCGCGGATCGACTGACAGAGCCCGCCCACCTCGCGGAAGCAGACCTGGTGGATCTTCGTCACCTGCTCGGACTGGTTCTCCAGTTCCTTCGCCGAGAGCAGGCGCGCGGTGGAGAGCTTCAACTCCTCGGCCTGCTCCGCGGAGATGCTGAAGGCCTTCTGAATCACCTGGGTGTTGCGCCGCCCGCCGCTGGCGATGGTACGGACGAAGAAGAGATCCTCCCCGCGCTGCATCGAGAGATGCGACTCCTCCGCGCCGATGTCCAGAAGCAGGCTGATCTCCTCCTCCTGGCACTGCGGCGATAAGCGGAAGAGGTTGAACGCGCCCAGCGCCTGCAGGTCCACCTCCTCGGCGCGGCGGGCGCCCTGCTTGGCGATAGCCAGGCGTTCCTCGACCATCGGCATCTGCGCCAGCGCCAGCATCAGCGGCAACTGGTCCTCGTCGAAGCCGTGGATGTTGAGGCGGGCGTAGTCGTAGGAGATCTGCTCGACGCCACCCTCGATGGTGCCGACCTGCTCCTCGACCTCGTAACTCATGGCCAGATCGAGCTTCCACGGCGGCATGACCGGCATCGCGACGTAGCGGATCATGGTGCCGCGGCCGGGCAGCCCCACCACTACCTCGCCGAGGGGGATGCCGTTCTCGCGGATCGTCCGCTTGATCACCTTGGCCATGGCATCGATGTAACGCGAGCTGCCGCGGTCGAGGTTGGCGACCGAGCCGATGCCCGCGCCGACGAGACGCAGGCCTTTGCCGGTCTTACGCAACGAGACGATCTTGACGTTGTTGGCGCCGATATCGATGGCGGTGACGAGCGAAGCCATGGCCTGTCCTGCCGGCGGGCACCCGCCCGCGAGGATCCTCTATATTCCTATACGTCCGGCAGGGCGAAAAGGTGCGACGAATCGACGGAAAAACGCGCGGCGGTCCGCTTCACGGTCGCGGCGGCAGGCGCGTGTTCTCGAGATAGCTGTTCAGCCCTTCGTCGTCCCAACGCCGGTGCCGCTCCGGACCGTCGATGTAGCGGCCGTTGTCCGGCCTGATGATCCTGGCGGTGACGAAGATCAGCAGATACGACCGCGCGGATGCGTCGTTCTTCGACTTGAAGAGATGCCCCAGAACCGGGATGCGGCTGACGCCGGGCACCGCGCGCTTGTTCTTGCTCACCGCGTCCTCGTACAGTCCGCCGATAACCAGCGTGTGGCCGTCGTTGACCGCCGCGTTGGCCATGATCGTCTGCGTCTCGAACAGCGGCAGGGGCAGGTTGTAGATCTCGCTGTTGCTGGGGCTGCCGGCGGCGTCGGACGAGGTGGTGACGATGATGTCGCGATCGATCCAGCCGGTGCGGGCGGTGATGATCGGCTTGACCCAGAGCCCGACGGTCTTCAGGTCCGCGCCCACCGAGGGACGGACGTAGAGGCGGATACCGATGTCCTCCTCGCCGTCGAATTGCGGGATCAGCGTGGTGGTGGAGGTGCTGCTGGTGTCGGTGGTGGTGGTGTCAGTGATGGTCTCGATATCGGTGGCGTAGCGGAACGTCTCGGTCTTGCGGATAATGCCGAGACGGTGGTTGTATGCCATCACCTGCGGCGCGGTCAGTACCTTCGATTCGGTCGTGGACTTCAGCGCCTGCAGGGTGATGTTGAGCTGGCGCGTGTTGAGCACCGCCAGGCCCTGGAGGTTGAAGGAAGGGGTGAGGGCGTTGCCCAAGGCGTCCACCGGGTTCAGCGAGACCGCCTGGTTGGAGGTCTGCACGGTGAACTTCTGGTCGATCTTGCGGACGTTGTGATCGTCCGTCGGCGTCAGGTTCCAGTCGATGCCGAGGTTCTCCAGCGCGTTCTCGGTGATGGTGATGAAGCGCGCGGTGATGCTGATCTGGATCGGCGGCACGTCGAGCATCTTCACCACCTTCTCCACCTCCTCGATGATCGACGGGGTGCTGATGATGATCAGGCGGTTGAGCTTCTTGTCCAGGTACCAGCGCGACTCGGGCGGCCAACCGGGCCAGTTCTGCTCCGCCCAGGTCATGAACGCCTCCAGGTCACTCGGCACCTCGCCCAGTCCGTAGCCTTCCTCGTCGACAGCCGTCTCCTCCGCGCCGGAGACGCCGCTGGCCTCGGTATCCTCGATGTTATCGACCGAAGGCGTAAGGCAGTAGTAGAGCGGGATGATCTTGGAGGTGAACATGGCGCGGGCGGAGTCCTCCGGATCGGGCTCCTCCCCGCCCTTGTAGACCCACACCGTCTTCCCCTCGAGCGAATACTTGATCCCGACGCTGCGGGAGAGGAAATCCAGAATCTCGCGCAGGCTCATGTTGCGCCCGTGTATGGTGACCGTGTCACCGACGACGTCCTCGGGCTTGTAGACGATGTTGACGCCGGTAGTGCGGAAGAGAAGCTGGAGCACGAAGTTCAGATCCGCGTCGGAGAGGCTCAGTTCGGGGATGACCGCCGACAGCGTCTGCTGTGCGGCCTGATAGTCCTCGGGCGTGCGCGCGAAGGGCATGTCCTGGTCGGTCACCGGCTTGGGGCGGTACTTCGTCGGCCCGCGCTCGGGGGTTCGTGTTGCATCTTTCATGGTGTCGAGGAACATCTGGTCCTCTTTGACCCGTTCGTCCTCGATCAGGTTCTCCCGTCGATTGCGCGATTTGGCCTTGTTGGCCTGGTGTTGCAGGCGGCGGGCGCTGTCGCTGGAAGGATCGAGCAGCAGAATCTCTTCGCACAACTCGACACACTGCTCGTAGCGGCCGAGCTTGTACAGCACCTGCGCCTGCTGCAGGCGCTTGTTGACCACCTCGCGGACCTTGCGGTGCTGGCCTTTCAGTTTTCGTTTCGACGGCGTGTTGTCTTTGTAAATCTCCTCCACGTCGAAGACGCCGGGCGTTCCGCCCTCTTCGGCCCGAAGGTCCGGCCCCACCATGCACAGCCACACAATCGCCCAGACCAGGACGATCGGAAAGCGTCTTGCCGCTTTCGGATTATACAAAACGCTTGGGATCAAAACCGCACCTCCGCCGGACCGGTCAACTTAAACCGTTATATACGAATAGGTTGACGGATATATTACAACCATATCCCAGCCGCAAATGCAAGGGTAAAGTTTCGTTAATCGAGAAAATAGATTCGCTGCATCCATACACTGCAGCATCTGTCGCTGCGATTTTCCGCGCAATAACGCGCATTCAAACGATATACGTATTAAACGATTCGGCTTATTGATCGTGACGGAGAGAAAAAACGGAGCGCCGCCAAGGGCGCTCCGTCGCATAGTACCGACGATAAGGCGATGGGTTACATCATGCCGCCCATGCCGCCCATGCCTCCCATGCCGTCCATGCCGGGAGCGCCTGC